>URRF01000001.1 GCA_900550145.1 uncultured Mollicutes bacterium
ATTATAATATATAATATTTATATTATATATTATAATACGTTTTACGTGCTTTTTATATAATATACGCATGGTTATAGAATCTTATTAGTATTACTTTTAGGATTAAGTTCAACAGCAAAAAGTTTTGCTTTTTCAAGACGATATTTATTTATTTGAACAGCAGAACCACATGCGATATTGTTATCAATATCAATATACACAAGACCTTTATCTCGAAGAGTATAAAGACTTCTGAAATAAGTAGTCGCAGAAATTTCATATTCGTCTTTAGCTTTTTGTCTTACAATAGGTGACGCAACTTTACGATTGTAATTAACAACAACTTTCAGAAGATTAGTCTCAGCAGGTTTAAGATTATAAACACCACTTAAAAGAGCTACAAATAAATCGATACCATTAATATCATTATTCGTAATAAATTTAACAATATCAGTACCAGTAAAATTATGTAGATTTTCTTTATCTACATATAGAATATCAACGGTACGTTTATCAATACTAAGTTCCATATTTACCAAATTTGGTAACCAATATAACCACTTTTTGGTAACTAACAAGGATAAATAATAATTTTTTATTATCTTGTACTCGAAATAATAATTAACCTGTTAATGATATGATAGAAAAAATTTATGAAATTAGTTGTGATAATTGTAGTCATAGTATTAATCATACATTTTATAAACCTACTATTAAAGATTTAAAGGAAGATAATATTATTTGTTATAAAGGTAAACAATTCTGTTGTGAAGAATGTTTAGAAGAATATAAACGTGCTCACAAAAAGAGCGTAGATATTTCTATTCATATAGATGATTCTATTACTCGATAATGTATTAATTATGATACTAAATATAATAGTTAATAAATTATAATCTATTATATAACAGATAACAATCGTTTATAATATGAATTTTATTAATAAAGATAATTATAATCAATTTGAAATTGTTATGCAAAATCATTCTTCTTATGATTTAGAACATAATGATTGTATTAAGAAAACATTTATTGTTAGAACTGAATTTATTCCTTTTAATAGTTTTATCGATTGTAATTTAGAACGAAAACATAATAATAATTTAGATTATAATCAATAACATTATATTACATATTATATCGAATATTGAAGTGAATATTATAGTATTTATAAGATAATACTGTTAGAGGTTAAGTGCTTGATTTACAGATAGATATTAAATGTTAAATGTTTGTATATACGGATATTTAACTAAATTTTTAACACATAACGTTGGCGTATGCGGAAAAATATATTATCTTTATGATTATATTAATCATTTAATAGATAAAGTTATGAGATATAGTTTTGAAACTAAAGCTAATAAAATTTATGCTAATAAAGTTGCTTCTTATGCAGAAGAAGATGCTGCTAAAATTATTCCTACTAAATTTTCTCTTGATGTTGAAATAGAAGAAAAAGAAATACTTAATAGTATTGTTAATAATTATCAAGTTTATATTAATAAATCTTGTACTAAAGGAATTAAGTATAGTATTGCTGGAGAATTGTTCGATTTAATTGCATATAAACTTCGTAGAGATACTTTACTTCTCGCTTCATATATTCGTCTTAATATTATTTATAACGGCAATTATGTTGAAATTACAGAAAAAGATTTTATGCAATTTTCTGGTCTTCAAAAGAATTGTTTTTATAATGCTATAGAAGATGCCATTAATAATAAAATTATTGCTCG
This sequence comes from uncultured Mollicutes bacterium, assembly GCA_900550145.1. Classification (GTDB taxonomy): domain Bacteria; phylum Bacillota_I; class Bacilli_A; order RF39; family UBA660; genus CAG-1193. The sequence continues at coordinate 1,719 of URRF01000001.1, forward strand.
TACTACTCGTAAATCTATTTACGTTGTTAATCATAATATGATATTTAAAGGCAATCTTGGAGAATTTATTGCAAAATATAAAATTAAATACCCCGATGGTTGTAAAGTTGATAGTAATGGAAAGATTATTTTAGAGCATTAAGGTTAATGGTTTTAAGTTATAGTTATCGACAATAGTTATCAAACTGTTGTCGATTGTTGTTTTAAAGCAAACATAAAGCAGAAAATAGATATGGAAATAGTTATAACTACAACAATAAGATTTATAAAGAAAGTAACAAAAAGTAATACTGGAGAAAATAATCTTATTGAAAATAATAAAAATAATAGAAGAAATAATAATAAATAAGATAGTAAAAATAATGTAGAAAATAATAAGAAAGATAATGTAGAAAGATAGTGTAGAAAGATAGTGTTGATTTAAAGTTTGAAGTTTATGTGTATAATAAATATAGAGATAAAAGAAATGATAAAATAGGAAGTAAATAAAGAAAAAGACTAATGAAGTAGATAATAAAACATATAGTAAAGTAGATAATTTAAAATTTAAGATTTAATAAAAGATAATAAGAGTAATAATGATAAATATAAAATGAGAGATAAAATGAGAAGTAATGCTACTATGAAATTTGAGATTTATGAAATAGAAAATGATAAAGAAAATAGTGGGGAAAATATAAGAAATAATAAAGTTGATAATATTAATTTAAAATTTGAGGTTTATGAATGTACACGGGGAGGTATGTAGTAGACTACCCCCGGTGCTATCGATAGTTTTGAATACCCCCGTCATGAAAGTGCCAAACACCTCATACTTCAACATAATAAATCTTGGTATAATAAATATTATACTCATCAAGATGTTGCACTGCATGGCACTGACGATGTTATTACTAACACAATGCAGAGAGTTCGGTGTGAGACTGACATTGATAACTATGAAATTAAAATTAAATTTATTCAAGAAGTTAACAAATGAAGATAAACATATAATAGCAATCATTATTGATTTAATTGGTTGTGTGTTATTTGTTGTTGCTTTATATTACGGTATCTATTGGTGTTTAAAATCTTGGGCATTATCTTAATTATTAAATAATTATGAATGAGTTTGTTTATGTAGTTTCATTAACTGGAAAACATGTATTTCCTGATTGGTCTATTGAATATGCTATAAAACATATGGACGACTTAGATAAAGTTCGTGACAAGATTAAAGAAAATCATGGTATTGAATTTGAAAAACTTTCTTCTCGTTTTCATAATGGTTGGTGGAGATTTAATAACGTAACCGATGATAGAGATATTCATCTTATTGTAGAACGAGTTGACATTCTCGATTAACAAATAGCTAATATGGTGAGAGATAATCTTGCTATATTAGCTATTTTTATTTATCTTACATACCTCATACAATAACATAATGAATCTTGGTGTACAACATGTGGCGTTATTGTTTGACACTGTTATTACTAACTAAACGCTCGGCAACCAAGTCGTTAAATTGGTGAGACTCTGAAAGAGAGCATTAAAATCATGGCTACTTCAAAAGCTGAAAACGAAGTGAGTGTTATAAACGTAGTTGTTAAAGCTGTTAGAGTTTACTCAACAGGAGACAATGTTCGTTATCGTGTTCAATTTAATAGTCCTTTTCAAGGCTATGCAAAAGACATGAATGGTGATTACAATCTTACAGAGATTGATTATATCGATTTCGTTCCTTCTGTTTTGATTGCTCAATGTCTTAACATTGTCGAAGGTCTTGATATTCTGTATACCAAGAAGAAAGAAGCTGGTCTTCGTTCTAATGGAGTGACAGGATTTGGGGCTGCTGAACTTCAAGCTGTTCTTCGTAATGCGAAAATGCAACTTGAACGTAGACATTTCAGTACTGGCGAAGAATACGTTACAGCGGACGGCGAAGTTTGTACTCACGAACACGATGGCTATTCTACTTCTATTGTAGATATTCGTGTTACTGAACGTGTTCAGACAAAGCTCGATGACATGCTTGACAAGATGCTCGAAATCTAATTCGAGCTTATACTCCAATGGCAGGATTAAGTTCCTACTGTTGGAGTTTTTCAAACTCAATACCTCATACTATAACATAATAAATTTTGGAAACAAGTTGATTATACAATTAACTGTTCTATTAAGACTTTTACTAATCATATTATTAATTTAAATGTTACAATTATGAAAAAGAATGTTGAACTTACTCCTGAAATTATTAAAGCTGTTTATGATGATATTATGAATAAACATGGTATGACAAAAAGAGAAGTTTGTGATTATATTACTCAATGTAGTAATAATACCAATCAATCTCGTGAAGAATATATTCTTGATTATTATAATTTTTTTATTTTAAAAGATGATGAATGCATTAGTGATAATATTGAAGACATTGACAAGGTTAACTTTGAAGAATTAACTGAAACTGACAAAAAAGTTATTGCAAGTCGTAAATATATGTGTCACGAGTATGTTAAAGAACTTATTCGATATATTAATAAATTAATTAATGTTGAATTAAGTAATGATAGACATGCTGTTGATGAAACTGCTGTTATTATGTATGCTATTCAAGCGATTAATAGAGATGTTGTTAATGCGGTTGGTGACACTCAAAGGATATTAGAGTTAATAAAACAAAAACAATCGTAGATAGCTGTTATTAGCTCTGTATTGAACGATTGAAAAAGATATGATAGAGAGTAAGGAAAAGAGAAAATGTGAAATTAAGCTATTTGAGGCTATTTAGAGCATTAGTGGCAGTAGCAATAGGAGGAACACATTCCACACCCTTGTTATTACCTCTCTCTTTTCCCTCTTTATCTCTCTCTTCAAGACTTCAGCATACTGTGTCAAACAACAACTCAAATAGTTTTATTTAAATTCTTAACCTTATTATTATCAACATCATTATCAACAATATTTTAATTAATATTTTAAACAGCTTTATCTAAACTCTTAATTTTAACTTTATTATTTCTACTTTAATTTCTATTATTAATAACTTCATTAGTAACAACTTAAACAATTTTACTTAAATCTTTAATTTTAGCTTTTGTTCTAACTTGTTTAATAACTCTTTTAAGAGCTTTATTTTCTTTTATTTGATTGGGTTCGTCTTAAACAAGTTTAAGGCTCACTCTTTAACTACGTATAACTTTATGTTATTAAGTTATAGTAAGTTACAGTTTATAACTCTCATGTAAAACTTTTTTATGTAACACAATATAAAACTTAAACAGATATGATTAAATTAATATTATTAGGAATAATATATGCAGTAGTAACTGCAATATGTTTTATAAAAATAAAACGAATAGGAGATTCAATAAGACTTGAAGATACTATAAAAATAGTATTATATTTAGTGGTATTTCTATTTACATCTGTATTAGTAATACAAAATTTATGATTATTATATTATTTAATAGGTTTAGCAATAGCTTTACTTATTGAATAATATATTTATTCACCTCATACAATAACATAATAAATTTTGGATATATGATTTATAAGACTTTTAATAGTTTTATTAACATTATCATTATAATTATCATTATTAACAATTAAAAATTATTAGTTATGGCTAAAGAAAATGCTGCAACTGTAGAACAAGTTAATGTTCAAGTTGAAAATGGTGCTGAAAATGCAAGTAATGAAATGATTAATGTAAGTTATCAAAACTGCATTAAAAAATTAATTGCTGCTGGTTGTAAACGTATTAATTCTGTTAGAATTAAAAACGTAAACTTTACTGAGAAAGATAACTATACTATGATTAGTTTTACTCTTAGTACTCCTATTCGTGGTTTTGTAAGTAACGATAACGGTGTTACTTATCAAGAAGGTATGACTAATACTTTGTTTACTTCTTTATATGCTATTGTTGGAGCAGTTAAAGAAGATGATGAACTTGGTTGGATGGCTAATGCTCTTCTTGATAATCCTCAAGCTCTTAACTTGATATTTAATGGAGGTAGTATTGATATTCTTCAACAAGAAATTGTTGCTGGAGAACAATTTACTAATCCGTTTAGCACAAGAAATGACGCTACTGTTCAAGTTTATGATCATGATGTTATTATTAATCATATTATTGGTTTTAAACTTGGTAAAACCGGAGAAAAGATGGCTGCAAGATTTGCAGATAAATTGATGGGCTTCTAAATTATACATATAATATTAGTAGTAATGATATAAATATTGTTACTACTAATATTTATATTGTTTATAATGTAATTATTGTTGATATTATTACATTATTTATGCTGTTAAGCATATAATATACTTTTTAGCATGATTATAATCAAGAAGTTAAACATGTGACGAAAAAAATATATTAAATATCTTGTATGGTATTGTAATTGTTTTTATATTTACATAAAATATTAATCTTACTATTAATCTTTAAACAAATAAAATTATGGACATTGAACAATCTGTTGTTGAGAATTTAAAAAAGTCTGTTAATGATAATGGTGTTAATTCTCAAAAAGAAAATGAAGGTGTTAACGAAAATACTATGAGTCCTATTAATGGTTCTTATAGAGGTAAGCAGAATAATAAAAATAAAAAAGAACATAAACGCACTTATGTTCCTGAAAGATATGCTAAACTTCCTAAGCATATTCTTGAAATTGTATTTATTATCAAATTTAATGCAGAAATTCGTCGATTTACTGCAAAAGGTATTATTAATACTTTATTTACAAGAGATGAAATTAAGACTAAACGTCCTTATATTAAATTTCTTTGGAATAAGTTTGTTATAAATACTAACGGTTTGAATCATGAGTATAATTATAATGAAACTTTTTTCATTAATAGTTTAATTGCTTCTTTTCAATGTTTTGCAGAGATTGCACAAGAAACTATTAATAAGTTTTGTTCTGAAGAATTAAGTGATGATCATATTGCTGATATTTCTTCCGATAATATCAATAAAATAATCGAACTTAATAAACAGAATGCAGATATTAAATCTGTTGATGTTGAAGATTAAAATTTATTTGGTATAAATCCCCGTAGAGAAGAACGATATATCACTGATTCCTTTACGGGGATTTAAACTTAATCTTATAATTATGATTATAGAGAATAACGATAACGATATATCTGTCGAGGTTGAAATTCCAAGTTATCTTTATGATACAGATTATGACGATGTAAATTGGAATAATATGCCTGATGAAGATGATGAAGAATTTGATACATTTTGTAGTTAAATCTGAAATTGTAAAGTATGAGAATTAGTGATAATTGAACATGCTTGTTTTAGAACTTTCATAGTTATAAGTGTTACGGTTAGTGATAATAGTAACACTATCTTTTAAATTATTAATTTAATAAACTTATTTATTATGAAAACAAAAACAATTGAATTTGATAGCTCTAAACAAAGTATTAGTGATTTAATAGATGAAATTGCTAATAATATTAAAGAATCGTTTGATAAAAGTAAAAGTGATATGTTTAAAAATATGATTGTTGATACTAAACAATTTATTAACTGGGTTAAAGATTATAAAGAAATTGACGATTTGCTTCATCAAAATATTATTATTGCTCTTAATAATCTTAAAAAAGTTGATAAAAAAGATATAGAACATCTTAATGGAGATGAACTTAGTGATTATTATGATGTTGTAAGTGATATTGAGATTGTTGTACGTAATTATACTTATAATATTTGTAAGCAAATTAGAGGTTTTATCAATGAAATTATTGATGAAAGAAATAAAAAATATAATAACTCATATTGTAAATTTACTAAAGAAGATTTAAGTAAACTTTGTAAAGAAGATCTTATTAATATGATTATTAATGAAGAAGAACCGAAAAAGAACCAAAATTGAGATAATAGCAATAATATAGTTATTATATATCATAGTTTGTTTATTAATCGTTTTCAATTTATTTTACTATAGATATTCATAATAGTATTATTGCTAAAGTAAAACTCTTTGTGAAAAGAGATGTTGTTATGAACCAAACTGTGGATTTACCTATCCGTTATGACAGGAATTTGTTGTGAAACAAGTTCCTGTTTTTATTTATAATAATGAGCATTGTAATTATATTGTTGATTATAATGTTAATTATTATGTTAGTTTATTATCGATTATCAAAATATAGCAAACTTAATTTGTTAAACGTTCTATAATAGCTAATTTTAGCTTAACATTGGATTATCATATACTAAGTAATACAAGTTATTTAATTAAGAATAAGTCTTTGTATTAAGCTAAAAATAGCTATCATAATCTAAAAATATTAATTATGGCTAATTGTAAATTATATAGTATAACTGTTGGTACAGGATATAGAGGTGGCGGTATGGTTATTGCTGCCAGAAGTAAAGAAGAAGCTATAGGTTTAATTCATGTTTATGAAGATGATATAGCTAAAAAATATATGGAGATTGATACATTAAAAGATATTGGTGTTGAAGTTAATATTGAACCAAAAGTTTTATTTTGTGATTATTATATAGAATAATAAGCAGATATAAAGCTGGTATGCGATGTACTTCTCTACGGGGAAACGAATAGTGTGGCGAGGCAAAGCCGAGCCATTATTATAAATATAAATAATAATATTAATAAACAAATTAAATCACGTAAAGTTATGAAAAAGAAAAATTATGATGAAGTGAGTGTTATTAAAAGTATTACTAAAAAAGCAGATGTTTCTGTTGATTACGCCAATAAAATAGTACAAGTTAAAAAAGATTCTAATGAAGTTGGTAATGGTACTTGGGGAAAAATAGATTATCTTTGTCATTATTGTGGATATAGTTATATTATATCTAAAACTATTAATAGTAATAGAAAAATTATTAATAGAGAATTTGGAAATGACGATGATAGAAAAATTTCTAAAAAAGAAAGAAAACAACTTAAACTTGATATGGTTAAGTTTACTAAGAAAATAATGAAAAAATAATCTATTAAAACTATTATTATGCCAATATTTGATTTTTCAACTCCTGTTAAAAAGAATAACAAAGGTAAATATAAAGTTATTAAAGAAAAATATACTATTAAAGTTAGAAAAGCTAAAGGAATTGTTTTTATTGATAAAGATGGTTCTTATAAAGTTTTAATAGAAGATAGTATTGTTCCTATTAAACAAGAATGTTTTACTTGTAAAGGTGCTTCTAATATTTATATGCAAGAATTAGAAAAGAAATCTATTCGTAATATTTATATTAGATGTGATAATCTTAATCAAGAACTTGATATTCTATATTATTTGCCTTTTTGTGTAGGTTGTATTGTTAAAGGAAATATTGTTGTTAATAATTACGATAAACAGCAATATTTTGATATTAAAGAAAGCTATATTGATTATGAAGATGATAAAGCATCTAATATTTTTAAAGAATATAAAGATAACTATGATGGACTTAATCAAGCTCGTATTGATAAAATATTGAAAGAAAGAAATGAATGAATTTAAGATTGGTGAACATGTAAACAATAATGATAAATATAAGTTTACTAATGATCAACAAAAAGCTATAGACGGTATTATTGATTTTATAGCTTCTCCTTTTAATCCGGCTAAATATATAGTCGGATTAATTGGAGCTGGTGGTACAGGTAAAACTTTTATTACTAAATATATTATTAATAATTGTAAATATAGTAATAGTGTAATTAAATGTACTTCTTCTACTCATAAAGCATGTAGAGTGTTTAGCCAAGCTATTGGAAATAGACCTGTTGATACTATTCAAAGTACTCTTGGCTTAAGATTAGATTTAAGATTAGAAGATTTTGATCCTAATAATCCTCAATTTAATCCTATGGCTAAACCAAAACTTGATAATATTAAATTATTATTAGTTGATGAGGCTTCTATGCTTCCTTCTAAAATTGTTAACTATATATGTGAACAATGTAAACAATTAAATATTAAACTTATATTTATTGGTGATTCTTCACAACTTGCTCCTGTTAATGAAACTAAATCAAGTGCTTTTTATAAATGTAATAAAGTTTTTGTATTAAAAGAAATTGTTAGACAATCTATAACTAATCCTATTTCTAATTTATTAGATTTATTACGAAGTGATATTACTAATAAAAGTTATGTTTTTTTAGAATATATAAGTAAAAATGTAGGTACTACTATATATAATGAAATTGGAGAAGGTTTTAGTATATGTAATAAAATTCATTTTAATAATACTATAGATAGTTGTTTTTCAAATGAAGAATATACCAATAACATAGACATGTATAGAATTATTGCATATACTAATGCTTGTGTTTCTAATTGGAATAATTATATTCGTAATAATATAATAAAAGATGCTGATAAAAGTATTATTACTAAAAATGATTTAATTATGTCTTATGAAACTATTGTTAATGAATTTATGGAAACCATTATCAATAATTCAGAAGAATATATAATTAATGATATTGTTAATTTTGTTGATGATACTTATGGATTTAAAGGTTTTTTAACTAAATTTCAATTAGTACATGGAGGTAATATTACTAAACCTTTATTTGTTATAGATCATAGAGATAAATTTACTATATTAAAATATTATAAAGTTATTACAGATTTAATAGAAACTGCTAAAAAAGCTACAGGTGGCACTCGTGCAAATAAATGGAAACAATATTATGACTTTAAAAAGAAATATCTTATTGCTGCTAATATAGTTAATCGTAATGGAAAGATTATTTATAGTAGAGATTTAGATTATGGATTTGCAATTACGAGCCACAAAAGTCAAGGTTCTACTTATGATGTTGTATTTGTGGACATTAACGATATTGTTTATGATAAAAATGGTCGTCCTTATTCTAATCAAGATGATCTACTTCGTAGACTATATGTAGCATGTTCTCGTGCAAGAAAAGAATTAATTTTATGTTATGGGAATTAAACGTAAAAATAAAAATATTAAATTAAGTATTGAACATTATAGTAGTCAATTATTTATTAATAAAATAAGCACTTGCTATAATTGCCCTTTAAAATTATATAGTAAAGAAAATGATACTATTGTATTTGGTACAGGAAATAGAATCACTGATACTATGATTATTTTGCCTTCTTATGATATTAAAGCTGACGTTAATTATAATAATATATTAAAAATTGTACGAGATACATATAAAGATATTACAGGTAAAGAACTTCTTGAAAATTGTTATGTAGCTCGTACTATTAAATGTATTAATAAAACAGATTTTAATTTAGAAAAAGAAGCTATTAAAAATTGTATTTGTAATTTATATTACGAACTTATTCGTATAAAACCTACTAAATTAATTATTTTTGATAAACAATTATATGATTTTGGATTATATAATTATAATAGAGGAAAATATAACGTTAAAACTGTTATTAGCCCTGCTGTTATATATTATGATAATCAAAATCTTAAAGATGTTTTTGTAAGACAATTTAAAGAGGCTATATATGATACGTAGTTATGCTTATGATGTTGAAGTTTTAAAAAACTTTTTTAGTATAAGTATAATTGAAGTTAATAATTATCTTAAAGTATTTAAAGATTGCTATGATGAAAACGATAAGAAAAAAGCTCCTATTCCATTAGTTCAAAAATATACTGTAAAAGAAATTAAAGAAAAACTTAATTCAGTAATTAAATATAGTTTTTATATTACTGATAAAGATGATTCTCAACTATTAACTATGCTTGGATTTGTTAATGGACTTAGACCGCATTATGAAATACAAAAAGAGAATGATATTGAAAAACAAATTCCTGTTCGTACTGATATGTTTGGTTTTAATAGTTCTAAATATGATAAGTTAATGGTTGCCGCTTTTCTTATGTTTTCTAATCAAACAGATAATACTAAAGAACTTATTACTAAATTATATGAAACTTCAAAAAAGATTATTTCTTCTCAAAATGATTATGAAATATTTAAACATGATTATTTACTTGGTACTTTAAGTAAGTATAAACTTCCTTATACAGACGTTGATTTAATGACTGTATTTGCTCTTAATAAAGTTGGCAAAGGAGTTGATAAAAATGGAAAAACTGTTTATTTTCCTAAAAGTCTTAAACAAACAAGTATTAATCTTCAATGGTATGAACTACTTGAATATGAACTTCCTCCTATATCTGATAAAGATAAACATTTTTATGAAAAAGATAATACTCTTAAAGGCATAAATGTTGAAAATCTTAATAAGTTAGTTGAAAAGTGGGATAGATATATTATCGATGAATGGATTGAACCTACTATGTATTATAATATGAATGATTCTTTTATTCTATGTGAAATGATAAGACTTTATATAGATGAAATTCGTTTACGTTATAGTATATCTTCTGCTTATGGGGTTGATGTTTTAAGTAGTTCTCGAAGTAATATTGCTGATAAACTTTTTACAAAATTTTATAGCGAGTTTAGTGGTTTAACTCCAAATCAATGGCAAGGTAATAAAACTGAACGTACTGCTATGGCTTTTAAAAGAGTTATTTTTCCTTTTATTAAATTTAAAACTAAAGAATGTCAAGAACTTCTCGAAGAAATGAAAAAAGTTGTTGTTTATTCAACAAGTAAAAAAGCTCTTAAAGAAGTGTCTAATAAATATCCTGAATTTAAATATCTTAAAACCAATAATGATACTGGCTGGTTTGAAATAACTATTAATAAACTTGTTTATAGTATTGCAACGGGTGGACTTCATAGTCAAGATATTCCAAGAGAATTGAAGAGTAAGCTAATTTATATTGATTATCCCTCTACGGGGAATTGTACAAAAGAAAAAACATCTATTTGGGATAATATTACAGATGATAGTTATATATATGTACATTGGGATATTTCCAGCTTCTATCCGTCAATTATGTCTGTATATCATGTTGCTCCTGCACATTTAAACGAAGGTGTTTTTACAAAACTTGTTAGCTGGCTTAAAGATACTCGTATTGCCGCTAAACATAGTGAAGAAGATCTTATTGATGGTATTCCAAAAGATATTCTTGCACAAGCGTTAAAGATTGTTATTAATTCTATTTATGGTAAATTAGGTTTTGAATCTGGTAGTCTTTATGATAGACTTGCTGTTCTTAAAGTTACTATAAATGGACAATTAATGATTTTAATGCTTTGTGAAGAACTTGAATTAGGCGGTATTGAAGTTATAAGTGCTAATACTGATGGTATAGTTGTTAAACTTTATAAAAAAGATAAAGATAAATTTGAGTCTATTTCTAATAATTGGAAACAACTTACTAAATTAGATGCTGACGCTGAAGAATATAAATGTTATATTAATCGTGATATTAATAATTATATTGTTGAAGAAATTAATGGTAAAACTACATATAAAGGTGCTTTACACCCCAAAATGTATGCGATTGATTTAAGTAAAGGTTATGATATGCCTGTTGTAGCACAAGCTGTTGTTAATTATTTTATTTATAATAAACCTGTATTAGAAACATTATATGAATGTAATAATATTCTTGACTTTTGTAAGTCTCAAAATGTTGGACGCCAATTTCATGTTGAATTTGATGATGGAGTAACTTGTACAGAACTTCAAAGAAATGTTAGATTTTATGTGTCTAATCAAGGTGGAAGTGTAAAGAAAGTTAACAATAATACTCTTATAAAAAGTAATCTTTGTGTTGGTTATAAAGTAACTGTATTAAATTCTTTAGATGATAAACGTATTGAATATCGCAATATTAATTATAATTATTATTTTAAAGAAGCATTAAAAATTATTGATCCTATTAAATTAGGTATTAGTACTAAACAAAAAGGTGATGTTAAAGCTAAACTTAAATCTGGTAAAATGTTAATTAAAAAACATTCTGGTATGTATAATTCTTTATTTGACGATAATGAAGATTAAAGAAAAAGTTATTCAACAAGTTCTTGATGGTTTTCAACGTCTTAAAGGTCGTGCAAGTTTTTATTGTTTTACTAAGGAAATTATTACTGATATAGTATTTAATATTATATTAAAATTTCATAGTAAAAATAAAGATGATGCTATTTTTATTGTTGTAGATAAATATGAAACAAGAAAGAAATTAGTTGATTGTTTTAAAGCTAACAATATGACCATAGAAGATGGTTATAATATTAGAATTTTAAGTGCCGATTATGTTAATCCTAAATATCATTATTCTTATAAACTAATTATTACTGTTGGTATAAATGATAAATATATGTTACTTAATCATTTATATGATAATAGTAAGTTTATGATTAGTATTCTTACAGAGAATATTATGGATAATGATTTTATTACTCGTACTCGCGCAATACTTCCTAATATTAATGTAGATAATATTTCTAATAAAGTAAGGAATGACTATATTCATTCCCCCGTAGAGGAACACAGGATTGGAGTGGATATGTCTGATACTGATAGAGCTACTTATGATAAATATACTAATTATATAAATGATTGTGTTTCTATTTTTGGCGATTTAAAAACTATTGAAAAATGTAAATATGGAGATAAAGTTTTAAATATAAGTGCTACTGAATTTTGTAATAATATTGCTAAACAAAATGGTTGGAGACATGATTTAGATACTGATATTGCTTTTTATAAACAGATTGATGATATTTATAATCCTAATATTTTAAAAGAAAAAGCTCGAAATTTTTATAGTATTGCTAAGCTAAGAAGAGATTTATGTACTGATAATGTTGATAAACTAAGTGTTATTAATGATATTTGTAATGCTAATAAAGATAAGAAAATATTAATTGTATCTAAGCGTGGAGAATTTGCTGCGCAAGTCACTAAATTTTTAAATAATAATAATCAAAATCTGTCTGCTGATGGTATTGTTTATAAAGTTTGTGGCGATTATCATGATTGTATTGCTGATTGTATTGCTACTGATGATGAAGGTAATCCTATTTATGTTAAATCTGGTGTTAATAAGGGACAATTTAGAATGCTCAAATCACAGGCCCAATCGACGCTTAATGAGAAACGATTTAACAATGGGAGTATTAGTATATTATCTATTAAACAATCGTCCAATGTAGAGCTAAAAATAGCTTGTGACATAGTTATATTCACTTCTCCATTATGTGATAATATTGTTGAACTTAAAACTCGTTTTAGTAATGTTAAATTTGGCGATAATATTACTAAAACATATAGAGTGTATTGTAACAGTACTATTGAAGAAGAAAAGCTATTAAAGGAGAAGATGAACAATACTATTATGGTAATAAACGATACAGGAAATAATTTAATGATTGATGAAATTTCGGGCGATATTATTTTGTAGTTATAGAAAAATGTGTTATTATTGTAATGTAGTTAAACAAACAAGTGCTCATTGACATTATGGCAAACAATGAAAAAGAAACTAATGTAGTTGAGAATGAATCTCCTACTCAATTACAAAAAGTCAGTGATAAAGTACCTGTTGCTAAACGTGAAGTTATAGAAGTTAATAAAGACACTATTAACGCTATTAATTTGTTTGATGAAAAACAATTAATTGCTGCTGAGAATTTTCTTACTAAGATTTCAAGAAGTGAAAAAGGAGGAATTAAAAGTGTTAATGAGGGGCTTGCAATACTAATGCGAGCACAAGATTTAAAACTTCCTTTTAGTTCTTGTCTTGAACATATTCACGTTATTAATGGTAAAACAGGTATTGATATTCATATTATTAAAGCACTATTGTCAAAGGCAGGTTGTTTTTGGAGATGTGTTAAAGACTATCAACCTCTGTATGAATATACAGATGGCATTAATGCTTATACTGACGATAAACTTCCTGATTACGCTATTCGTTGTAAAGATAAGAAAGAAGCTGATGAATTAAGCGAGAAAGATACTGAAAAAGAACATATATATTTATATCCTACTCGTTATTATCAAGATTTAAATGGTAATATTTATAAAGATTATAATTTAAATTCTAAACAATTTGGTATTGCTGTTAATAAACAACAAATTGCTACTATTTCTCAATCTGGTAAAATTCCTGTAATCCGTATTGCTAATCAACCTATTGATTATGTTACCGAATACGAAATTATTAGATATAGAGAAATATTTGGTAAAGTTGTTGAAACACGAAGTATTGGTCGTTTTTCTTATCTTGACGCTTGCACTGCTGGTTGTTTTGAAAAAGATACTTATAAGAAATATCCAAAAGTTATGGTTGGTCATAGAGCTTTTGTATATGCTGCTCGTGATATAGCTTCTGATTTCCTTATGGGTGTTATGGAAACAACCGAATTAAAGCAAGTTAATAATATTGATATTACTGATTCAGATATTATTGAAATATAAGATTTTAGTTATATTGTATCTGAATAAAATATAACAATTTTGATTGAAGATTTAGAAATTGTTATAAGAAAAGAAATTATTAATCTTCAAAACATTTTTAAATAACAAATTTATTAAACCTTTTAAAAACTTAAAGTTATGAAAACTGTAAATAGTATGAGCTTTGGATTTTCTGCTGTTAACGCTGGTCAAAGAAATGTAGCTGTTGAACCGCAACTTATTGCTGTTTCTACTGAGGGTAATTTCCGTATGACTCCTCCTGTAAGTCGTGCACTTGGTTTGTCTTCTGGAGATTATGTTACTTTCTTACATAATATAGATGAAATTAATGCAGCTATTGATACCAAAGCTGAAGCATATACTTCTTTCTGTAAAGCTAATGGTTTGGAAGTTGGTTCTCCTGAATCTGTTATTGCTATTCATAAAGAATTTGATATGTGGGCTGTTGCCAAAGGTTTTGTAGTATATGATAGCAAAGGTAATGCTAAAACGACTACTGAACGTCTTACTAAACACGATAAACTTCGTTTTGTTTCTCAACATTTTGAAGAAATGTTAGCATCTGCTCTTGAAAATGCTCCGGAAGAAATTAAAGATGCTTTGAGTCGTGATGGTGTTACTAAAGAAGAACAAATGGATATTCTTTCTTCTTTTGTTAAACCTCGTGAATTGCCTAAATATAAAGGTTCTAAAACTGCTAATCCTGCTGGATTGACTGGTACTGGTACTTCTCTTACCTTTACTGATGCCAATGTTTGGAAACAACTTAAAGCTGATATGGGCGATGAAGCTACTAAGATGAATCGTGTTTACACTATTAACTTGGACGAAATTCAAGATATTCCTGTAGATAACGGTCATGAAGTTATTACTGTTAAGGCTTATCTACTTAAAGAATTTGTTGATAAAGCTCCTGCTCGTGTTGGTTTAAAAGAAGAAGACGAATCTGAAGTAGAAGAGTAATTTATTGTTTGTCATAATAGATTTTTTAATATTGCCCGATAATATATTTTTAATAAGTATGTTATCGGGCATATTAGTATAAATTAAGCTTAATTTTAAAAACGAATTTTTATGTTACAAAAAACAGTTAATCAAGAAAATCCTATTGAAGAAGTTAAAAAAGTATCTCGTCGTGGTTTAGCTTCTGCTCGTGGAACAGCACGTCTTAAATTTGGTAATGATCAAGCTAAACCTAATGGTTTATTTTTAGGTCATCTTGAAGAAGTTAAATATAGTACTATAACTATTGGAGAAGATAAAACAGGAATGCCCTCTTTTAATGGTTTTGAAATTCCTAAACTTACTTTGACTTTTGCTTCTAATGAAGAAGATCCAAATAAACGCCATTATGTTTCTAAAACATTTACTGCTGTTGAATCTAATGTGAATACTATTCCTGGTGGTAAAGAAGAATGGAAAGTTAATTCTGTTTTTGATTGGCTTAAACATGTTTTAAATGTTTATTATCTTAAAGGTCGTGAATTAACAGATGAAGAAGCTACCGCTTTATCTTTAACGTTTGAAGATTTTGATGAACAAGGGGAATATGTTTCTGTAGATACAGAAGTTGTTATTAATGCGTGGAAAGTTTTATTTGAAAACTTTGAAAATATTATGAATCGCGGTAAAGATAGTAAACCTGTTTATCACGATAAAAATAATAAATTTATTCCTGTTTGGCTTAAACTTCTTCGTTATGTTAAGAGTAAAAAGTCTTGGACTCCTATTAATAATGGAGATTTAAGTCTTCCTCAATTTGTTGGAGAAGGTTGTATTGAGATTTATCAACAAAATACTATTCCTTCTATTAAAATAGATTTAGTTAAAGAAACTATTCTTATTATGAATGTTGAAAAACCAAAAACTCCTAATATGCCGGCTGTTGGGGGAATGGCTCCTATGATGGGCGGAGTTGCTATAGATCAAACTATGAATCCTATGGGTGCAGATATTTCCAGCCAGACTTTGGAAGACATGCCATTTTAACATTTTTTAACATATTAAAATTATTTTAAGTTTTCGGATATGCGATTTTGGACTAATACTTTTCGGAGTATTAGTCCTTTTTTTATATTTGTTTAATAAATAATTTACATTATGGACAAATATAAGATTGATTTTAGTAATTATAAAAAGAAATTTAGTTATTGTAAAACTAATACTAAATGTTCAGTTGATAATTGTAATAATCCTACGTTTTGTAAAGGATATTGTACTAAACATTATGCTCAAATTCAACATTATGGTAAAATTATTAATACTATATATGATAAAAATGAAATTATTAAATATGATGATTATGCTGAAATCATTGTTAGAAATAAACAAGGTGCTATTAAAGGAAAAGCGCTTATAGATTTAGATGATGTAGATAAATGTAAACGTTTTAAATGGGGTATGTATTCTAATGGTTATTTTTACGGTAATATAAATAAAATTCTTAGAATTAGACTCCATAGATTTGTTTTAGGTTTAGATGATTGGAATATAAATAATGAAGTAGATCATATAAATAGAAATAGAGCCGATAATAGAAAATCTAATCTTAGAATTGTAAATCGTTCTGATAACAATAAAAATAGAGATAAATCTTATTCTAAAACAGTTAATATGAATAATGATAATGTTTATTTTGATAAAAAAAGAAATCGTTATTATGGACAATATAATTATCAAAAAATTACTTATAGTACGTCTTATTATAAAAATAGAGATGACGCTTTAAATGAAATGAATATTATTAAACAAAAATTAAGTAAAGGGAATACTATAACTTATTCTTTTTCTTAATTATATTTATCTTATGAGAAATATTAATTCTTCCAAACTTACTAAACAATCTATTTTAGATAAAATTTCTCAAATTAGTATTTTTAGTACTTATCTTAATTTATCTAATAATATTATTCAACATTGTATTGATACTGGCGAATTAATATGTTCTCCTATACGGGAAGATATTCACCCTACTTGTGGTTTTAAATATGATAATAAAGGAAAATTAAAATTTAGAGATTTTAGTGGTTTCTTTTGGGGTGATGCTTTTGATATTGTTGCTTATATTATGGGCAATATTTATAATAGAGAATATAATATTCGTAATAAAGAAGATTTTATAAAAGTTCTTCGTCATATTACTTTTACGTTTAAAGATATATTTTATGGACAAGAAAAAGATATTAATCTTGTTAATGAAATAAATACAGCTATTGTTAATATAAAACATAAAAAACCTAATATTGAATTAGTTGTTAGAGAATGGAATAATAATGATAAAGAATATTGGGATAAATTTGGCGTTCCATTACAATTTCTAAATATCAATTTTATTTATCCTGTAGAACAATATTATATTAATAGAAATGTTAATCCTGAACCAAAATATTATTATAATACTAACGATCCTTGTTATGGATATTTATTAGGAAAAGATAGAAATGGTATTAATAATATTAAATTATATTTTCCTAAACGAGATAAAAGTTATACAAGATTTATAACTAATTGTAATCATTTAGAAGGTATTTATAATCTTAATTATAGTGATTATGATATTATTGTAATTACTAAATCTACTAAAGATAGAGTTAGTATAGGAGCAACATTAATGAAATTGTCTCTTCTCTACGGGGAATCGAATATAGATAAAATTGGAGTTATTAATATTCCTCATGAAACTTATAAACTTCGTCAAAATGAATATGATTGGTTAAAAAGTAAACTTAAATATAATAAAGGTAAACTTTGTTCTCTTATGGATAATGATATTACAGGAATAAATGAATCTAATTGGTTATATGAAAATTTTAATATTATTCCTATTATTATTCCTAAAAGATATAAAAGTAAAGATTTTGCAGAATTAGTTTCTAATAATTCACTTAAACAACTTAAATCTATTATTAAAAAAGGAATTAAATATATTTATAATTATGATAAAAGACAAAGAAATAAAGATTCTGGGAATCTTCAATATGACGAGACTATGCCTTACTGATTCAAGTAGAGGAAACAGAATAGTTGTTATGGAAGCTATTACTGAAGAACAAGAAGCTCGTATCGATAAATCTAAACAATATTTTGGTGCTATACGTCATACTAAAGAAGATGGGCAAATTATTGACGGAAAAGATATATATGTTTATGGCGAAATTAATTTCGGTAGTGAAGAAGATTGTAATATACTTAATCGCTTTCATTTGTTAGATAATGATAATAGTTTTGTTTATTCTGGTTTTAATTATGATAAAGGAACTATTGTTTTAAAAGAAAATAAAGTTAAATGGTATCAAACTACTAATAATATTAAATGGCTTCAATTTAATCATTGTTTAATAGGTAAACCTCAACGTATTATTATTTATAAAGTTGATAAAAAGAAATTAGCCAATGTTAGACGTTCTGTTATATAATTACGCTGTAGAAGTTATTATTGATGAAATTACTGAATTTTATTATTGTACTGATAATATAAATAATGCAAAAGAAGTTTTTAATAATAAACTTAAAAATTTTAATGGATTTGGTCGTTTTATAAAAAATCATATAATCGTTAAATTATATGATTTTGATAAAGATTGTAATATTGAATATTATGATAGTAGAGAAGAAAGAAGTTAATCCTAATACTTATGAAGAAATTAATATTATTATTAAAATAGAATATCCTAATATTGAGTATAACGATTGGAAAAGAACAAAAGAGTTTAATATAGATAATGATGTTTGTAATATTCTTGATAAAATATTAGCTAATCTTAATTGTAAAAGAGTTTATGAAGGAAAAAGAGTTATTATGACTACTTATCCTGTTTATCAAATGTTTATTAATGAATATTATTATTATCTTATTAAAATAAATAATCAATTTGTTTATAATAAATATTTTGATAAACTTATTAATTGTCATATAGATAATATTTTATTTGAAATTACAGATAATGCTATGCAAACTATTGTTAAACAATATCCAAAATCTAAAAGAAAACTTCCAGAAAATAAATTTATTAAATATACTACTATTGATATTTTTACTGGAAAAGAAACATATATTTATGAAAATCTTAGAACATTAGAAAAAATTAATGTCGATAATCCTAATTTACTTGAAGAATTAAATGCTCCTAAGAAAAAGAAAGTTAAAAAGAAAAAAGAAGTTGGAGTTCCTATTAGTTCTATGACTTTTAGTTTTAAAAAAGAAAAATAAGTTATTTATGTTACCATTCGATTATAATAAAGGTCTTTATAGACGTAATAATTTTGGACAACCTTGTGTATGGTATGCTCGTCCTTTAGATTATAATTCTATTGAAGTTTTTCATGGTATTATAGGTAAAACTATTACTAAAGATATTATTTATATTAATAGAGAGCCAAGAGAGGAAATTACTTCTCGTATTAATGCTAAACTAAAAGTTGGATATAAAAATCTATGGGATATAAAAGATAATGTTCAACTCCCCGTAGAGGGAGAACTATTATCATATCTTGATAAATATCTTCCTTTTAATCGTACTACTGCTGACGGTACTCTTTTGCCTATGCTTGCTAAAGTTTATGATAATACTAATAATAAACTTTTTAAAAAAGTAAGTAAGTATATTGGACAATATAAAATTAATGGTCTTCGTTGTTTTATTAGTGCTTATCGTGATAATAACGATTTATTTGATGGAATAAAACTTAAATTTCAAAGTCGAGAAGGTACTTATTGGAATAGTTTACGTACTCTCGAAGTTTATCTTTTAAGTATATTTCCTAAGAAACTAATTGACGCTATGATTGAAGAACATTATATTCTTGATGGAGAATTATATCTTCCGGGTCATAGTGTTAATGAAATTAATCATTTTGTTAAAGATCCTACTTGTAAAGAAAATAAACTTATTCAATTTTGGTGTTATGATATTGCTATTGATGATGTTGCTCAATATAATAGATTAGATTATCTTTATACTATTATTGGAAATTATTATAATATATTTACTTCAAAAGAAGATCATCTTAATAATACAAATAGACTTGTTGTAATTCCTCAATATAATATTTGTAATGAAAATGTTGCTTATGAACGTAGAAATAGATTTATTGATTTAGGTTTTGAAGGTTTAATTATGCGTAATCCTGAAGCGGAATATCAATATGGTAAACGTAATCTTAGTATGATTAAATATAAGAAATCTACTGATGGTAAATTTACTATTATCGATATTTATCCAGAAGGTATTAAACGTAAAGATATTCCTTTATTTTTACTTCGTAATGATATAAATAATGAAACTTTTGAAGTTCATCTTGGTGGTTCTTTTAGTTATCAAAAATATGTTTTAGATAATAAAGAATATTTTATTGGAAAAGAAATGTTTGTTGAATATGGAGAAAGAAGTGGTGTAAATCAAGTTCCTTTTCATGTTAAGAAAACTTATATTATTGATAAATAATTTATGAGTATTTATAATTATGAAATAATTAATCCTGTTACAAATATTAAAAAACCATTTTATGATTTTAAACGTAAATTATTGTTTTTTCCTGTAAATGGAAGTAGTTATCGTTATTATGTTGAAGTTGCAAGAAATAACAAAGATACTTTTGTAAGAGAGTATTATGTTTTACTTAGTGATAGAAAATTTGATGATAATTGTAGAATTTGTCATGTTGATAATTATGGAAGATGTCAAATTAATCCAAGAGGAGAAATTAAAGATTACGTTATTCAAGAAACTAAATATCGAGGAAATATTGAAATAGAATATGTTGAAAGTGAAAAAGATTATGATGTCTTTGCTATTATTTAGTGTATTAGTTATAGTGGAAGTATTTGTAGTGCTTCCACTTTTTTTGTTATTATAGCTTACTTTCTCGTATAAAATGCCAATAAATAGCTGTTTTTAGCTCTATATTGAATTATGTTATACTAAGTGATAAATAGTTCAATGTAATATCTAAATAGCTAAAAATAGCTTTATATCGAGTCAAAATAATTAATATATTTCAGAAAAATATTATATATTTGTATTAAAAATAATAAAGTTACTTATATGAATAATAAAGATTTTTCAGATTATATTAGAAGCATAGAAGCTCTTGATGAAAATATTGATAAAGCTGAGATGTATGCTAAAAGCATTTATCATCTTGAAGCCATTAGAAATAGTATCAATAATCCTGAAGGAAGTTTAGTTATGTGGAAAAATAATCTTGAATTAATTGCTGTTACTGAAATGCGAAACGCTGTTACAAATCTTATTGGTACTTTAAAAACAGGATTAAGTTCGTTATTAAAAGAATAAATATTTTTATATGAAAGAATGTATTATTGGTATAGCAGGTTGTAAAAATTCTGGTAAAGATACTGTTGCAAGTATGATTAACTATATATTTGCAACAGGTATTACTCGTTCTAATTATGCGGATTATGTTATAAGGAGAAAAAGTATAAATATTTCTCATAAAGATAGAATTGTTCATTTTGCTGATAACATGAAAGATGTTATGAGTATTATTTTTAGTATTCCTCGTTTTGCTTTTGACAATAGAGTAAAAAAAGATAGCGAATATTGGGATTATTTTAATAATAAATTTGTTACTTTTGGAGAAGTATTAAGAGATAAAAATTATATTATATTTGATAATGTTATTGATAAAAATTTAAATGATTTAATACAACATTGTTCTGCTAAAAAACAAAGTCTTTATATTAAACTTAGAGCACTTATGCAATATTTTGGTACTGATATTTGTCGTAATCATATAGATAATAATATTTGGATAAATTCTACAATGTCTAAAGCTATAAATATTGCTATAAATAGAACATTATGTATTATACCAGATGTTAGATTTTCTAATGAAGCTAATGCTATTCGTAATAATAGTAAACTCTTCTACGGGGGATTGATTAAAATCAATCGTGATAATATTGATAAAGATGATCATAGTAGCGAAGATATTTATTTTAATGCTGATTTTGAAATAGATAATAATGGAAATTTAATGCAATTATTTTATAAAGTTTTACATATATGTCAGAAAATAAAAGAGGTATTGCTTTAGTACACGAAATTTGTCCTATTTGTGATAAACCTATGAATGAACAAATACTTATGAATACTGTATTTAGTAAAAAATATGCTAAAGAAATAGAAAATATGCATGGTAAAGCTATTGGATATAGTAAAACCGCCTGTGAAAATTGTACAGAATATAAAGATAAAGTTGTATTTTGTATTGCTATTGATGAAAATAAGAGTGAACCAAATAATCCTTATCGTATTGGTCAAATAAGTGGAATTAAAAAAGATTTTAAATTATTTACTGATAATCCTAATTTTATTCTTAAAACAAATAATAACGTTTCTTTTTGTTTTATAGAAGAAAATTTTAGAAAACAAATAGGAATTTTTAAATAAATTAATATGAAAATTGTTGAACCTTTTGTAGAACTTTGGAAACAAGGTGATGATGTTAAAGCTCATGTTGCTAAATGTGCAAGAGTTTGTTATGGTAAAGAAAGTGGTAATGATAATGTCACTATTAATACTTTACTTAAAAAACATCATTGGAGTATGTTTAGACATGAAAGCGTTTATGTTATAGGAGAATTTACAAGCAGACTTGTTATTGCTTTAGAAAGATATTCTAATAATCCTTATATAAAATGGACTTATTATAATAATAAATTATATATTGTTACTAATGGTAATTTTTGTTTAGATTTAAAAGAATGTCAAGAAGTAAATGCTCATGCTCAAATTCTTCTTACTTATATTAATTATTATAGAGTATCTGAAGATACTTTCTTTAATGATGAAGTAGGTTATAATATGATGAGATATACTTTTTGTGTTATTACTCAAATTAGTACTTCAAGAGAACTTAATCGTGTTAGCCCTAATAATATTGCGGAAAGAAGTACAAGGTATGTTTATGAAGATGGAAGTGTTTGTAGTCCTCATTGGTTAAAAGATTATCTTATTTATAAAGATATTAATGGAAAATATTATGTATATAAAGATAATAAATTAGATGAAGATGTTAATCATAAAGTATATAGTTTTATAAAATCTTGTGATGATAGTTTTAAAAATTATGAATATCTTGTAAAAGCTGGATTACATAAACAAGATGCTCGTGGAGTTCTTCCTCTTGATACTGCTACAAAATGTATATATACTTATTCTATCGATGAATGGAGACATATTATAAAACTTAGAACAGATAAAGCTGCTCACCCTAATGCACAAATAATTGCTAATATGATTAAAAAAGAACTTGAAGGATTAGGTTACGAATTTAATTAAACTATGGAATATAAAAATATTATTAATATTAAAATAAAAGATTTTCAATTAACTGAAAATAATACTTATAAATGTCTTAATAAACAATTTGTAGATACTGAACATTTATATGTTTTTGATTATAATAGAGGAAAAATATTTCATATAGATGTTCCTATAAATACTCAAAATGAAGATATTCCTAATATTTTAGAAGAATATGGTCTTAAAGAATCTGAATGTAATTATATGATTACTGAATATCCTTGTAAAATAATAAATTTAACTTATGAAGATAAAATTGTTAGTAAAGAAAATAAAACACAAGATAATAAAGTTTCTATATAATTATTTTAAAAAGATTTATATTAGAAATATAAATATTGCTGATAATGAAATTCTTCAATATGCTCATAATGAACTTACTATTGCTGGACATAATAAAAATTCTAAATATTATAATGATATAATAGAGGTTATTATTGATATAAATAAAAATAATAATATTAATTCATCTATTAAACATAATATTTCTATTATTAATAAATTATGCGATAAAGTTCCAATTACTCCTTTAACTTTAAATGAAGATGAATTTGAACAAAGTATTGTTTCTAAAATACTATATATAAATAAAAGATATAATAAAATTTATAAATATCTTAATAAAATGTGTTTTACTAATGCTTATTCTATATCTCCACAATATATTTTATCTACTAAAACAAAAAAACTTTTTCCTTTTAGTACAGATTTATCTTGGAAAAGTGATGTATTTGAAACTAAACAAGGAATTTTAACTGGTAGATATTTTAATACTTGTTACATAAAAGAATGTCAAATTAAATCTGGTTATTATATCCCTTTTAATACTATTAAATTAAAAGGTGTTAAAGTTGAAATCAAAGAGTTTATATATATAATGGCTATAGATTGTGAAAATGACGATTTAATTAGACTTTCTAATTTATATGATATTGATTGGAAAAATTGTTTTTGTATGAAAGATATTCGTCTTGAAGATGTTACTCCTGAACTTGAAAAAAGAGCTTTTGAAGAAATTGAAAATAATAAATAATAAATAAATATGAGTAGTTTATATAATATATCTAATGATATTCTTAGTATATTTAACGAAGTTGAACAAGCAGAAGGTGAAATTACTGATGAACAATATGATGAACTTTGTATTAAACAAGAAGAACTTAAAGAAAAACTTGATAGTTATGTAAAAGCTATTAAAGTTTGGCAAGTTGATGAACAAGCTCTTAAAGACGAAAAGAAACGATTTAATGATAGACAAAATGTTTATAAAAATCGTATTGAACGTCTTAAAAAAGCAATGCTTGAAGCTGTTATTAATTTTGGAGAAACAGGTAAAAATAATAAGTTTATTGAACTCCCTAACGTTAGAATATTTACCAAAAATACTCAAAGTGTTGAATTTAATGAACCTCGAATAAATATATTAATTAATAAATTTAGAGATTTAATTAGAGAACTTGTTCAACAAGGAATTTTATATACAGGAGAAGATGTTGATTTAATAGGTATATTAGATAGTATTAATGCTCAATGTATCGCTGAATATGGAGAAGATTTTTCTCCTTTTAGCATATCTGATTTAGAGTATTTAACTATTAATATTTCTTATAGTAATACTATTGGTGAATTATTAAGAAATAATCCTGATATTCTTAATCATATTGGAAAAGATATGTTTAATACTGAAATTACTAATGGAACATCTAAAGATGAAATTAAAAATGTTATAAATGTTTGTTCAAAATTAGAACAAGATCAACCTACTGTCGCCATAATAGTAAATAATCAATCTATTCAATTTAAATAATATGTTGGGAGAATTATATAAAATTAATAATAATGAAACTGGTTTTTCTTATGTGCTTAAACGAGAAGCTAATATAATATTAAATAAAATAGATAAAAATAATCCTACTTTTCATTATCGAAAAGAATATTTTGATAATATTCTTAATATTTGTAAAGCCATAGATGAAATAAAACCAGAATCTGATGATGAAATAAAAGATATAATGGATACTATTAATAAACTTTATACTACTGGTTTATTATCTCCTTTAACTTTAAAAGATGATGAATTTGCAACAGCAAGTAATTCTAATTATAAAAATAATATTCGTTATCCTTTTATTTTAAAGAGTGTTGGCGATGGTAAAATAATAAATAATAACGCATATAAAGCTAAAATTTATAATATATATAGTCATGATATTATGGCTAAAGTATTTGAAAATGAACCAGATATTTGTTATAATCCTACTATTTTTATTAACAAAGGTGGAGTTGTTACAGGAGAATATATTTCTACATGTGAAATACGAGAAGATGTTGTAAATAAACATAATTATACTATTCAAAGCATTATTAATATTCCTTGTTCTCTTATTTTAGATAACGGTGATAGAATTATTACTGTTGACCATCGTGAACCTAAACTTAAAGTTTTAAAAGATTTTTATGAAGTTTATTTTAAGTTTGATAAAAGTATTCATGATAGAAAATATGATATTCGTAAATATGCAAAAATGTTAGCGTAATGAGTAGATATATTGTTAAAGGTGTTCCATTTAGAACTAAAGGTGCAGTCAATGTTGAAGACTGCACTACTTCTGAAGAAGTTATTAAAAAAGCTGGTTTAGATTGGAGTGTTGATAAATGTTATATTTATGCAGCTATGTTATCTAATATTAAAGATAGTTTTAATGAAGGTGGTATAGATTATGCTCCTATAGATAATACTTATGGTATTTATCGTACTGATAAAAATATTCCATTAGGAATAGTTAAAGGTAGATATACAACTGTTCAAAATATTGATGCTTTTAAATTCTTTGACAAAGCTATTGGCAAAAATAAAGCTATTTGGCAAACAGCTGGAGCTTTTGATCAAGGTCAAAGAATATTTGTTAGTGCTAAATTACCTAATAATATTTTTGTTAAAAACGATGTTGTAGATAATTATCTTGTATTTACTACTTCTCATGATGGTTCTACTGGAGTTAAAATATTACTAACGCCTATAAGAGTTGTATGCGAAAATACTCTTAATGCTGCAATTAGAAATGCTGAAAGTTATGTCAGTTTTAGACATACTAAATCTGTTCATAATAATATAGATATTGCTGATGAAATATTAGGTATTACTAAATCTAAGATTAATTTTCTTAATGAAGTATATAATCATATGTATAAAAGTACTATAAAAGATGAAGAAGTACAAAGTTTCTTTGGTAAAGTAGTTTTTACTGATGATGAATATAGTAGAATTTATCAAACTGGACACAATATTCAACAAGTTATTATGAGAGATTTTTCTGCAATAAATGACGCTGAAATTAGTATGAAAAAAGTTAATGTAGTTGCAGAAATGAATAATTATTATTATAATGGTATTGGTCAAAAAGAAATAATTAATACTAAATGGGGTGCTTATAATGCAGTTACCGGCTATTATTCTAATATAGATAATAGTGATGGTCTTAAACGTATGGATTCTATTCTTTATGGCAGTAAAGCTAAAAAGATAGAACTTGCTGGTAATATATTAATGAATATGTAACAATCTTTTAACAATAAAATTAAAATGAGTAAAATACCTTATGTTTTAGCAGACGCTGTTTATTATGCAGCAACAACTCCAGATGATGGAACTCTTTATGATACATTAGTTAAAATGTTTGATACTTTAGATCATGTTGGTGTTAATGTTTATCGTGAAGACGAAACCGTTAAACTTCCTGTTTATAGTAAACAAGGAGATGCTTGTATGGACGTTTATGTTCATAGTATAGAAGAAAAAGATGATCGTGTAATTTATCATACAGGACTTCATTTTAAACTTCCTGAAGATTATGAAATGGAAATTCGTCCAAGAAGTAGTAATACTAAAACTATGGCTATAATGCAAAATAGTCCTGGTACTCTTGATGAAGGCTATACTGGTGAACTTATGATAGTTCATAGAGCCATTGACGCTCCATTTGTGCCTGTTATTGAATATAACGTTGGAGATAGAGTTGCTCAAATTCTTGTTCGGCATCGTGAACAAATTATTTGGGACGAAGTAGAAACTATTGAAGAGCTTGGCGAAACTGAACGTGGAGCTGGCGGATTTGGTAGTACAGGTAAATAACAAACTTTAATAATTAAACAATCATGATTGCATTTGATATTTTTTATTGTGCTATAATACTATCTGTAATAGCTATTATAATATATCTTTATATTAAACTTAAACAGCCCATTATTAATCTTATTAATACTATTAAATCTGTTTATGAACTTCTTGGTAAATTTGGTTTTATTAAACAAGATTTAGATAATACAATTAAACAAATAAATGCTGCTCGTAGAGATATTGCTTCTATTAAAAGTAGAGTTAATGAAATTAATGACGCTGTTATTGTAAATAAAATTAATAATAAGCAAAATGTTGCTAAAACTAAGAATAATAAACAATAATAAACAAATAATAAGCTATAAATGGTGATGATTTCTCTACGGGGGATTCCACGAAGCGTAGCGGAGTGGGTATTGCTTATAAAAATCAAATTGCTAATTTTGTATATTTTGATGTTGATGCTCGTCGCTTTGCTCCTCGCGATTCCCCGTAGAGGAGTTGTAACCAATCATAGCTATTAATCCGATTAATTATGAATGTATTTTTGATTATATCGATTTCAACAATATTAGTTATATTAATATTGTTACTTAGATACTTGATAGTATCTATTGAAGATCTTAAAGCTCAAATTGTTGCTTATAAAGAGCAAATTATTAAAGGTCAAGGTTATACTGATGATTTATTAAATGATATTTCTAAAGATGTTGAATATATTCGTACTAATGTAAATCATAAAGATATGTATAATACTTGTATTGAACTTATTAGAACTACACATAATACGTTACTTGATTATATAAATAAAGCTGGTAGACTTGGTGAAAGTACAACAAATCGTCTTATAAATATTACTAATGAAATTGGATTTACTCGTGGAGATATTAATAATATAAACGATAAAATTACAGGTATTGCTCTTATGGTTAATCGTATTGATGACAATACTACACCTAAAACGAAAATTAAAGCTAAAAATAGCTTTAAGAAATCAGAGTAATATAATTATATTAAGTCGTAGATATATTGCGAAATTAAGCTAAAAATAGCTATTGTAACGCAAGTTAGCACCCATAGAAAAGCCCGTAGCAGACATTAGTTTGTTACGGGCTTATTTTTTAAGACGTTTAACTACTGGTTAACGTTCAATAATAACTCTACCTTTAGAATCAAGTTTACAACCATTAGGAAATTTAAGTTCATAAAGAGTTACAAATTCATCATAATTTCCTCTAAAAATAAAGTTATGATTAACAACATATATGGACTTTTTAGTTGTGGCAGCAAGAAGAGCAAGATTATCATCTGCACAAGGGTGAGGTACAGCTGGACGAAGTAAAGCATTAAGTGCTTCATAAAATCTTTGTCTATGACAACCAGCCCAAGCTACAAATTCTTTTTCTGGTATTTCAACAAAATTACCATATAATTGAATATGCTTAAGTATATATCCTATAATCAAACCAGCGTATGAAGATTTATTTAGCCAATAAGGAAACATATCTCCAATAGATTGCATACATACACAATAATTACCAAGTTTAACTTGTTTAGAAACAGAAATAAATTCTTTAGGAACAGATTCTTCTTTTAAAGATACAGTAATATGTCTATCGACATATTCAGGATCAATAGTAAATGGAGTAGCAATAATATTTTTTACTTTATTAGTACTTTTATCTGCAATAATTTCTTTAACTTTTTTATTAGCTTTAGTTTCAAAACTGAATTGAGGCATAGTTTAATTATGTGTTAAATTATTATATAATAAATATAGCAAATAATCTGCACCATAACGCATATTTCATGTTAAAAAAACTGTTAAATGTGCGCCACGGTGCAGATTTAACATTTCTAACTATTTGATAATCAATGATTTACAAATATTCCCTATTAATAATATATAGCTACTATACGCACTATTATATGCAATATACTCTTGGTCATGTGCAAATATAAAAATAGCTGGAGAATGAACTCCAGCTATATAATTACCATCAATAATATTTATTTAATCAGGATTAATTTGGTCAGCAATATATTTACTAATTTTCATATTTAATGCTTTCTCATTAATTCTATAATAACTATTATTTTTAGTCATATTATTAAGTCTTTCAATAACTCTATAAAGAGGAATATTACGTTTAACAAGAACATCTATTTTATTTCTTCCTTTATAAATACCAGTACTATAAACAGGATCAAAATCTTCATCAAATAACCAACGAGCAGTATAATCCATAATCTTAATTAAATCACTTGGGCCATTATATGCAGCAATAGGACTCGACCAAAGAGTTTTACCTTCTGAATAAAGTCCCCACGGAGTGTACATTTGAGATTCAGAAAGAAGTCTATCTGCAAGATATAATCCTGTAGCAACAACATTACTTTCTTTTTCATCATCGTCATCTGTCATAGCATATATAGTAACTCCTAATAATAAAGCACTAAGAATACCATATAAATCACCAAGACAACGTTTAACAGCATTACGCTCCCACGGAGACATTAAGTTCCAATTAGTTTTAATATTGGTTATAGTATTTATTACAGCTTTAAAAGTATTTTGAACAGAAGCAACAGCTATACCAACATATCCATCTCCTTGTTTTTTAGCGTCGCTAACAACATTTCTAAATTCTTTACTAAGAAAATCAACAAAAGCAACATAAGAACCTACTTCTATAGTATTAGTTTGCTCATTATAATATCCACGACGACGAAAACGTTTCATAACACCGGGATATAAATGTTTATGATATTGCATAACTAAACTACCCCACCAAGTAAATTCAATAAGAGCAGCACCAAGTTTATCATAAACACCATGAATTTTCTTATTAAGATTAACAGTTTTATTTTTTATATCATTAATCATATCTGGAGTAATTTCTGCTCCAGCTTTTGGAACAATTTCTCCATTCTTTAATTCAAGTAGATCAATAATAGCAGGTTTAGTTTTCCATTCTTCTTTAGCTTTTTTAATAGCTTGATTTTTAGCATGAATATATTCTTGAATTATTTCTTTACTCGCATGTGCTCTAAGGAAATCTTCTATAATATTATGTTTAAAAGTATCATATTTAAATTGTTCAGTTTTATCTTGTTTAATAATACGTTTAAATTCTTTTAGTTCTTCAAGTAAATCTTTATCTTTAGAAATAATAGAAACCATAGTATCATATTCTAACTTCCAAATATATTCAGAAAAACTTCCACAACGTTTAACACCGTCTACATCATCAAATATTTTATTAGATTTAAGAACAGCAAATAAAACAGTGTTTTGCATAAAATGTTCACCACCAGATTGTAAACTATACATTAAATTACGCATTCTACGAGCATATTCTCCAGCGGTTTCTCCACGAACTCTTTCTGTCATTGCGTCAAAATCAACAACTTTAAAATATTTAGTTAATGCGACAGCAAAGTTATCACTTTTATCTTTATACATATCACCAATCATTCGTAAAGAATTATTCATATACATTCCTATAGCTTCTCTAATATCATTTTTACTAAGATTATCTCCAGCAAATGCTTCACCCATGATATTTGCAAAACCAGTACCAATATTAGATATACCTCCAGTCACATTAAAAATCATATATTTAGCAGAAGTAATATTACGAGCTAAATCTGCATATTTATTTAATTTAGACTTTTCTTTAAATTGTTCAAAAATAAGACGACGAGTAAAACCATAAACTTGTTTTAAAGTATTATCTTGACTAATTGTATGATAATTATCTTGAATATCAACACTTGTTCTTTTATTAATAACAGGTCTACCAGTAAATTTACTAATTTTGACAGCTTCAGTATTTTTTAAATCTTCTTGAAGTAAGTATAACCAATTTTTAGCTTTATTACGAGCATTTATAACAACTTGATTAGAAATAGCTTCTGCAAATACACTACGATAATCTTTATCAAATAGTTGTTTATCTATTTCAAGATTATGCTTTTTAATTTCTTCATTTTTCTTTTTAGTATCTTGAAGATATTTACGATAATTTTCGTCTTTTTCTCCAATTCCTTTAGGACGAATTTCTTCTAATTCTTGATAACCTTTACCTTTTAGAAGTTTAAGCATATCATTTTCAACTTCATAATCATTAGCATAATCAACTTTAGCATTCCATCTATCTTCACTATCGTTTCTAAACTCTAAACCAGTAACTCCTAATAATTGATTAACAACCCATTTTGTATCAGTAACAACTTTACGTCTACGAGGAATATAACCTTGTTCAACAAATGTATTATGTTTATTATGTTCAGCAAAAAAATCCATAGTTTCTTGAAGTAAACTTTGCATTTCTTTTTCTTTAGGACTTAAAGTAACATAATTATTATAATGTCCATTATCTCTATTATAGTTATTACTATATTTTTTATATTTTTTATTTACATATTCATCTTTAACTTGTTTTTCAGCATTTTCATTAGTAGGAACATAACTATAAGTACCTTTAAGAGAACCCTCTGGATTAACTTTCATTTCAGTCCAAACACGAAGTGGTTCAAATTTATGTTTATATGGATTATAAACATGATTAACATCAAACCATTCTTTAAAATCACCATTATTGCTTGCTTCATTCATAGCAGCATAATAGTATTCATTAGGAATAAAATCAACATTATTTTCTATAAGCTCTCTTGCAGCAGTTTTCTTTTTATTAATATATTTATCATTTTTTGGTTCTATATATCCATAAATGTCATTATTAGGAGTATAATTACCGTTATCATCTAATATAATTTCTCCACTATTATCTAATTGACAGAAAATATTAATAAAAGTATCAAAATCTTTAGTACCTTTTAAATTACTTAAAGCCCAACTAAGTTCTGTATTAAAAGCAGTATTATTAGTTTTAAATTCAACTTCTTGTTTAAATTTTTGACGAATCTCTTTTGGTTTACGTTTACCTTTAATATTTCGTAAAGCATTATATAAATTAGCAAGTTCTTCTCTTTCTTCTTCAGTAAGTTTAGTAAATATATCTTTAGCGTGAATACGTCCATCTCCACCAAATTCAACAGCTGTAATAGTTTTTCCTAATAATTCATTAATTCTACCTATAATTTTAATTCTTCGAGGATTAACTTCTTTTTCATTTTCACTTGGATCACGAAGCATTCGATAAAAACTATCGTCAAATATAGGAAGATTATTAGGAATATCTTTTATTAATATAGCTTCTCCAGCGTTACTATCATAACTAAAATCATATTTATGTTTAGTAAGTACTTTTATAGTAGCAATATCTTTATCGCTTAATTTTCGAGCATCGATATTACCAAATTCATCATAAGCATTAGCATCATCTATTATTTTCTTAATTTTAGCACTATTTAAATTATCTTCATCTTTAAGTATAGAAAATGCTTCATTAATTTTATCTTTAGCTTCTTTATTAATAACATAATAACTATTATTTTTAATCCATTCATAAGCACTTCTATATTCAATATTTTCTAATCGTTTATCTAAAGTTTGAGTAGGATTATTTTTCTCATAATGTTTAATAATAGCTAAATTCTTTTCAAGATTTTCTTTAAATTCATCAGTATCATTATAATCAAAATATTCTTTATCAAGAGCAGATTTAGCTTTAATAAAATTTTTTAATTTAATAGCACGTTCTCTTTCTTCAGGAGATTTAAGAGTTTCAGTATCTTTATATTCAGAAGTAAGTTGATTAATTTTCTTATCGATTTCTCTTCTTCTATTACGCTCTTGAGTTGTTAAAGCACTATTTGGTTGATCATCAATAAATTTTTCATGAATATATTCCATATATTGACGATATTCTTCAGGAGCAGTTTCAAATATCTCTCTAATTAAAGCGTTCTTTTTAATATAATATTCTCGAACAACATGTTGTTCAACATTATCAGCATACCATTCATCACGCTTAAGTTTAGCAGCAATATATTCTTTACTATCTATACCATATCTATCAAGAGCATCTTTAACAGCGTCAACTAATTTATCTCTATCAGTAAGAAATTTAGCAGTATAAGGTCTAATAAGTTGTCCATTTGAATTAATAATATTTTCCCATCTAAAACTACCACTTTTATCTAATATATTATCAAATCTTTTAAGAAACTCATTTTTCTTACGAGGAGCATCTTGCATTGCAGCTTGATTCATAATCCTATTAACAATCTTAACAATAACTTGTACTTGTTTATTGCTTAACATTGCAATATCTCCAATATTAGTTTCCCACCAACCAGAATCGCCAAAAGTATCTTTAAGATTAACAACGTTCATTCGTATATTAGGATTATTAGCAAATTCATTAGCAATATATTTATTAAACATATTATCAAATCCTTGTTTAATAATTGAAGAATTACGAATTTTATTTATAGAATCACGAATTTTTTGAATATATCTTTTAGTATCTTCGTCCATACCGTCAATAGGAAGACTCATAATATTTCCAAAAGTATCGCCAAATGTAATAGCTTCAAGTAATAATTTAACTATATTAGAAACTTCATCTGGATTACTTCTTAAAACTTCATATAAATCAGATTCTCCGATATTATATTCTTTATCGCCTATAACATAATATTTCATTTGTTTATCGATCATATCAGCATAACTACTAATATAATCGCTAAGAATATGATATATATTTCTTCTATTATCTTTAATATCTTTAGAACGATAAGAATTTATACCTTTTATATCTAATTTACGAAGTGCTTTAGCAGCAATATCATCACCTCGTTTTTCAGCTCTTCTAAGAGCAGCAATCATGGCAACAGATGTTTCATCTACTTCAGTTATTCTATTAGCATTATCTATATAATCATCAGTTATATCAGTAGTAATAGCATATGCTTCATCATTAAAATTATCTCTATTTTCTTGTTGTTGTTTTTCAAATTCTTCTCTAACACTTTCTTCAGTAATATGTTCAATTTTATAATATTTATGGGATTCAGTTTTAGAAGCTAATGCACTTCTATAAGCATCACGTTCTTCAATTCTAACTTTTTGAACATTTTCTGTATTATTAGAAGAAACATTATTAATTAAATCTTTATGTAAATTAGATTTAAAAGCAGGAGACGGAGAATATCTTCTAATAGTAACAAGAATATTACCATTTTCAGTAGGAATATTTTGTGTAATAATATCAGTTTTTCCTACTTGTTCACTAATATAAAAAGAATTAGAACGTACAACTCCATAATCACCTTTCTCCTCTACGGGGGATTGAATATAAGTCTCTACATCTTTAAATAGTTTATTAAGTTCAGCTTTTTGTATTTCAGTGCCGTTAACAGAAACATTCTGAAATTCATTAACATTATCAATAGCATTATTTTCCAAATTAAACTTATAACGAGGAATAATATGTTCTTTATATTTATCTTTTAATTTTACTTTATTATCCTTATCAATAAAATATTCTTTAGCTCCAATACTTTCAGCTTCAGCAATAACAGTGTTATAAAAACTAATATCTCCATATTTGTTATTATTTGGATTAACGCTATAATCACCTGTTTCATTAGG
The DNA here is from genome assembly GCA_900550145.1 of uncultured Mollicutes bacterium. GTDB lineage: Bacteria > Bacillota_I > Bacilli_A > RF39 > UBA660 > CAG-1193. The sequence continues at coordinate 37,045 of URRF01000001.1, forward strand.
CTCAAGTAAATTCATAGGAATAAGATAAACTCCGCTTTCATGTTTGTCTATTTTATATAATGTACTAATTTTATTATCACCAGTACTTCTATTAACAACAATATAATCTTGAGGAGATTTAGTATTTTCAACATTAATTTCATTAAGTAAAGTTTTAAATCTACCGTCAAAAGGAATAAATATTAGTCCATTACCTTTATTACAAATATTAAATTGAAAAGCAGTATTACTTATACCTTTATTATTTTCAGGTTTACCGAGTTTAATAGATTTACAATATTCTTTATGACTGCGAATAAATTTATCAATAAATTCATTTGTAACTGCACTTGCAGGATTAGTATAATATCCAAATATTTCTCTAATAGCGGGAACAATACCTGTACCCATATCTTCTATATTTTTATATAAAGAATTATTAGTAATAATTTTATCAACAGCACCTCTTTTAAATTTAAATCCGTCAACAACAAAAGCATATTTAATTAAATCAGCAATAGCAAGTCTAAATATAGGGGATTTATTAAAGAAACTTGTACCAAATTCAATATAAATATCGTCTATATTTTCAGCAGAATCTGTAAATTTAATGCTTTGATGAGTAAAACCTTTACGTTTAAGTTCAAATTGATTATTAAGATTTACATTAAGATAATTAAAAATACCTAAATCTCCATCAATATGCGTTTGAATCCAAGATATTTTTTGAGCAGGAGTAAGAGTATTAAATTTACTAAGTTCTTCTTCAGTAGGATTAAATATATCTTTAATATCAAAATTAATTTTTTGAGTAGTTTCAAAACCAAATATACGAGAAATTTCAGCATTCCAATAATTAGTATCGTTTTCAGTAGATTTAACAATAGCTTCATTATTATCATTTAACCAACCTTCTTTAGTAACAGTTAAAGGAGTATTAAGCATAGGAACTTGAGAATATATCATATTCATCATATATTGTTTATATTCTCTATATTGTTTAGGAGTAAATACAACACCTAATTTAACTTGAACAGCATTAAGTACAGCATTATAAACATCATTTTCAGTTGGGAACAATTGTTTATTAACGTCAACACTTGTTAATGTAGCATATTTAAAAAATGCAGCTAAAAATGGATAAACACTATTTTCAATATCAATATCTCCTCTAACTAATTCATCTAAATCACTAACTTCATTTTTTTCAATTTTAATAAATTCCGGATAAAGTTTTTCGATAAGACGTTTACCTCCGCACATTACAGTATTACCAACTTCATTATCAGTAAATCCATAAGCAATAACGTTATCTACAATAGTACGAGTTTCTCTAATAGTTTGTTTTGCACCAAAATTATCAGGATTACAACAACGAAGAACTTTTTCAAGATTTTTAGTAGTTTTATTAATCTTATCAAAAGCTAAACAAATAGCAATATCAAAAACAGCATTTTTAATATCATTATCTTTTTGTGATAATTCAGAAATATTAGTTATTTTGGACGATTCTAAGCGTGATTTTAGCACTTTTGCATTTAACGTGAATTGTTGTTCCTGTATAGGCTTTTGCGTTGAAATTTCAGCCCCAAATAGCTCTTTATACGCATTTCTAAATTGTTCGTTGGAGTTCAACGCTAACAATACCGATTCATAGTTAGAATAGTCAGTAATATCAGTAGCACCAAGTTTAAAACCAGCTTTAGCAGCTATTCTCTTAACAGCTTTCTGAACAGTATTACCACCTCCTGTAAGATATAAACTATTACTTTCATTATTAACTTCGTTAATAGTAGTAATAGCAGGTTGCATTAAAAACGCAATAGCAGTTCTATAATCCATACCTGTATCTATAAGAGTTTTAAATGTTCCAAAAGTAAATTCATTTTCATTAAAAATAGAACCTTCTTTAATAGCATCAAGAATATGTGCAGTAGTTTGAGAACTATAAACAGTAATTAATTCTCCAACAACATTACGATTATTATAACTATTAGCTAATCTATAATGTTTAACTCTTGCAGTAGCAGCTTTATCGATTTCATTAGTTTTCTTACCATCTTTATCTAATAATATAACATCTCCTTTTTTAGTAGTCTCATTATATAACCCATATGCTTTAACTATCATTTCTGCGTCATAAATAAATTTACCATTAGCATCTTTTTCAGTTAAATCATATTCAGCAATAATTTCATGACCTTTTCCTAAATATCCTTTAGCATAATTATTAACACTATTGAAAGTATCTCGTGTAACAGAAAACGCTTTAAGAGAAGCTCCACCCATAGCATTTTCCATAAAATCCATTTGGTCAAAAGGATTATAAACGCTACGACTAACAGAATCGGCTCCACGAGCTTTATCCATTTCTTTCATAGCAGATGAAAGTCTATCAAAATTACTTCGAGAATAATTCTCTTCCCTACTATTACTATCAGCCATAATAGCGATCATAGCATCAAGAATATTATTGTTTCTAACAACACGAGGTAATTTATCAACTTCATCTAATTTAGAAAACTCATTAAAAGTCAATAGTCCAGCTTCTTTACCAATATTAGTGAGTTCTTTATAAAGACTATCTCTATTATCTTTTTCTGTACGAAGTTTTTTAACAACATCACGAAGACGTTTTTGAAGTACTTTATATTTATCTTCATGAAAATCATCTTCAATATCAGAAGAAATTTTATTATTAATATTATCTTCTATATAATATTTATATTTAGCATAATCAGTTTTAAAATCATCAGCAGAATATTTCTTAATTCTTTTAATATTACCATTTTTATCTTTTACTACTTTAAGAGAATGACAAACGCCATAAACAGAGTCAACGTCAAAGTCAGAACCTGTTTGAGCAACCCATTCATCAGGTAACATAATAGTACTACCATAAACATCATCAAGAAAACCTACTACTTTAACGATACTAACAGATTGTTTACCTTCAGTAGGAATACGATAAGCAAGTTGAATATCAAGACCTTCTTTTTGTATCATTTCAAGAGCTTCTGGAGTATTAGGAATAAGATTGCTCCAACGAGGAATCATAACTTCAGCATATGCTTCTTGTTTAACTTCATATTTATTTTTATCTTCATCAGATAATTTGTCATACTCGGTTTCTTCTATTTTAACTCCAGTTTCTTTATTAACAATAACTTTTGGGTGATATTTAAGTTCTCTAAGTTTACCATTATTGTCTAAAACTTTCATTCCATGACCAACTTGGGTAACCTGTGCAGCATGCCAACCAGGAAATTTTTGTCTCGTAATACTACTATTAAATATAGCTTGTGCTATACTTTCAAGTTTACTACTAACGTTATTCATATAATTAGGCATAGCTGGATTACCAAATTCATCAGGAGTTAAATATTCTATAAAATTAGAATCCATACCAAGACGCTGAGCTTCAATACGAGCTTTCTTATAAAAATCAGTAAAATCTAATGTTTGTTTATCACCATTAATATTAACTAATTTACCATTTTTATCTTCTTTCCAGCCCATATTAAAAAGAAGTTTTTTAAAATCTTCTTTAATATTAGCGCAATAATTTTTAAAGAAAGTATCAATATAAGGTTTAACAGATTCATTAGCATTATCACAAATCTTTTTAGTAATTTGCACACCGGCTTTATTTTGAGCATCTTTCATGTGCTCTGGAACATCTTGTTGTTTATAAAGAAAACGATAATAATAATCTTCTATAGCATTTTCATTATTAGAAATAAGATCTTGTTCAAAATTAGGATTAATATTTCCATCATTATCCCAAAATGTTAAAACGTTCTTTTTAGCAGCTTTACTTGTTTCATTAGTATTAACTTGCCCAATATCATATTTGTGCATGAAATTATAAAGCTCTTTAAGTTGAGTTCCTTCAAGAAGTTCAGGAATAAGAACAAATTCAGCATTTTTAATTTGACGAGGATAATGTACTCCAGTATAACTATCATATTTATGGTCATAATAAAAATTCTTCTGTACTTGAATACGAGAATTAATTTTACTAATATCTATATCTTCAATTCTACGTTGACCACTTCTAAGTTCATAAAGTTGTTGAAATATATCTTCATATTCTTTAAAAGTGCCATCAGCATAACGTCTACGCATAAATTCTTCAATAGTAATAAAAGACTGTGCGTCATTAGTTTTACTTGCTTCTCTATATCCATTAGCAATTTCAGCAGCTTTTTTAGTAGCAGCAACTTCACCAAGTTCATCTTTAAGATAATTAAATAATTCTTGTTGAATATTATTAGCTTGTTTACTTGGTCTTACAGTATTATTAATAGTAACAGCTCTAAAACCATTACGAGCATATTTTCCAGCAGAATGAATTATTGCATAACCCTCTACGGGGGAATAAGCATTAGCGTATTTATCTATTGTAGTATTGCCAAATTTAATTTCTTGTTTAGAACCATTATATCCAATAGTTTCTTTAATTTTAGCACTAAGAGTATCATTAATATCAAATCCAGCATAGGCTGTTCCACCAGCTTGTACTTCTTTAGCACGTTTAAGAAAATCTTTAGCGTCTTTATAAAATTTAACATCACCTTCAAGAAAATCATCTAATTGCATATAAGCATTAGCAGCATTAAGAGCAAAATCAACTAAATCTTCATTACTTTTTTGTAGTTCTTGAAGAATATTTTGATATTGTTTACCATGAGCTACAATCTCTTTATTAAAAGATTTAATCCATTGTTCAACAATATTATCTATAATACTTTTTACTTCTTGAGTTTCATTAAAAACAATTTTACCATTTTCAATTCTAATAAGAGGACTATTAACATTTAAAGTAGCAGTATTTCCTTTAACTTGAATAAGTCCTCCGGCTTCGCCTACGGACGTTCCCCCGTAGAGAAGTAATGCACGTTCAAGCTCTTCACCTGCTTTATAATCCTCTGTATTAAATAGTTTTTGAAAGCTAAAGAAATTTCCACTTAGTTTACCAGCTTTAGGGTTAAGTTTAGTCTTTTCTTTATCAAGCCATTTACCTTCAACAAGAATACATTCTCTACCTTTATCGTCATAAGTAGTTTTATTAAAATGTACTCTTTCAATTAATCCATTAGTGTCTTTACGAAGAACCCAATTACCTTTACTATCATTATCAAATAAATAAGTTAATTGATTAATAAACATATTAAGTTCTCCTAAAACATTTTGTCTAAATCCAGCAAATATAGGAGTAGCTCGATTAATACGAACATCTATAGAACCATTTTCAATACCTTCTTGTTTAATAATATCTGCTATATCGGCATAAAAATCATCACTAAGTTTATTATCGTTAACTGAAGAAATACCCTCTATTTCTATATTATATAAAATATTATTTATTTCACCTTCAATTTTATCTCCTTTAATCCAAACAATATCGGGACTATCTTTAGTTTTATAAATTATAGGAATAGAAATAGTACCATCTTCATTTTCAATATAATAATATTTATTAAAATTAAGAGTAGATAATTCTCCTTTAATAGCATAATAAATATCTTTAGCAGACCAAATATTATTTTTATTAGTAGCAGCTTTATCTTTAACTTCTAAATATTTATCATAATTTTCATCTGTATTTTCTAAAGTATAATTATCTATTTCATTACGTCTTTTATTAGCGTATTTAGCGATATCTGTAGCTAAAGCTGTAATTGTATTTTTAGCATCAAGTTTAGGTGCTTGGATAATAAAATTTTTAGGAGCGTCAGAAGGAGTACGGAAAAAATATCCAGCTTGAGAAGCATTTAAACTTGCTTTAGAAGCACCAATATTTTGTCCAGCAATAATAGGATTAAAGTAAGCAATCATAGAAGTAGCAAAATAATCTCCTTTGGACATTTTAGCATATAAAGCCGCTTTATCACTTTGCATATCTTTAATACCATTAAATAAACTTATTTGAATAAGTTTTTGAGCATTAGGATTAATAGAGACATTATCTCTATCATCTCTCATAAATAATCCTTCTTGAATATATTTACCATTAGCTCCTTTAATTCCCCAAAAGAAACTATTATATTTATATTGTTCTCCTTTATTAATTTCTTCTAATAGATTTCTTAGACCAGCTTGAGCATCTTTTTTATTAGCATAATTAATTTGTTTGAGAAGATTAGTAATATAACTATTATTAATTACATCAGAAGATAAATTACCTTCAGCGTTAACACTATTTAATTCATTACGAACAGCAGAATAGTTAACAAGTTTTTGACATATATTAACTATTGGTTCATTAAGTCTATCGTAATTAATATTAGAAGAATCAAATAAAGGAACATCTTTAGTATATTTTTGACCAATTTCTTCAGAATATCTTACAGCTTCATTATAAGCTTTTCTTTCATTATTATATTTATTATATGATTCATTATATTCTATAACAGTAGTTTCAACTTTTTGTAAAAGATCTGCTATATTATTTAATAGTCCAATCATATTAGACCTAACAGAATTACTCCCATTATAAATAAATCCAAGTATTTCATTACGAGTTACTTTAGGATAATATTTTTTAAGTACTTCATAAATAGTTTCTTCTATTAACTTATTTAATTCTTTAGGAGTAACATCGTCATCTTTAAGTCTTACAGCAACAAGTCTATCAGAACCTTTATCTAAACGGGCAACTAATTCTTTAACACGATTAATATCATTTTCTGTATATAAATCTCTCATAGTACTACGAGTTGTATTTAACATATTATAAATCATATAACTCATAGCGTCTAAAGATTTATTAGATTGCTCAAAAGTAATACCTGATTCAGTAATAATAGACATTGTTTTAATAATCTTAGGATTACTTAATTGACAAAATATTCTATTAGCAAATACAGGATCATTAATACAATCATCGGCAATTTTAATTAATCCGTAATCTTCAGCAATATCTGTTGCCATTCTTACAATACTATCTATAAAATCATTAACAGAATTAAAATTACCTCTTGTGTATAATTCTCTAATAATAAAATTAGCACCCATAGTAGTTTTAAGACCAATTTCATTATTAGTATCATAATTATAAACTTTTGTACCAACTTCTGATGGAGAATCTAATTTATAAATAGTATTAAAATATAATTTTAAATCAGCAGCAATAGGTTTTTCAAAACTTGCCCAAAGTTTATCTTCCCAAGATTTAGTAGTTTCATCAACACTTTCAGCTCCTGGATTAGTATAATCTTCATCATCAGTAAAATTTTCATTAGTAAGTTTATCACTTTCTAATACATTTTCAAATTCACCAACAATATTAACAAGTTTACTACTTTCAAATGCTTTTGTAAACCAAAAATTAGGATTACGCTTAATTTGTTCAATATAATTATTACGATTCTTTTGTGTTATGTCACCAAATTTATTAATTAAATTATATGCCTTATTATATTGTTGTCTTCTTGCTTCAGTATATTCTTTATATACTTCATCAAGTTTCTTTTTATTATTTTCTACATCATTATCATTCTTAATAAGTTGTTTTAATTCATTAATTTTCTTATTAATAGATATAGCTTTATTATATGCTTCTCTAAATTCTTTAATAGTATTATCTTCTGTTTCTTTATTTTGATTATAAACTTTTAAAGCAATATTATTAATATAATCTTTTTCAAGAACGTCAATAGCTTTTTGAATTATTTTAACTCTATTAAGTTTAACATTATTATATTTACTTGCTTTACGCTCTTGCTCATAAAGAAGAGAAATAATAGTAGCAGTATCATTAATAGCGATATTACGAGCTTTAACACTACTAAATCCCATTAATAAATCAGCTTGACGTTTAGCAGCAGCTGTTGTAACATCTTGATGTTTAAGTTCATAATATTCTTTTAAAATTCGTCTAACAGTATTTTGTTTATTTTCTAAAATAGACTTAGTAGAATCAAATTTTTCATCTTTTTTACAAAACTCTAAAAAATCATCACTTTGAATATATCCAGCAAGCACTTTAGCTTTCTGTTTAATACCGTCAGAACAATACTCTACGGTTTTCTTAAGGGTGTCATTAACATCTCCTTTAATAACATAACCAAATTCAAAACATTCCATAACATTAAGTTTAATAATATTAATAAATAAAAACCGTCAATTATGATAGCTGTTTTTAGCTTCATAATTGACGGTAATATATAAGGCTTAACTACTTATCTACATGCGTATTTAAGTTCGCCATTTCGCAGCATTTGAGCTATTAACGGCTTGTCCTGCTCCGAGTAGCTATTGAGATAGTCTGCCATGTTATTAATTCGAGTAATATCCAGAGTTTCAGCAATGATATTACCGTCATTATTTTTAATAGCATTAATATTCTCTATATCAGAAGTAATTGACAATAGTTCATCAGAATTATCATTAATAGTGTTATAATCTTCATCTTCAACTATATCAGAATCATAACTATCTTCACCAAATTCATTATCTTCTTCGTTAATATCTTCTTCTATAATTTCAGATTCTTTAGTAATATCTTCACCAACATCTTTATCAGACAATACTTGATTATCTTTAATATCTTGTTTTACATCATTTTCATTACTTATATTATTATCATTAATATTTAATATCTCATATTGACGAGCAAATATAGTATTGTTTTTAATACTATTATCTTTTATATTAAATATTTTAAGTAATATATCAATAATCTTTTGAAAAATACTTTTCTTTTCATTATCTTCTGTAACAACAGCAACACCTTCTCCAGTATATTCAACTTGATTCAAATACTTAATAATACTACTTTGAGATAAACTTTCAACAAGCCATTCTTCAGCAAATACTCTACGTTGTTCATCTTCGGAAAGTTCAACATAACTATCTTTTTGTTTAGCTTTAATACGTTCAAAATAATCTTTAAAAGTAAAGCCATTATCTTCAATCCATTTCTTAATATTAACAGCTAAATTATAACGTTCGCTATTTCTATCACCATAATCAATATCATGCTCAACAGCTTCAATGAATTTATTATAAGTTTCAAACAAATCGTCTATAATATTTTCTTTATCAAAAAGATTATGTTCATCGATATGTGCATGAAGTTGTTCATGAATAAGTAATCGAACTAATGTTGTAGGAGAAGAATTAGCTAAATTAGAACCAGCTTTAGTAAATATAACAGCTTTTTTATCTCTATTATATTTAGCGTTACCTGTTTTATCTTTTTTATCGTAATAATAAACGCCAGAAACAATAGGAATACCATAAACATTTTTACCAGTAAGTAAATCAATAGTTGATTTTGGAATAGCAGCTTTTTCAAGAAGACGTTCTGTAGAATTAGCTTTTTCAAGAGTAGCGGTTTGAATAGTATTAGCAATTCCAATAATTGATTCTTCCTCTACGGGGGATTGAACTTGATCAGGTACAGCAAGAGTAGTAACATTAATATACATAGAAGTAGCTTTATCAACATCATTAAAGAAACCTCCATACTTATTAACTCCTTGATTTGTATTAAAAGCATTATTTTGAAGAACAAAATCTCCAAAATTATCATATACAATTTCGCTATTTCCAAGTTTAACTACAAATTTATTATCTTTTTTAAAGAAATAAGGATTATCTGTAGTATTACCATTACCGATATTATTAAGAGTAAAGAACGTTCTATTATAAATAGTATTATTAGTTATTTCTGTAGCAATAATATTTATAAGTTTATCATTAACATTAATAAAACTTGTAGTTTTTGAATTATCACCTGCGGGATTATAAGTAATCCCTGTACCCAATTCATTTGAATTACCAGCTTTAAACTTATGTATAATAACGTTAAATTTAGAAGTATTATGACCAATAGAAAGAATTATTTGATTATTAGAACTAATAACATCATAACCGTAAAATATACTTGGGAATTTAGTATTAGCAGAATTAAACAATAAACCAAGTTTATCTCTAACTTCTTCAAAAGTATATTTTTTATTTTGAAAACCAGTTAAAATATCAACAAGTTCTTTATGAAGATTTTCTTTAATTTTACCAGCAATTTTATTAGCACTTGTAAACATAGCTATAATAGGCGTTTTGCCTCTACCTCCAATTAGGAAACCCATATTACCAGCAAGAAAAGGAGCAGTAATTTGTTGTTTCTCGCCTGTTAATTCATTAATAGCAACTATACCATTTTTATCACTATCGATACCAATAATAGCATGTTGATCAGATTTAAAAGGTAATTCATTAACACCTTTTTCAGTATTTTCAATAATAACATCAGAAGTTTCTTTTACACCTTGATTTGTTCCTGTTTGCCCAGCATATTTAACAATAACTTTTTTGCCATTAGCAGTAAGAGTTCCAATTTTATGAGTATTTTTATAATTATTAAAAATATTTTCTTTCCATTGTTCATAACTATCTTTATATTCTTCAATAGTTTGAGCTAAAGGATTATAGAAAATAATATTTTTAAGATTATAAATAATACGTTTAGCTTTATCTATATCGCTTATTAAAGCAGGATCAAGTTTAATTACTTCGTCTTTAATAGCTTTTTGAATAACTTCACTATTATAGATTCTTTCATATTCTTCTTTAGTTAAATCATATCCATAACCTAAATCATAAAGATTCTTCTTATGGAATAAATCCCATAATTCATTTTCATTATTAAAAATAGCTTCAAATAACTCATCTGTATTAGCTTCAACTTGATTATTTATTTTACGAACGTGATAATTAATTCCACCTTTTGGGCCAAGTTTTATTCTATAACCATTATTATCACTATCTGGAATAACATTAGAAATAAATCCAATTTCAATACCTTTACGCTTAATAGCAAAAGAAACAATTTCATGATTTCTGCTTTCTATAGGAACAATTTCTAAATCATCTCCTACTTGTAAAGCATTAACAACTTGTTCATAATTAGGACTTCTATTAACACGAGAAGGAACAATGTGCATATAATTATCAATAAATTCAACTCTTTTGCTTGCTTCATAAACGGCATTATAAAAATCTGTAGGATTATTAAGTAAAGTATTAAGACTACGCTTATGAGTAAATACATAATTAGTATTATAAGAATTATTAATAAAATCTTTTATATTATATAATATATGATAAGCAGTTTGAACATCTAAATCTAACATTTGTTTATTAGCATCATCAGATAATATTTCAATAATATCTTTAAATAAAGATTCAAGATTAATAATAACTTTTTGATTTTTAGTAACAATATTTCCTTGATGATCTTTAGTTTTAATTTTATTTATAGTAATACCTTTATATTGAATATATGCTTCAATAAAATCTTTAATTATTTTATCAAATTCAGTATCTTCAATAGTAGTCGTAATAGCGTTAACTTCGTCGTTATCATTAGATTTAATGGTTACTTTTTGTTTAGTAGCAAGAGCTTCAGCAAGACGTCTAAAAGTTTCAGTTTTACTATCTTTACGTCTTTCTAAAGCTCTAACTATTTGCTTCATTCCCATATTAACACCTCTTTGGGTAGCATGAGGTGCTACTTCTGGACTAACACCTTCTTCGATAAGTTGTTGAGTAATAGTTTCTATAATATTTTTAACTTCTGGACTATCACTACTTTTATTTAAAGCATCTTCAAACATATTAGGAGAAGTTCTAAAAAGAAGAAAAGTTTTACTACTTGCAATACCTACAGCTCTTTCATTAATACTTGGGTCAAAAGATTTAGCTAATTTAACAGCGTCATCTAAATCTTTATTAGTAATTTTATCTTCATCTTCAATAATTGCTTTAACAGCAATTTCGTTAGGATCAGTAGTTTGCTGATTAGTTTGAGTTTGAGAAACTCCACTTCGTGGAGTTTGTTCCCCCGTAGAGGAGTTATCAATATTAGATGGTTGATTATTACTAACTTCTGCAGCCACATTATTAATAACTTCTGCTTGTTCTTCAGTAACTTGTTTACCATTAACTACTACTTTTTTAGCATCTTCTTCTTTTTGTTTTCTATTTTGTCTTTCCTCTTCTATTGTAGCTCTTATCGAATTACTAAAATCTTCAGTATTAAAATATCCTATTTTAAGCATATCGAGAGATTCTTTTAATTTAGGAATTCTATTGCGAAGAATATCTTGCCATGCTTTATCTAAATCTTCTTGTTCTTTAATCCAATTTTCAACTCGAGTCGCAGCTTCTGACATTCTTTTCATAGTAAGATAATCAACTTGTTGGGCAATAAGGCCAACTCTATCATTATAATCTTTTTGAGATTTAGGTTGAATATTTTCTAAATCAGCTTTTTTATCTTGAAGTGCAACTTGTTTATCAATTAAATCTTTAACATTATTAGGAGCTTCAGGAATATTTTTATCAGATTCGTTAATAAGATTTTCAACATTGTTTAATATAGTTTGAATATCACCAGAAAGTCTTTCGGCTTGATAATTTTTTCCAATACTTTGATTAAATATATCAATTATAGATTGTTTATTAGATTCAGATAAAGGATTATTATCATTTAGAAATTTAAGAAGACCTCTTTTTCTATCATTATAAATTTTATTATATTGATTTTTAGCTTGTTCAGAAATATCTGGATTGTTGTTAACTTCTTCTTGAGCTTGATTAATTTCATTTAGTAATTTAGAAATATGTTTATCAATAGCTTGTCTTCTATATTTATCAATAGAAGATATATCTACATTACTTTTATTTATTTCATCTTGTATAGTATTAATTCTATCTCCAAAAGATTCAATTTCTAATTGTTCTCTTGTAAATTCTCTTGCAGCAATTTTAGCAGTATATTCACTTTCTATTTCGCTATTATATAGTACGTTATATAGATTTTCAGCATATATATCTCTAACTTTATCCATTTTAGCAAAAGCTTGATTAGTAAAATCTTCTTCAGATTTAGTAAGTTGAACTCCAGCTTCTCTAAAATATTCTTTAAATTCAGGACTTGTAACATATTCTTTTAATAAATCATAAGTGCCTGCTTCATAAGCGTTAATAGCTAAATTAGTAAAATAATCATCAATAACTTGTTGTTTTTTAATTTCAGCTTCTTCTGGAGTAAGTTTTCTATGAACATCAACTCCTTCATCTTGAAGTCTTTCTCCAGTAAGAGGATCTTCAACATAATCGTCTGGAGAAATATAATCGTTTAACATGGTAAGTTTATCAACAACATCTTTATTTAAAGCAGCACGGTCTTGAATTTCTTTATTCATTATTTTTTCTTCAGCAGTAAGAGTATTAAGAATATTAGCATCAGATTCTTTGCCTTTTAATTTTTTAGCTTTAATTTGTCGTTGAAGAGCAGAAAGTCCTTTACCAGCTCCTTGAAAAACCATACCCCCAACAGCACCCCAAAATGCTTGTTCCCATATTTTATCATCGGTAATATAACTTTCAATTGTACGAGGAATATAATTAGGATCTAAATACATTTTAGCAACTTCTTTACCTTTTTCAGTTTGAATACCTTGATATGCTTCTTCTAAACCTTCAGTAAGTTGTAAAGTACCAATAGTATTAAGAGGATGTTTAATAGCTTCTTTAAATTCATCTGTTCTATTTTTCCAAAAACTTGTTTTAGGAACAGTTGAGGTAGAAGTTTGTCCAGATACGTTTGTATCAGCTTTTTTACGAAGAGCTTCAATTGCTTGTTTATTAGAACGTCTAATTCTTGAAGTAGGTAATTTTTTACCAATTTTACCAAATAACTGGCCAACACCTCTAAATTCTACAATATCTTGACCAAGCATAGCATAATTATTAATAAAAGTTTTATCAGCAGATTCCCCAGCAATATATCTTGCTATTTGATCAATAGTTTTACCATTTAGTTCAGGATTTCTTGCAAAGAAGTCTTTCCATTGTTGGTCATTATATCCTTCAAGTTCTTGTTTAGTAAGTTCATAACTTTCTGTCCAAACACCTCTTGATTCCATATAATTTTCCATAGTACGAGAAAGAACAGCATTAGTAGTTAAATTATTAATATATTTAACAGAATTATCAAGACGAGCAACTGAAGGAGCTTTAATACCAACTCCTTTTATAGCTTTATGTGTAAGTTTAGCTAAACCTCGCGTAGAAGCATTATATGCTCTTCTTACTTTACGAATTTTTCCTAATGTACCAATAGCTTTAGTGATACCAAGAGTAGGTAACATCATAGATAAAGTACTAAAAGCACTTACTCCATTATTAGCCCACCAACCAAAATCTCCAAATGCAAAAGTAGCATTTGGATCCTTTTGATAAATCTCAAATTCATCTCTAATAGTATTTTGAATACCTTCGATATATTCACTTACTGGATTAGTATAATCGTTATCTTCTGTAAAAGCTTGTTTTACAGCATCTACTATATTACTAAGAGAAAGAAATGAACCAAGTACAGCTTCATTAGCAACACCTTGTATTATCATATTACCAAGTTGTTCAAATGCAGATTGATTTTCTGCACGTTGACGTCTTAAACTTTCTTCAGAATCAATATTATTAACAGTAATATCTTGTTCTTCAAACTTTTCAATTTCACGAGAACTATATTGAGAAGTATATCTAGTTTTATTAGCCATTCTATTAACGCCTTTAGCAAAATCATCACTCATTGTATTAGAAACAAGATAAGGGGACTCTTTAGCCCCCTTTTTAGTTTTAGGATTATATTTAGGATTTCTTGTTATTTCCCCATTATTTATAAAATCAATAACTTTACTCATATCTTATATGTTTAATTTACTTCCTAAATCTTTACTTAAAACACTATAATAACGTTCTAATAAATCAGGTCTTCCAATAGAATTTGTTATAGTTTTTGCAATTTCAAAAATACGCCCATTTAATCTTTCAACAGCATTTTCATTATATAGTTGTAAATTTCCTTGTGTGAAATTATTTTGAATATCTATATATTCATTCATTGCGTCATAAATATCTACAGCTACTTTTCTATCAATATTAACTTCTATATTTCCATTTTTATAAGTAAATAAATTACCACCATTAGCTATTAATTGTTGAGCACCTAATGTAGGAGTATCACCACTTTCACTAAGATTAGCCGTCATTCCATAAGCGTCCATTTTAGCAACATGATCTGAAGCCTTAGTATATGGATTATTTTCAAATGCTTCTTGTGCTTCATCATTAACTAATCCGGGAATAAAATAAGTTTTTGGAATACCAGTTGGATTACCGTTACTATCTAATTTAGGATAGATTGTTATATTAGTACCACTACCAAAAAAAGGATTATGTGCAGAATTAAATACAGCTTTACCATTTCCAACAGCTGATATTATTTTATTACCTTCATCTTCTCTATTTTTAGTATTTGTAACTTCTTTAAAAGCACCATAACCATCATCGTCTGTAGTAAACATTTTAGTATTTCCAAATCCATGAGACATAATTTGTCTTCTTAGTTCTTCTTTGTCTGTTTTAAGTCTAAGATTATATTCATCATTAGTAATTTGATTAGTATTAAGTTGATGTAGAAGTAATTGTTGATAAGTTGTTTCACCGGGAAGAGATTGATGACCGATAGTAATTTCTTGATAATTATCTATTACAGTATTTAATTTTTCTTGTTGTTTAATAAAATCGTTAGAATAATTAAGAAATTTTTTATCAGCAGCTTTTCTATATACATTATATAAATATTTATGAGAATAATTACTTTCAAAATCGTAAATCTGACTTGTACTATTATATGGAGATGTTACATAGCTATTATCTTGTTGTGATTTAGGAATTATAGGATTATATTCAGAGTCTAATATTTGTACAGTAATATTATCTATATTTCCTTTAACAGCAGCATTAACAGTATTAGATAAAAGTAACATATTTTGATAATATTCTTTTGGCAATCTAATATAGTTAACACTTTTTCCATCAATTTCTTTTCTTCCTGTATTAAAACCTAAACCAAGAAAACCATTTTCATTATTAGAATTTAAAATTTGAATAGCTTGATTATATTCATCTATATTATTAAAACTAACATCATAATATTGACCTTTATCTCCAAATTCAGCTTGAATATCTTTTAATAGCTTTTGATCATACGGATTATCTTTGTTAAAACTACCTCCATTTTTCATTCTACTAACATAATCTACTAAATATTTATCATCTTCTTTTAAATCTTTAGTTAGATTATCATAATTCATTGTAATTTCATCATATTTTCTAATAAGTTCGCTAGTTTTAACTCTAAAATCTCTAAGTTGTTGTTCTGTAGCACCATTCTTTTTAATAGTTAAATATGCTCTTGTTAAAGTATTTTTCCAACCATCTGTACTAGCATTAGTCATATCAACATTAACATCTCTACCAACTGCATTTTTAAATAGATTGTATAATTCATTCTGAATATTTTGTTTTTCACCCATTAATTCAGCAGTCATGTTATAATTAATAGTTATTGGTTTAGTATCACTTGTTCTATTTAATGATTTTATATACTCATCGTCAAGTTCAGCATTCTTTTTAGCGGTTTCTGCTGCTTGTTCAGCAGCCTTATAAGTTTTTAATCCATTTCCATAAGTGGTTTTACGAGTAGTATTATAATATTCAGCAGCATATAAAGCAGGAGATATTCTTTTATTTAAATATTGTTGAGGAGAAAGAGTTATACCATTATCGTCAGTAACATCACTCACAATATTATATTTTCCTTTAGTAGCATTTATAGCTTTTTTATGTTTCCAAAGAGCAATATCGTAATCTTGTTGAAGACTTTCTTTAGCACCTGGAGTAGATTCAATAGCTGCTCTAATACCAGCTTCTATTTTACTTCTATCAAGTTTTTCAAAACTATGAGTAGTATCATCATAATATTCTCCATCAAATACTTCGTTTGGATTAGTAGTAGGATTACCGTTTTTATCAAGCCAACGAACTTGATTATAACTACCAGATTCTCTTGCAGCCCATTGTAAACCTTTAGAAATTAAAGAAGATAAATCTACAACAGCGGTTGGAGAAATATTAGGATTCCATTTTGTTCCACTAATTACTTTTCCAGTTTTTTCATCTACAATATCTTTATAATAATAAGGATTATTTTCTAAATAATATTCTTTATAATCTTCTGGAAGAGTCTTATCATTTATGATCTTATTTTTAAATTCTGTATAATCTTTTTGAGCTTGAAGTCTGCCAATCATTCCAGCGTCAGAAGCTAAATTACCAGCTTTAACTATTATATCATCTAATGCGGCAGCAGAATTTCCAAATATAGTATTATTATCTATAGTTTGTTGT
This sequence comes from uncultured Mollicutes bacterium, assembly GCA_900550145.1. GTDB lineage: Bacteria > Bacillota_I > Bacilli_A > RF39 > UBA660 > CAG-1193. Next base: position 54,298 of record URRF01000001.1, read on the forward strand.
ATTTCAGATATTTTTTGCTGTCTCCATTCATTTTCAGCTTCATTAAGTTCAAGTTTAGCCATTTCAGCTTGAAGATTAGAAGCAGTTTTAATAGCTTCTTTATGTCCTTGCTCTAAAGTATTAAAAGTATTTCCTAAAGTATTTAAATCTACTGTTGGAACATATTCTGTATTAATATAATTAAAACCTTTCATATTAATTATGTTTTTAACTGTTTTTATTTCCGTATGCTCTCAACCATGATTCTATCATGTCATTTGTTATACCTCTTACACCAAGAGCTTTTAATATAATAGGATTAACGTTAGGATTTGCAGCAGCAATAGCTCTAATATTATTTTCAGTAGCTAATCTCTTTTCAAAATTACCAATACTATTTTGTACTCCAGCATTAATACTATTAATCAATCCTATAGTATTTTCAGATTGTTTTTCAATAATAGCATTTTCAAAAGCATTTTTCTTTTCTTTCCAAGTATTATAATTAGTAATGTTTTGATTAACAACAGCTTGTTGATTAAGTTTATCTTTATTAATTAATTCAGTTTCAGTATTTTCTTTATTAGTATAAATATTATTAAGTAATTTAATAGTATTTAATCTACTAAGTTGTTTTCTACCTAAAGCGACTCTTGAACTTGCAGTATTAGCATCAATTTGTCGTTCATACGCTTGCTGTTGATCTCTAATAGCATCAAGTTGAGGATTAATATTAATATTTGTTTTAAGTTTAGAAGGAATTAAATTAACAGGAGCTTTAGTATATTTCATTTTATCTAATGCTTTCTTATTAGCATTAAATCCTATAATACTTCCAATAATATTTGAAGCAATACCAATACCATCGCTAATTAAAGAATTATAAGTTCGTTTATTCACAATATCTTGTTTATTATCATATTTACGCTTAGTATTTAAGTCAACACCTGTAGTAGGATTAAATCTACCATTAGTATCAAGAATATCATATTTGATTCTCTCTACGGGGGATTGATAATTAACAATTGGTTGATTAATTTTATTAGTCAATTCATCTTCAAGACCTAAAGTATAAAATGTAGGATCAAGTGTAATAGGAATTTCAGTCTTTTTAGTACCACCTGTTCTGAACTCTATTCGTTTCCCCGTAGAGGGAATCATTCTTAGACTTGTCTTACCATTGCTTGTAACTGTATAAACACCACCATTTTTAGCACGTTTACGAAGTTCAGGATATTTAGAATAAACTTTAGTTTTAATATCATCACGTCCATGAAGTCCTGCAAGTCTTAACGCGTCAACAGCATCAGCTTTTGTAGGAATTGGATAACTTCTATTTTTACCAGCAAAATCTTTTTTATCTACTTTAGGATAAGGTTTAGATTTAGAACCATAATCTTTAGAACGACTTAAACCACCCATAAGTTTTTTATTTCTTTTTTTATAAAAATCATTAACTAAACTATCTCTATTAGCTAAACCAGCTTCTTTATATATTTTATTAATTTCTTCTCTAACTTCATCATCAGTACCTCTAAGAATAGCTTTTTGCATAGGAACATATTTTTTATCTTCAGGATTGAAATATTCTCTTGCAGTTCTACCACTTCCTCTATTATAAATTAAATTAGTAAGTAAAGCTTCTTTAGTTTCAGTAACATCACCTTCATCATTATAATATTTACGAATAAAATCTATTCTTCGTTTAGCACTTTGATTTGCACTTTTAATTCTTTTAAATCTTAAATCTCTTTCATCTTCTTCAGTAATATATTCTCTTCCTTTAGAATCTTTTTTAATTTTATCACTAATATTACCTCCTGTATATCTATCTACTCCCATTCCAAAATTATCTTTATCAAGACCTTTACCTTTAGGAGCATACCATCTTCGAGTATCTTTATCAAAACCTATACTATCAGGATTTTCAGAATGATTAATTAATTTACCAATTTCAGTAGTATCATAATAAGGTGTATAATCTGGACTAATAATAGGATTTTCTAAAGTAGAAATATTATTTGCTAAACTTTGCATTTCTCTAATTTTTTCAAAACTATTTTTCTTAGTACCATATCTACTTTTATTTTTTCTATTTCTATTATTCTTAGTACCATCATCATTAATATTATTAACATCTTTATATCTTTCTTGAGCATTAAAAACTTTATTAGGATTATTTCCTTTCATAACTTTTTCAGCAGGAGATTCACCATTAAGAAAAGGAACAGAACTAAACACTTTAACTTCAGTAGGAGATATGTGCATAACTTCTCCATCTTCAACTTCTAAACCAGTACGAGGATTCTTGCCAATATCAATACCACCTTGTTCATGTTTTCTACCTTTCATATAGTAATAATTCTTTTTATTAGGAATAGGTATAGCAACACCACCACGAACTATATTAGGTCTAAGTCTTTTATTACTCATAATCTGTTATATTGTATATTTTGACGTTATATAAAGCCTTATAACGTTATCTTATGTTGAACTTGATTAATTATATAAGAAAGCATATTAAAATCAATGTAGAGCTAATAACAGCTATTATTTACGCTTTTTCTTGCCTTTGCAGCCTCCCAATTTCATTTGAGTAAGCCTATCGGAATATTGATTATTATTAGGAACTTGTTGATTAATATTTTGAGTAACAGGTTGAGTAACAGAATAGCTATTAGGAGTAAGAGAAGTTTTTTGTTCATAATTAAAACCATCAGCTTTTTTAACCATTTTTGGAGTACTTGGAGAATTAATTAAATTAGTTGCTACAGAACCAATACCAGAAGCAATTCCTCCAACAGTATCATTGAGATTATTACCACTAAACTGATTTGCGATAGTAGAACCGAAATTAGCTTTCTTTCTACCACCGCACGCATATTTCTTTTGATTATTAATTCTATCTGTATAATTAGTTTCTTTAATTTTCATTTTACCACCATTTTTTAAAATAACTTTCTTTTTATATTCGTCAACATAATCTTGATTAGCATAACTTTGAGTCATAGCTTGTGCAGCAGCTAAACTATCTTGTCTATATTGTTCTTCTTGTTGCATTTTAAACGCTTTTTCTTCTGCTTTTTTTCTTTTAGCAGCACCAATAGCAGAACCTATAATACCACCAACAGCTCCTATAATACTACCTAAAAATGCTTTATTACGTTTAACAACTTTATTTTTCATAATCGACTTATTTTATAATTAAGAGATTCAAAATCAATACGTCTATTTTGCATAAGAAATTCAAATTCAATAATAAAATAATTACCATAAAGTCTACTCATAACTATAGCAGATTGATCTTCTTCATTACCAATCATGTTACGAAGATAACTAAAATTCCAATTACCTAAATCCCAATAAGGTTTTTTATAATTACCAAATATATTTTTATGTTCATTAGGATCAACACTTTCGTTATCAACAGTAATATTTATATCATTAGTATTAACATTATCGTTATAAACTCTAAGCCATTGTCCAGCATAAGGAGTATCTAATTTCTTTACGGGGGAAGGAACATCACCATTTACAGATTCATCAATTTTATAAAGTTTATAAGTAATATATTCTAAAAATTTAATAATATCATATCCTTCATTAACAATAAAAGATAATTTACACATATTATTATACCTTTCATTAGCAGAAGCATATCTATAATTATTATTATAAGTGCAATAATTATTTATATTTTCAGTAAAATTATAAACAGCATCATAAATTGAATTATTACTTTTAAAACTATTAATAAAATAAACTTTATTTTTACTATTATAAGCATCTCTAAAATAATAACTATGTCTAGAAATAAAATTTTGAGTTTTATAATTATAACTAAGAACTAAATTACGTTTTTGAATAAAAGTACTATTATCTTCATTTTTTCTAAAAATATCATAATCGAACTTAATAAGTAAACGATTATTTCTAATATCATGAGCAAATCTTACATTATTAGGTTTAGCTTTAACAAGCCATTCTGCGATATCATTACTAATAATAACTAATTGATTATTATCAAATCTATAAATATTATTATCGTCGTTATTATAAAATATATAACCAAATTGGTCAACAATAGCACTTCGTTTATCTTGAAGGCCTCCATAACCTAATTCAGAAGTAAATACTTCTTTATAAGCAACATCAAAAGCATCTGGTTGATGAAGTTGAATATTTTGGTCAATAGTTTTAAGTTCATTATTTAAATCAAACATAAAAAGACTATGTTCAGTATGAGCTAAAACTAAATTACCAATTCCAACTAAATTAATAATAATACCTTTATTTTCAGTAATATTTTTATATGCTTCTAAACCAAATTTTCTCCAAGCATTTTCTCTTGATTCATCTTGAATAATATTACTTCTACGAATAGTTTTATTATAAATATCAATATATTTAATATCGTCTCTATAATTACTATAAGTTTTAGGATTAAATTGATCAGAACTACCTTGTCTATTTTCAAATAAATCGATAGAATTAGCTGGTGTAACCATATAGCCTGTTCTATATTGAGTAGAATCTTTATCATTACCTAATTTAGTTACATAAGATTGAGGTTTAGGTTCATTTTTAAAACATTTACTTTCATGAAAAACTGTATCAATAACAGGTATTTGTAAATAACACATAAATGGCCTATCATTTTCATAAGTTTTATTATGTTCCGGAGAAACAGTAGTAGGATAATATTGATATTCAGTGTTTTGCATAGTTACAACACCATTTGTTTCATTAAATACTACTCCACTATCAGCATATATAATAGTACCACTATAACTATAAACACCGTTAAGACCTGTACTAATAATTCCAGTATTATTTTTGTTATAAAAAACATCAGTAAATTTAATAAGAATTTTATTATTATTATTATATATATTAGGATTATCTTTAACTAAAGAAACTCTATATAAATTAATATCATTATTTTTCTTTTCAGTAGCATTAACAAAAAGATCATATTTATTGTCAATAACTATACATGTACCTACACCAAGACGATTATCTTTTACAGAATTAGCAACAGCTAATTTATAATTAGGCATAGGATATAATTTTTCAAAATTATAATCTTGTAACTGAAGTTTATTCATATCAGTAACAAATCCAAATGGAGCATTTCTTTGATAATAATTAATATTAGGAATATCATCATAATCAAAAACGTTTTTACCTTCAATTCTAAGAAAATCAAAATCTAATTCTAAAGTATCATCTATATCTAAACTATCACAATAAAAATTCATAGTATTAGAACTCATTGTATTTAATGAATCTTTTTTAACTACATTATCAGCATGATTATATATTCTTAAATTACCGTTTATAATTTCTAATTTGTTATAATTACCATTAATAGTTGTACTAGTATTTATTAATCCATCAATAATTATTCCAGAAATACTTCCTCCACCATTTTCAATTACACCATAAGCTAAATTTCCATCAGTTATTTTATTATTAACTATTTTAACGTTATATATAGTGCCTGAATATAGTTTTACAGTACTATGATTATTAACCCCTTTACTAATAGTAATGCTTATTAATTTATAATCAGTATAGTCAGTATCTTTTTTAGCAATAATAGTATCTGTATTTCTAAAATCGTTAATAGTAAGTAATCCTGTATATTTATTTCTTTTCTCAAATTTTTCATAAGAAATAAAATAACCTATATAACCATTAGGTATAATAATATTATTAAAATAAGGACAATAAACTCTATGACTATTAACATCTATATTATTAAACGGAACTTTAAATAAACTATCTCCATTACTATTTATATAATTATCAAAACCATATTCGTTAGTATTTATATAATTATTAAAAGTAAATATTTTATAAAATTCATAGTTTAAATTTTGATTTAGAAAATGTTTTACAGAATCAATTAATTTATTTTTAATATAATCATAATCTTCTCTTCTAATTTCATTTTGTATTTCTCTATTTAATTCTTTAGTAATAAAATTATAATCAGCATAATATCTAATCATATGATCAGCAGGATTTTTATAATCATTTATAATATAACCTGAAGTTAACTGTGTTTTAATTATAATATCATTTATTTTAGCAGTTTTATCAACACTACAATATATATAATCTAATCTATCTTGTTCAAATTCAATTTGAGGAACTGGAATAATAAATACTACTCCGTCTACTTTATTTCCTCCTTGATTAACGTGTTGAGGAAAAGTATTATCTATTTTATAACCATTAGTAAAATTACCATATTTATCTACAAAATGAATAAAGAAATTATATACTTCTCCGGGAATTAATGTAGTAGCAAGTTTTCTATTAATAAAATCTTTATCTGTTTTAATATAAGGAAAGCCTAATTGTAAAGCAATTTTCATATTATTAATTACTTTAATATTAGACATATTATCATTAATAACTATTTTATATATTCCGCTTCTACTATAATCAGTACCTTTATAATTAATATTAATTATAGCAAAATACCCGTTTATTCTATTTGTATCTATTACATTATCTTCATTAGTTGTAGTTATATATAAATCAGAAGCTTTAATACTAACGATATTTATTTTATTATTTTTACTATCAAGAAAATCAACTAAATCTGTATCATCGCAAGAAAAATATTCACTAAAAGGAATTTCTATAAGACCATTAATATGGTATATAGATTCATCAAATTGATAAGGATTAGGATTTTCTTTATAAACAGTAACATCTCTACGAATATTACTATTTTCATTATAATTAGTATTAATTACATTTGTGTATAAACCAACAGTAATATTTTTTACAGAATTAATAATTTCTTCTTCATTAATTTTATTTTCATTATATCCAGCAATATATAATCTATTTTTATAATTAATAATATTTTTAACATTAAAATAATTATAATAAGTACTAATTAATTCTTGACTACCATATTCTTCACAATCTTTTAAATTAAGAGTATAATAATTAATAGTATTTTTAACAATATTAATATCAAATGTTTTATAAGATTTAATATAACTTTTACTTGCACAAATAATTCCTATTTGAAATATATTATAATTAATATCTAAATCTTTAATACCAATTTTAAAAGTTTCATTACATATATCTGTTGTATCACTAATATAATCAGAAAAACCAACTCCATATCCGTCCCACGGTTGTCTGCCAATAAGTAAACTTGTTAATTGATCTATTTCGGTTGGTTTATTTGCTTTTTCTGGAAATGCATCTCTATTAAAAATATATCTAACTATATTATTTCTATTTATAGTATCTATATAAATAGGATAACCAATAGGATACCATTGAGTATAATCTGTTTTATTTATTTTATAACGAATAAAAAGATAATACCAACCTTTATAAGCATTACCTTTAACATATTCAACATTACTTATATTAGGAAGTTTAACTTCAGGAATAATACTTAATTTACTTTCGACTTGTTTTAAATCCCCATTATCTTCAGCACCAGCTTTATCTGGACTACCTAAATTAATAGTTCTTAAAGGAACTAATTCGTTATTATCACAATCATATTCACTAAAAGCTATAATTAACTCATTTTCTACGTTATAAGTAAAAGTGCCAGTAAATTTACCACCATGATAAGATAATCCACTATACGCTAAATAAATATTTTCATCTTTATTAATAGTCTTTTCATTATATATAAATATATTTAATTTATTAATATTAGTTTCGACTTTATTATAATCTTGAGCAAATAAAACTATACCAGTATTAATAGGAATAACACCTCTAATAAGAAAATTATTATTATAAATTTTATATATAACAGTTTGTATTAAAGCATTTGTTATTATAGAATTTTCATTAGTAATACAACTTTCATCATGACTAATCTTAATATTACGAGCATCAACTAAAGAAAGATTATCGCAATCTTTAGGGTGTTTATTAAGATTAAGTTTAGGAACTATATTCATAATAACTTCTATATTGATTATAAAATATTATATATTTTGATAGCTATTTTTAGCTCTATATTTAATCTTGATTTAATCTAATATAATTAATCACTTACTAACATAAAATTCAATATAAAGCTAATTTTAGCTATTCTCGTTTATTTATTATCCTTTTGGATTAAAAGTGAAATTAAAGAACGCATTGCGCCATTGTTTGTGAGCACTATCAATATCTTGTCCACGATTAATAACAGAACGTTTAGCTTCTTCTTTAAGTTGTAACCATATATAATAAGGATTAGTACCATATTGAGAAGCACCAAGATTAAATACAGGATGCTTATATCCACGACATAACATTTTATACATGCAATAAAAACCAATAGCTTCTACAAGAATTGCATTATCTGGAATAACAGGAAATTCACAACCGTAAACTTTACTACGTTCAGTTTTGATAGTATCATATTCAATAGTAATACAATCAGTATCAAAATCGAGTTCAATTTTATTACCATCTATTATAACAAAATTATGAGTACGATTAGTTGTTTTACCAACATAATTATACTCATTCACTCTATATCTACCAGGCCATTCTTTATCATTAAGAGTTTCAGCAAGAAGATAATCTGGAACTTTTGACGGATTATCATTATGATAAACATCTGTTGTATTTACTGCGTTAGAACTGCTCGTTTCACTCGCAGGTTCCCCCGTAGAGGAGCAACCATTACAACCTCGTTCACTATTAGCTTCTTTTATTTCACAACCTTTACTATCATAAACTTTAATATTAGTATTAGCTATTGGACAAGCACTAATTGCTATTCTCTCCTTTACGGGGAGTTGAACTTTAGCTCTTTCAGTATTTAATATATTAAGTTGTCCCATAACTTCTAAAGTCCAAACTCCAACTCTTGGAATCCAATCACTATTATCGGGATTAAAATCATTATCTATCTTAGCAATAATTCTTTCTATATTAGTTGTATCTTGTTTAATCATATCTCATAAAGTTTAAACATTTCTCTGGATACTTGTATAACAATATATTAAGTTTATATCGTATATCTAATTGTAAATTATAAATATCTTCAATAGTATTACAAACATTATCCGCTATTTGTTTATAGCTCATACCTCTATACTTATTAGCAAGATATTCAGTATGTTCATATTGAAGAAATTTATCTTTAATCATTTTAGAATCTTTAAAACGAATAAGATATTCACCTTCTTTATTTTTAAAAACTCTATAATCTACACCATCATAAGGAATATTTCTAAACTTATACCAAGCTGCTTCATTTTCATCATAAAGTTTAATACCTTGAGCAAGTAATTCTTTTTTACGAGCAGCAGTAGCAGAATAATCAAGAACGGTTACAGTAGTACGATGTCTATTACTAAATTTCTTATATTTAATATAATAAGTGCCAATACCATAACCAAACTTATAACCTTTACCTTCAAGAATACATTTATGAACTTTAGCATAATACGCATTAATAATAGCTCTATATTTACTTGAAAGAATAGTACTACGTTTATTAGCAAGTTCTATAAATTTATTATATTTATATTCTTGTCTTAAAGTATTACAATATTTAATAAGTTGAACAATAATAAATTTATTATCATCTTCATTAGCAACAGAAAATAATTTAATAATTTTATTATAAAGTAATTCAGAAGTATTATATTCTTTATTTATCCATTCAGTTTTATAATCATCTAAATTAATATTATATACTTCAATAAGTAATTGTTTATTATTATTAAGATAATTATAAAGTTCTTCTTTATTAATTACAATTTCTTCTAATTCATTTTTATACTTAACAATATCTGTTTTAGCACTATAAATAAATTGAAGATAATAATTTTTAAATTTTACATCAGGTATCATAATATCTTTATCATTATGCTAAATTAACAGAAGAAATTTCAGCAGTATCACGTATAACATTAGTATTCCATGTTTCAAGTATAAGTTTCTTAATAGAACTAATCATATCTTCTGGTAGAAGAAATTCATCGTCATCACTTATAGAATCAATATTAAAAGATTTATCATTAGTTTCTACTTCAATAATATGAGGATATTCAAATACAGATTCTATAACGATAGCTCCTAAGTTATTAAATTCAGAATCATTAATACAATTTATATAAATATATTCGTTTATATAATCGTATGTAACACTTTGGCATAAACCGGGAAGACTACCATAATATTTAGAAACAGATTCTTTAACAAAAGGAATAACGATAGAATTTTTAACTCCAGCAGTACGAACAGAATGGAAAGGAAGATTATTAGTTAGTCTAACAGGACGAGGAACTTTAACTTTTGTTCTCTTAATTTTAGGAATAGGAAGATCTCCACTTTGATAAATATCTCCATCAGGAACATCAACAAGACTAATTTTAAATCTTTGTTGTAGAACTTTATCTGTATAATTATGATTAGCATAACTATGACGTATAAGTTCATTACGAGCATGAATAATACCAAGTTTAATAGCACGTCTTACAGGAATACTATCTGCTTGTTTTACAGAATGAGCAATTTCAGAAATAAGTTGATTAATACTTGCCATACATTCATTATTTATATGATTATACATTTCAATATTATAACTGCGAGCAAATATAATATTAGTTGAAAAAGAACAAAGAAAAGTAATAAATTTTTTACATTAGGTATATAAACAACAAAAGCGGCAACATGTTTAGAAATACATATTGCCGCAACAACAAATCTAATATAAACTCAATTAGCTGTTTTAAAGTAATTCCAAGTTTTAGTACTACCAGAATCTTCATCTTTAAAATAAAAAGTAATAGCAGATTCAATAATTTTATTATCTAACTCATTCTTATTAATATTACGGAACCATTCAGAATATAATCTAATATAATCATGATATTGAGCATTAATAGCAACATAAACGTCCCATACAGTAATACTACTATTTATATTACGAACATATTTATCAAATACATTTTTAGCACAATCATAATTATATATTTCTCCTTTACAAATTTTGCCATTATCGGCAGTATGATACATAGTACTTACTTGCCATTTTGCATATTCTTCATCAAAATGAGCACCTTTAATAGATTCATGAAGTTTTCTCATAGATTTCCAAAATATTTTGTTATCCTGTTTTTCAACATAATCAAAAATATTATGTAAACTCATAACTCCATTATATAATTCTGTAGAAGAAACATTTGCTTCTTTATAACTATTTATAATATCTTTATATTTAGACATAAAATATTAATTTAATAAGTTTTGTTTAAATGATTCAATATCGTTATAATCAAACACAAGTTGTTTATCAAAAGAAGGAATATTAATTTTAATAGTACCATTTCCAATTTCTATACCACTAAATACATTAGGATATTTTTTAACTTGAGCAACAACTAAATTATCAATACTTTCGCTTAAAATTCCTTCAATATCGACTTTACCGTCTTTATCTTCTATAGCTTTTAATAATCCATCTAATTTTCCTATATAATTGTTAGCCACACGTGATACATAAGGTTTTATAATAAAAGAAAAAGGATTATTATCTAATATTTCATTAAGTTTTCCACTTACAAAAGTAGATATTTTATCTACAATAACTTTTCTTTCTACCATAATATATTAATTTAAAGTTTTAATAAATTCTGCATAAGTAAGGTTTGGATTTAATCGAGCAGCTTCTTGAAATCTTTTAAAAATTTCAATATTTTTATTAGCTTCTTTAATAATTTCTTCTTTCTTTACTTTTATATTATTTAATTGTTTTTCTAATAATTCTTTTCCTTGTGGAGAAGCAGCAACTTTATCTTTAACAGAATTAATTAATTCTTCTTGAATCATAAGTTGAAGTTCTCTTTCAATAGAAATATAAGTTTCATCTTTAGCTAAAAGTTCTTTTTGATCATTTGTCATAGAAGCAATTTCATTATTAATAGAATCCCAAATATTTACCGCATTATTAATATTTTGTTGAGCAGGCTGTTTAGCTTGTATAAGTTGTTGTTTTATATTATTAAGTTTTTGAAGCTCCTGTTCAATAACAGAAATATATCCTTCAGGATTATTTTGAGCTATACTTAATAAAGGATCTGTTTGACCAAGATTAAATTGATATTGAGGTGTCATATTAATTTGTTGTTTATTTTGTTATATAAAATAAGAAGTAGGAGAATAGTCTCCTACTTCAATTAGAGTATTAAATTATGCTGCTGGAGTAGGAGTTGTAGATTGTATATGACAAGGATTATAACTTGCATAACCTTCAACAACAGGAGTATTAGGAAGAACTACTTCACCACTTATCATACGACAAGTTCTACGCCACAAATTGAAATCAGCATGTTCAGCAACACGACGAATATCGCACTGAATCAAAGCATCTTGATAAGGGCGAGTAGCTTTTAAAACAGCAAGTTCTGTACGAAGTTCTCCAATTTCAGAAGACAATTCATCTTTGCTATCACGAGAATACTTATACAAATTAAATGCGTCTTCGTTATGTTTAGCATTAATAGCGTCAAAACCATTACGCATAGCAGAATAAATACTAAATAATTCAGCATTAAGAACATTTCTATCGTCTTGACGAGCTTTTTGAGCATCATATGCTTTCTGCCACATACCATTAACAAGTTCTACAAAATCAGCACATTGTTTACGTTCAAGATATTGCTCATTAGCAGCTATAGCAACTTCTCCAGCATTAGTACCACAATTTCTGCCAAATATTCCAAGAGGATTACAACCGTTGTTAAGCAAGGAAACAGCAAGACCACCAATACCAAGTCCGAGAGCAGTTCCAGCCAATCCTTTAGAAGCATATTCCTTCTTTGTATGTTCTTTTTCGTCCATTTGAACATAACCTTTTACATTTTCTTTATCTACAAGAACCATAAGATTAATAATTAAATTAGTTAATAAATAAGTTTGTAATCGATTACATTACAAATAACAAAATTCATTTACAAAAAAACGCATAATCACAATGCTATTTGTAACTATGCGTTTTAAGGTATAACTATATTCGTAATATATTATAAGCCTTGTTTATCTTTATACTTTTTAATACGAGCTAAAGTAGCTTTATCAAAATCTTTCTTACTCCAATTAAGTTCTTTAAAACCGTATTCTTTATGACCACGAGGAATTAATCCTAATTTAATATAATTATCAAAAGTACTTGGACTACAATGTAAAATACGTTCACATGCTTCACGTTTACTTATACGTTTAATACCTCTGTTTAACTTTGTTAGACTTGATATAATATCGTCTAATTCATCATCGCTATGATTACTATTACCAGCGTCGATATTATTTATTGCTTCTTCAAGTACTTTTCTTAATATCTTTAATTTTACGTTCATTACGATTATTTTTAATATGAATATATGTAGATATACAAATAAATATCGCAGCAATAAAATGATAAACAATAAGTAATTGAATATCAGAAATAGGTATTCGATAATAAGCATCTAAATTAGCTATTAAAAGATTAATAATATTAGCAGTAATTATAAAACGATGCCATTTACAAAAACCAAAAACATAACTACAAACATATAAAAGAAAAGTAGTAGTTATAGAATTACCTATTATAAAATCTAATATATAACTAATAATATAAATATCGCTAAAACAATATAATATATTATTAAACAACATACCTACCATTTGTATGATAGGTATGTACTTTATTAAAACTATAAATAGTCTTTTCATTAACAATTATTTCTTTTTACCTCCATTACCATATTGAGGTCTATTAATAGGAGGATTTGGTTTCTTAGGCCCAGCACTACCTGTACCTCTATTAGGTCTACCCATAATAATATTAGATTAAGATAAAATACCAGCAGTTTTAAGATTAGCAATTAAAGAATTAACTGCTGTTTTAACATCTTCAATTGTATCTCCTTAAATTTCAGTAACAGTAGCTGCTTGTTTAACAAGACCGAGTTTTTCTTCTGTAGCAGCTTCATAAGTAGGGATTTCTTGAGAAGATTGTTCAGCTAATTGAAGAATAATATTAACTAATACATCTTTTTGTTCTTTTGCAAGAGGAACAGCTTGCATAGCCCAATTAAGTTTTGCAGCAATTTCTTTTGTATTCATAATTATATATTTAATTTAAAGTTTATCAATATGTTTATAACCGACTCCAAGTTTATCAAGTATAGGTTTAAGTAACCAACTATAAAAAACAGGAGAAAAAATAGCAGAATTAAGCAAAGTTATATAATCTTTATAACCAGAAAATATATAAGCAGCAGTAATAAATATAATAGATATTGTAAGAACAATACGTTTACTCCAAGTAGAAACTTTTTTATCTTTATTAATATAATCAATAAATTTAATTATAATATAAGTTAGTATAACAATAGAAAAAATATAAGAGAAATTAAAATGATTAAGTATATCGCTAAAAACTATATTTGTAATATCCATAATATTATTTTAATTAATATATTGTTTATTATTGCTATCAACAATATTTATATCAATATAATTTTAAATATAATATCTTTATATTAAATAACAAAATTATAATTGTTTATTTTAATAGTTTCCTAAAAAGAAAAAATCTGACATAGTATTAACTAAACTTGTACTAAAAGTACGTCCATTTTTGATTATATTAATATAATCTTTATTATCATTACTTATTTCAAGATTAGCAAATGTAGAAAAAGATTGTTCAGACGATATAGCGTCTATAGCAGAAGAATTAAGATTATTAATAGATTTAACAAATTTTGAATTACTAACCATTTCCGTATATTCAAAAACAGTAGGAATATACATTTTACATAATGATTGGTTATATCCATTATATATTGAAGGAAATGTTACTCTAAAACGTGAAAAGGGCATAATTCTATCAATAAACACATATCTTGAAATGGACTTAAATATATTACTACCGTTATGTTCATTTATAGAACTTCTTGCTAAATCATTAATAATAGTTTGGTCAAAACTTTCAAGTTGTATATATATTCCATTATAACCAATAATAGGAAAAGGTAAAAAACTTCTATATTCAGTATTAACAACTATACCTAATATCATAGAATTAAAATAAGTATTGTAATATTCTAAAGGAAGAATTGTACCATCTTTTAGTAAATAATCTCCTGTTTTAAGATTATAATCCGTATGTAATTTACAAAAATGATTATCTGGATTACCAACAATTCTATAAGTTAACCCTGGTCTATTATAAATATAATATTCAAAATCTTCATTAGGAATTAATTTATATTGATTACTTTCAGTATCTTGAACATATTTTAAACCATAAGTTGTAGCATTAGTAACTTGATTTCTATTAAATAAATATTGACCATGAAATTTAAATATTAATTTATCGGTATTAATTGTAGCATAAGTAGTATCTCCAATACCAAAACAATTTTTATCTTGTAAAAAATATAAATTAGTATTAGTTATAGTAGTATTTTGTACAGCTACTTCTTGAAGAATATTTTCTATAACCCCAGCAAATGGTATTTGAGGCTTACTTATAAGACGCCCTTTACAAAATAATGCTCCTTTAGGGAAATCATTAGCTGCAGTATTAACTACAGCTAATTCATCAGCCACAAGATTTCTCTCGCTTAAAAAATTAGAAAAAGTTCTATAAACATTAAATCTTTTAGCCATATTACTATATTAATTAGAAAAAGTATTATAATACTTTTTATGATTTTTATTATAATACTTTTTATGATTTGTATGTATATTATACTTTATACTTCATGCCAAGCAAATGCTTCAATTATAGCTTGTTCAACAACTTCACTTATTTTAGCGTTAATACCTTCAATTTTAATACCATTATCACTTAAAGAAAGATAAGGTTCAGATGTTGGATCTATAATTAAATGAATATCTTTTCCTGTTACTTTAACACCATTAGTTCCTTGATAAACATCTATAAGACCGGTTACATCAAGATAAATAGCATCCTTACCAGCATCAGTATTAAAAGTAATAACAAGATAAGTACCCGGGTCATGAGATTCTGGATCTGTTACAAGCTCAACAGTATTAATCATACCGTCTTTAATAAATGCAGTAGCGTCAATACTTGCTATAATAGAAGAATCAAAACCTTCAAGATTAATCTTCTTAGTTTTAGTATTATAAGTAAGATTAAGATGACCTTCTACATTAGTACCGTTTTTCTTAATAAAGTTTTGACCTGTAACATCTCTTAGAGCAGTTGTATCTTCAGCTTTAAGACCATTAGGCCCTAAACTAAGAGTAACATTTCCTTGAGTAGTATCAAGTTTAATACCAACAGTAGGTGTTTGTTCAGAACCACCTATTTCAATACCTTTATTAGCAGCAGCTACAACTCTTGTAACTTTACGTGTTAAATCATCACTTGTTGCTATAGAGTATTTAGTAAGATTAGAAATACTATCCCAATTATTTCCAGAATGAGTAGCTCTAAATTTTAAAATATGAGTATTATTATCTCCACCACTTACAATAGCGTTAATTAAATAAGTAGTTGTATTAATCGCAGATACTCTTACATAATATTGTCCATATTGAGTTTTAGCAATAAATATTTTTTTACTATCAACAGCTTCCTTAAAATCAGTATAAGGTGTGAGAATAGTGGCAATAATAGATATAGATTCGTTTGTAAGAGTTAAAATATCTCCAAGAAAATATATATTATCTAATCTTTCTAAATCTTCAGCAACAGCTAATTTTTGTGGAGTAATAGATTCAACACCTAAAGATTCAAGCCAATCATTATTATCATGTTTAATAACATATTTTGTAATTATAGGATTACCGCTGGAATTACTATTAATAGTTATAATAAATTTACCTTCTTCAACTACAGATCCTTCATGATTTATAGATCCAACAGTATAATAATTATCAACAACACATAATAGTAATTTATTGTTATTATAAGCATCTAAAAAATCATTATATTCTCCTAAAATATCTACAATTTCACTTTTAGCAGAATTTTCAGATAAAGTACTTAAATCAGAAATTGTATAGATAGGAGATTCTCCAGCATTACCATCAACGCGAATCCAAGAAGAAATAGAAGTATAAGCGTCGGGATTAATAAGCATGAACAAAGCATTTTGTCCATTATAGTTAACAGGAACAACAAGACCTTTAAACAGCCAAACTTTACCATCACTATCAACCCATGTAGATTGTTGAGTTAATTCTTCATAAGTAATATACGTTTGTCTTGCGTCAAGTGGTGCTTGTTTTTTTACTTCAAGACTCGCACTAAAATTAAATGTGCCTCTTTCTCTTGCCATATTATTAACTCCTTTCTATTATTTACTAAATGTAATATTAAATGTACTTTCTCCATTAAATCCAGCGTCATTACGAGTATAAACTGCATACTCAACTTGTTTACCTTGAACTTTAATATTTTCAGTTGTCTTAGTAAATTTATCTGTACCATAATTTTCGTATTTGCCAGACAAAGTATTAAGAAGTTCAACTTTAGTTAAAGTATATTTTACAGGAAGTTTAAAAGTATGTTTGTTAGGACCTTCAGCTTTAAATTTAACAGCACTAAGAGTATTAGAAGTAGTAAGTGCTAATTTAGCAAAAGCTTCATTATTATCTTTATTAGTAAAATAAGGATATACGCCATTAATAGTTACAGCAGCACTATCAACTGTTCCAGCAGGAAGAGGAGTTTGATAGTTATTACCTTTACTATCTAAAGGTTGAGGACCATGTTGATAAGCAGCTCTATATTTATACGTTATAGCTCCTTCAGGAATTTCTGTTGGAAATGTTTTATTAGTAGGTGTATTATTAATATAAATAAACGAACCAGCAGAATCTAAAGCACCACCCCTATTTTGTTTTTTAACACCAGCTATTTTAATAGCTCCAGCGTTATATATTGTATTAAAACTTGCTGCAACAGGAACTGAAGCTCCAGTTGTACCAACTTCTTGAATAGTAGGTGTAGTTGAAGTACTTTTTAAACTCAAAGAAGCAGTAGGAGCTTCAAACGTAGGATTAACAGTAGGAAATATAAGTTCATCAAAAAGTTGAGAAAAAGTTTTATTTTTAAGTTGAGCTACAGTAGTTCCAGCGGGTATACCACCAAGAGCATTAACAGTAGCTATATCATCAGATAAAGCGGATTTATATTTAAGTATTTCAGCTAAGTCGACAGTTTTACTTGAACCATCAATCATAGTAATTTTAAGAGTAGTTCCTTCAATACTAACAGCCTTTATACCACCAGAATAAGAAGTACCATTAACTAAAAGTTCATGAGTATCAGTAGTAAAATAAAGTTTATCTAAATGATCAACAGCAGGTTTATAACTTGCTTTAAGACCACTAAACAATATACCTGTAAATTCGGTAAGAATTTTAGTTTGCAAATCGTTATATTTCATTACTTTTATATTTTAAATGATGATTAATAATTTAATGCCAATTAATAATCTTTTTAATTATTGAAGTAACTGCTTTATTGGCAACAGCATTATTAGAAGTATCATCAAGAACAGCATCTACTTTTAAAAATATCTGTTCTTGTATAGAAGAAACTTGTTTCCATTTATAATATTTGTCAACTCGTAAAAAATATTGATATTTAGAAATTTTATCTTCTCCAAAATACATATACTCGATAGCAACACTTAATCCATCAATACCAGCAATAACAACATTAAGAATCGAAGTTCTTGTAACAATAATATTTTTACTTAAAACAGCATTTTTTAAATTTAAATAATCTCCTAAAACTATTTCAAGACCTTCAGGATTAGTATTAATATTTATATCTTCAATATTACCCGGAATACGATAAAAACCATTAGTAAAAATAACGCTATACAATTTTTGCCAATATTCTTCATTAGTAATATCAGTACCATTTGGAACTTGTTTACGAGATATATAATTATAAGAATCATTAGTAACTAAGCAAAGTTTATCATAATCCTTTCTAATATCCCATACACCATCACAACTAATACTTACTTTTCCTATATTCTTCTCATTAGTAATCATATCATTTATCTTTAATAATTAAATTTTCATCTTTTAGTACAAATTCTTTAGTATCAGAATCTTCAATAACTTGTAAATATCCGCTATCAACATTAACATCTACTTTAGGAATATTATTTTCACAACTTACTCTTGCTTTAAGATAATTATTATCCAAATAAACAAAAACATCTTGTTGAACATAATCATCTCCAGTATAGAGTTTGTCAATTTGAGAAGTAATATATTTTATTAGTAAACCAGCTTCTTTATCTTTTTTTAATGCCTTACAAGCTATTGCAGATTGAAAAGTATTCCAACAATCAATTATAATTTTATTATTACCTTTACAAGTAGCAGAACAATCATTAATTATTTCTCTACCTATATTAGACATTAAAATAAGTAATTTATGATATATGCAAATATAATCTTGTGGAATAGTCAAATAAACATAATTAACTTTACTCATACACAATTTATATTTAAACTATTAATAATATTAGCAAGATTATTTAATTGTTCTTCGGTAAATAATTGACTATTTTCTATACAATGTATTAAAACAGGAATAATCATATTCTTTGTTTCACAACATTGATTTTGAACAAAACCAATATTCATCAAAGCAATACGATTAACTCTATTATTAATATCTCTTATAATTAAATAATTATCTGACATAAGTATGACACTGTTTCATAACAATAGAAATATATCCGTCAATTTTTATATTAATTTTATTATTTATATTATATAATTTTTCTTCTTTAGAAAATTCATCATTATATATAATTTCAACAACATCTTCGCTTATTTCTGTTTTCCATTCAGGTTTTATATAACCGCATATTTTATATAAAAACATTAAATTATATAGCCTATAATAATTAGATTCTACAATATAATGAATATTTTCAATAATATTTTCTTTATTATTATCTATATTATTAATTACAACAACAGAAGTAGTGTGACGAATAATAGAATTAGCGAATGTTTTAAAAGAATTTTTAATAGCATAATCTCGTTTTTCTTCAGCATCGTTAAGAATATCTTTAGTGATATAATCTAAAAACGAATTTAATTTACGAAAACATTCAGTAACTTCTTTATTAATTTTAACGGCATTAGATTCCTTTTTAGTATCAATTACCTTAATTATAATAAGATAAATAAGAACAATAACACCGGGAGTTATTCCTAAACGTAAACTTTCTAACAATTCTCCCATACTTTATAAGAAAACTATCGTTAAGCTATTTAATAGCAATAACGATAGTTTTTATTTTAAAAGTTTAACCTGCAAGTGCTTTACAAACAGTTTCAAAAGCAGTAATTTGTGTAGCACCAGTTGGAAATACAACTTGTACAATTTGATTAACAACTTCATCTCTTGTCTTAACATCTCGAGGTTCAGCAAAAGACAGAGTAAAAATAGTAAATCCTTTATCAGCAGCTTCTGAAACTTCAAGAGGATTAAGAGGATAATGAGGTCTCATTAATTCTCCAGCTTCTTGATATGTATATTCAAATCCAGCATCAGCGGCAGCTTTATTTGCTAAATCAATAACATATTGAGCATCTCCGTAAGCAGCTTTTCCTTTCTGAGTAGAAGTAGCAACAAGACCAGTGAGTAAATCAGCAGGAATTACTTCATAATCCATGCCTACAACTTGCCCATCAATAGTCAATGTTGCGTCAGAAACAGTAGCTACAACTTTAGAGCCAACAGTATTATTATTAATAGCTTTAGCCAAAGCCTCTGCAAGCTCATTAGCAGTCTTATTTACATCTTTAATATAAACAGAAGCAGTCCATTTATTACGTTGATTAAATCCGACACCCTTTAGAGCAACAATAATTGAATATTCACCAATCGTAGTAGGAGCAGGAATAGTAAATACTTGTTTAAATACTTCACCTGCTTGATAAACTCCTTTTACATAAGAAAATTTATTTTTATGAATAGGAATTACAACATGACCTCCTTTATTAACAGGACGATTAACAATCAGCATGCAATCTTTAGTAATCTCTTCACCAGTAGCAGTAGGAGAAATAGTCTTATCAGATTTTCTAAAATAAAAACCAATTGCACCATCAACTACATCATTATTGCTCAAAGCAGTAGTAGGATAAGCAACGTTTTTACCTAAAAGAAATTGTCGCATAACTCTATAACTATTTTAATAAATTAAGAAATCATTTAATTTTTTTGTTGAGACATCGTTGGACTAATAGAAGCAATATACTTTTTAACAGCTAACTGAACTATTTCCTCATGAAGATATTCTGGTAAATCACAATCAACACCTTCATTTTTACCTTCAACATTATATTTAACAATCTTAGGATTGTCAATATAGCAAATCTTTATTCCACCAATAACCTTTTTGTCATCACTCTCAGTCTGACCTGTCATAACTTTGATTACAGTAAGATAATTTTCAGCTACTTCTGTAAACATTGTTACAATAGGTTCATTAATTGTAGGTCGAGTACAATAATCAGTTAAGGCATCAGAAAGTCTATCAGGTTCTATTAGTCTACAATGTACATCTTTTTTGCCGTCTTTGTAATCAATATAAAAATCAGTATATAATAAAACATTATGGAAATCAACAATAAGTTCAAAAGGATTATTATTAAAATAATCGCTTTCTGTAATATTAGTATGATCAACTCTATAAAGAGTTCTCAAAGCATTAATTGGAGTAATAGAAGCAGCTTGTGGTAATATTCCAACTTGAAGTGAATTAGCAACATTTTTACTAATTATATTTCTAACAGTTTCATTAATTGCTGCATTCAGATATACGTCTATAGACTCTGGAAGAATACCTCTAACAAGTTGTAAACCCATTACTTGTCCAAACGTTCTAAACTTATTGTGCATTTCCTGTATAGTCATATCAAATAAGATTTAATTTATGATTATAAGCAGCTACCATAGAAGCATTTTTTGGATCTTTAAACCAAGCAATAGCTTCTCCAGTATTAGCACCTATTAATTCTCCATCAGTAGTAGTAATATTTTGACTATATTGAGAACGAACTAACTCTCCACGGGCAATAAGTTTTTCAATAACAGCCATAAGTTTAATATCCTTATTATATACTATTTTGTTGAATTTAACAGGTTCATTAGAACTAAATTTATCCAAATCAATTTCCTTATCAAGTTGTGGTCTATTCAAATAGGTAAGAACAGGTAAAGAATTAAGAACACAATATTGAATATAAACAGCTTCAAATAAAACACTATCGGCTATACAAGCAACATAATTAGATTTTGCTTTATTAACTTCAAGTCTATATTTGCGAAGTTTATCAGCTTCTTTCTTATCATCTTTAAAATAAAAACGTATAGAAGTATCAGAATTAATAATAGATATATCTTTTGCTACACTATGATACAACAAACAGTGTCTATACATAAGATAATCTTCTACATTAATAGGATAACCAACTTTATGTTTTTGAGATTCAAGAAGATTAAGAGCATTAACTTTAGCTTTAATAGCTGCTTTAATTTCAACATCTCCTCTACGTGGAGCTTTTTGATAAGTCTCTTCGATAGCCTCTTCTTTAGCTTTAAATTTATAATAATCTTTTTTATGATAATAATAAAAACTAATATCAAACGTTTTTCCTAATTCATCAACAGGAATACGAATATTATTAAGATATTGTTTTACTCTTAACATAAAAGAAGGATCATTAGGAGAAAGACCAACAAGATTTGGAAAATATGCGTTGACTTCTTCTTGATTAGCTGAAATAACCTTAGACGAATTAAAACAACTTCCAATATAATCAATACGTTTAGGAAGTACTTTATCATTTACTTTACGATATAGCGAAGTATTTTTAACAAGCATAATCGTTATAGAACGAACATCAGTATAAGGTTGATTTTCACTTAAATCTTCTCTGTCAGCACCTTTTTCTATATCAATCTTAGAAGTAGTAGGTTGTTGAATAGTATTAACTACCTCTACAGGAGATTGAACAGAATCTTCAACTGTCTGTTTATTTATTTCGGTATTTGGTTTATTAAATCCAAATGTCATACCACTGTCAGAACTATTTTGCATACGAATTAAATTTATAAATTAAGATTACAATTCACACTTAATAAGGAACATCTTGGTAGAATTATTAACTTGAAGACCAAGAGAAGACATAATTTCATATCTACTCATGTCTATTTCAGTAGAAATATAATTACTATCAGGAACTCCCCAAGAAGCAGGAATATCACTCATACCTTTAAACACTTTAGCTTTATAGATTTGTCCTTTACGACGAACAATACGAACATTACGTTCTCCATCATAAGAACTGAAATCAATAAAACATGCTTGATGAGAAGTAATAGGAAGACCTGTGCGAGGATGAATTTCACCATTCTGTTTAGCAGCTTCTGCAATAGTTCCTTTATCGAAGAAAGAACAATGTTTAACTGTAACAGTATGACCTTCAACAGTTTTATATTTACGGAAATAAGCACCATATTCAAGACCACCGCTCATTGTACCAATTTCTTTATCTCCAAGAGGGGTCAAGAAACCGTTTTGTTTAGCGTCCATTTTCATAGCGTCATCGAAATCTTCAATAAAGCCTTTACCTCCCATAAGAACAATATCCATAGTTCCACTATCAGTATCTCGATCAAGTACGTCACCAACAATACGTTTAATCTTATTAAGAGTTAAAAATTCTCCATAAGTATCATAATTAGATTCACGACAAATCTCAAGCATACCAGAAGTATGAGGAATAGGTTTACCATTATCACGATCTTTAAGAGCAATTTCTCCATTCATATTGCGGTTATATTCAGCAAGCCAAAGACGTTCTTCATTCATAACACGCATATGAATATGGAATTGACGCATCTCTTCATTAATCCAAAGACGATTAGTAGTGCCATTATTGTCTTTAAATTCATATTCAGTAACAGTATTTGCCAAATTACCAGCAATTTCTTTAGAATAACGATGGAACTCAAGTTGAGAAGTCATTTTACCTGGCCCCATAGAATTGCTTCTATTACCTTTAGAATATGATTCAGAAACAGTAGGAGCAGCCAAACTCCAATATTTACCAACAGCAAGCAATTCGTCAGAAATATAAGCATTAGGATCTGGATTAGTCAGCTTAATAAGATAAGCATATCCATAAGGAGATTCTCCGCGATCTTTTTGAATACGAACTTGAGTACGACCATCAGGTCCAATTAAACCATATTGTTCAATAAACCAATGAGTACTTGTATGAATTTCAACTTCAGCACCACCAAGACCCGGTTTTTTATCAGCAGGAATATCACAGTGTGTAATAAAATCTGTAAATTTCATACGACCCATAGTATTCCAAGTCCATTGAACAGTAGGAACATCAACTGTACCAGCTTGTCCTTGACCTTCAGTCATAAATGTCAAAGGAAAACGGTCATCGTCCATACCATAGTTATAAGTAATAAATCCATTTATTTCAGCAGGTTTTTGTAGCTGAAGATAAGAGATACTATCTTCATTAGAATATCCTCTATCATCATACTTTCCCTGCGAAAGTACACGCATTTTGTAAAACATAACTAAATTCTTTTTAAAATAATATTAATAACTAAAATTAATATCTTTCTTTTGATTATTATTAGTAGGCTTAGTTACTCTATAAGAAGTAGACTTTTCTTTAGCTTTAAAGCGAAGTTTATTTACAGTAGCTTTATTGATAGCCATATCTACAAGATTAGAATAATTTCCACCAACAAATTTAAGATAAGCACGAAGAATTTCATCATCTCTACGACTTTCAGGAGTTTCTTGTAACAAATCTTTTACATAAGCAGATTGTCCATTTTCATCAACTCGATAAATATAATTAAAAAAGTCTTCTGGAGAAGCAGATATTTTCTCACCATTACGACTAATAATAATATTTTCGGGAATTTGATAGCCGGCAATATTACGATTTTTAATTACATCATGCACACCATTCCAATATTTTTCAGTGTCAGCAATCCGTTTATCTTCAACTTCTTTAGCTCGTTTTTCCATTTCTTCTTTATAAGCTCTATCAGATTCTTGTAAACCTTCAAGCTCTTCTTTTGCAATAGCGGCTAAAGTACCGTTAGATTTAAGATACGCAATATAGTTATCTACATTACCTTTTCTTCCTTGTTCACTCCAAGCAGTTCTAATAATATATTCTTGTTGTGCTTCATTAGCATCATCAATTGTAATTCCACTTCTATCAGGAATTTCTCCAAATCCTTCAAGAGAATTACCATTAGCAATATAATAATTTAGTACATCATTTAAAATAGGATAACGTTGATATAATGTGTTGATAGCAGTTTCGTAATGCTCTTCTTTAGCAGCTTCTATGACTGCATTCATATAAGATTTAATTCCATCTACTGTATTTTCAAATTCAACAGGTTTATCATTTTCATCTGTAACAGTAATTCCTATAGCATTTTGAATACTTTGAATATTTAATTCTTCAGTATCATCATCAAGTTTATCAAGCCCTTCAAGAAAAGACTTAACATCTTTAGCTTCTTTAAATATATTTCCAGAAGTATCTACAAGATTACCTTTATCGTCTACAGTATAAGAATTATTTCCAATTTCTACAACATCTCCTTGCGATAATTCGGAATCATCATTGTTGGTACTTTTATTGTCACCACCATCATTTCCTTTGTCATTACCTTTGTCATCATCATTATTATTTCCTTTGTCATTATTATTGTTACTATTATCTCCATTATTAACATCATCAAGATTAGTAGTATCGTCATCTGGAGCTACAGTTTGATTAGTAATATTAGTAACATCATTTCTTGTGTTATTCACATCGCCAGAACCGTCATTATTACCGGTTTGCACTTGGCTATCACCAAAACTAAAATCCATAATAGTTATTATTTTGTTATAGTTTACTATCACGAATATAAGCACAAACTATATCATAAACAATATTTATTTCAAAAACAAGAACAGTATAATCGTCAGTAACTACAATATTATTTATACTGCTTATGTTATATAAGCTATTTTTGAAGCTATTTTTAGCTTGATTTTTATTTACATTGAACATTCGGTAACATTGAAAAAGAAAGCCTAAATTATAGCTAAAAACAGCTATTTATGAATATAATTTGCCCTATTTTGATATATCGTTTTTGATATATCAAAATAGGGCAACAACATAACTAACTATATCAATAACTTACTTTTTACTCTTAGATTTACCTTTAAAATCATATCTATTTTTATTCTCTTTAGCAATCTTATATTTAGTATCAATATCATGCATTTTAACTTGTCTATCACGTTCTTTATTGACCATATCTAATAAAGTCTTTTGTTTATCTAAAGCTACTTTATCTTGTTCAACTCTTGAACGAGCTTCATTAAGTCTATCAATACCAGCTTCTTTATTAGCACTGCTAACTTCAGCATTATAACTTATCATATTAGCGTCAGCACGAATAAGTTCAATTT
Organism: uncultured Mollicutes bacterium; assembly: GCA_900550145.1. Lineage (GTDB taxonomy): Bacteria > Bacillota_I > Bacilli_A > RF39 > UBA660 > CAG-1193. Next base: position 80,820 of record URRF01000001.1, read on the forward strand.
GTTGATCAATATAACCTTCAAGTTCTTTAGTCTTTCTATCTTCTTCTCCTTTAGCTGCAATCTTTTTAAGTTCAAATTCTTGACGCATTTGTTCAGTTTGTTGTTCCATTTGTTTAAGTTGTTGTTCATGAGCGTCTTTTTCTTCTTGAAACTTCTTAATAAGTTTACTAATAGCAGCAACATTATCTCCAGTAATAGCAGCAATTGCCATCATACTATCACCATTTTGAGAAGCATTAAACGCAAATTGTTTAAGTTGATTAAGTTTTTCTTGTTCTTTAGTAGAATTTTTAGCTTTAATAACGTAATCAGCATATATATGTTTATCTACATCAAGACTAATATACTTTAATTTATCGTCTGCTGAATCTCTATATGCGGTATCAAGACCATCAATCCATGCAAGTTTAGAATAATCCATATCTCGATTATAATCATAACTTCGAAAATTATCCATCATAAATTCTATAATAACACTACCCATACTACCTCTAATAATAGCTTCTTCAGTAGATGCTTTTCCAGCATAATTACTGATTTCACCATAACGTTGAGGCGTCATATCAACTTGCATATTTGCAGTCTGTTGAATTTCATTAAGTAAAGTACTTAATTGAGCAATATAATCTCCAAAAGAAGCAGTAAGCATACGAACTTGTTGTGCTCTAAGCATACCTTGATCATTTTCATCATCAATATACAAAATACCATCAGCAAGCATTCGATAAATAGTTTCTTCAGGATATTTACCTAATAAAGATTTAGCTATCATAAGAATATTAAGTTTATTTTTAGCAATAACCATTTCTCTATGATAAGCTACAATATTATAAAATACTTGAAAAGGAGTAACTATATCTACAATACTAAATTTTCCAAAACCCGGAAGAATTTCATTAATACCATTATAAGGTAATTTTCCATTACGATTATAAGCTATAGCTCTTGCTCCATAAGGATAAATTGCATCATGTCTTCCACCAATACGAACACTTTCATAAACTTGTGGTTCATACACATATTCTAATGAAATATCCCCCGTAGAGACATTAAGTACATAATCATCATTCTCAACTCTACTATCTATTAAACCAGCTTCATTAACAAACGTTACAATAGCTCTTCTTACTTCACCTCTCCAAACTACATGCCAAACATCATACAAATCCATATTATAATCTCTTTGCATATTAGGAGAACGTCTAAATAGTTCTCTATCAGCTATACTATATTTTTGACAAACATCTGGAAAATAACTTTCATAAGTTGAAAAAACTAAATCTTTAGTATTAGCTGGAGAATGTTTAGCATAATAAGTATTAAGAAAATCTCGTTGTTTATCGTCAAGATAATCATCAAATTCATCAATAATTTGTTGATAAGACATTTTACGTCTACAAGCAAACATGTCATCGTTTTCTCTAAAAGGACTATCTGTATTAATAGGATAAGCGTCTCTCGGAGAAACATTTCGTTTAACTAATTTTGTACCAACAACATCAGCATAAGTATAACACTCACCAAAACTTACAAAATCAAAATATGCTCTTGCATAAAATATTTTATCATCAGTAATATCTCGAATTACATTAAGAATCTCTTGAGCTTGTGCAGATATATCATCTACGTAATTCTCATTAAATTCTTTTGTAAAAGCTTCAACATCAATAGAATCTTGAGGATTAAATTGTTGAGGATCATTACCTCCATTAACCCATTCTTGATAACTTTGCTGAATACGAGCAGCAATACGTTGTTGAACAAGTAAAGATAATTCTTGCCTAAGTTTACGATTACGGGCAAGCATTACTTCTGGATTATTAGCTCCTACAATAAAATCATGAGGGTTCTTAATATATTCACTAACATATCTTCTTATAATACCTTTCATTAAATCATAATTACGCATAGTAGCAGGAAAACGTTTAAATTTCTCTTGAGTAGCATTATAAGGATTTAATATCTTTTTATAAAATTCATCAGGAATATTACCATTAAGAATAGCATATTTTATTTCTATTTCTGAATTATCGCCTCTATTAGCAATACCTTGAGCTATAATCCAATCACAACAATTAGCTGCCCAAGCAGCATCTTTTTTATCACTTGGAATACGTTGTAAAGGAAAATCAAATTCTTGTACATTACTTCTCATATAATTATATTATTAATTAAAACCACGGTCTTGATAATATATTACTATCATAATCATCAATATTTTCACTATTAAGTTGCTTTCGATTACTAAGTTCATCTTGCGCTTTAAGATTCATAGCTTTCCATTCAATTCCTCTAAGAAGCATAGAAGAAACACGGTCATAATTACCTTTAACACTCCATTTCTTTAATTCAAGAATAGTTTGATAATCATATATTCTATGAAAATTTCTTAAAGTATTTCCAAATTCATCTTTACCAATTTCTTCATAAAGAAATTCTTTAGTAAGACGAATACAATCTAATTTATGTTGTTCACCAGAAATGTTATAACCATAAGTAGTATTAATTTTTCCTTTAAAAGTAGGGTCAAAAACTTCTAATGGTTCGCAAGATAAATACTTTAAAGCATTCCATTTACGAAAATTAGAAACAGTTTCACCTCGGTTTACTTCGACATTAGTTGTCCCAATACAATTGTAATATTTAGCTAAAAGATAACATATTCTATCGGCTTCTTCAAGAGTATCAGGGCGACCATAATAAGTACAAACAAGTTTTTGTTTAAAACCGTTAAGATAATGAGGATTTTGCCAAACCATAATACTATTATGAGAATGTTTCATAGTAACCTCATCTTTATTTTTATTAACGCCTACAGGGTCATAATTAATACTATATAAACCAACAGGTATTTCTTTTATTAATGCTCCATCAGCTCTTTTAGTTTCAACATATTCTGGAGTAAACCAACGTCTAACACAACCATGAGGATCTTCATGCCCTCGTCTTGGAACGCCTACAATATAATCGTAAGTTTTCTTATTTTCAGAATGTAATTTAGCATTACTTTTAAATATTACTTTATCTTTTTCGTCAATTTCAAGATTACCATCTACATAAAAATGTAAATCAGTATCTATTCTAAGTCTATCTTCCCAAGCGGTTAATTCTTCTGAACTAAATATATTTTCAGAAGCACTACTAAACGATTCAGCAGGAAAATTAGCATATTGGCCAAGATAATTAATATAATCAGAATATTTCTTTACACTATTTTTCTTTTCAATTCTTTCTCGACGAGATATTTCAAGACCAACAAGAATATTGCTATTACCGTCTTTATCTATACCTTTAACGCCGTCTATTTCTCCTTGCAAACCCCAACAATATGCTTTAAAGAAACCACAAGTTTCATTACGACAATCTTTATCCCAAACATTTTCAAAAGGCATAAAATTAAAACCTTTAACATTATAAAAATTTTGTTCAAACATTTGCATATTACCAGAAGTAGCAGTTCCCCAAGCACATAGCATACCAGTAGTATAAGCACCTGTTCTCATTGCAGGTTCAGTAACATTCATAAAATCATCAAAATTTTCCATTGTAGAAACTTCCTCTACTTTAACTTTAATAGCATCTTTACCAATAGCACAATCTGGATTATTAGCTGCGCTTACACTAATAAGAGCAGAACGCCAAGATTTATCAGCTTCAACACCATTTGGAAGTTTGTATCCTAAGCGAAAATCAGACTTAACAGTACTAAGTATTCCACGAACAAAAGGAGTATTTTCTTCATAAAACTTTAAATCATTAACAGCAAAATCTGTAAGACCACCTGTTTGAGTAAGATATTTTTTATCAACAGCAACATGAATAACTACTTTACGAGATTCACAATTAACAGCATTAGCGCTATCAGCAGCCATAATATAAGAAAATCCACCACGACGAGTTTTATCAATCAATAAATGAAAACCATTTTTTTCAGCAAATTCAAGTATATTAAAAATCCACCATTGACTATCAATAAATAAAGGTCTTGCATATTTCTTTTTAGCAGTTGACTTCATACCATTAACAACAGTAGATTCATCAAGCTGTTCAATTCTACAATAATTAAGAAAATTATAATGACTGCCAGTAATATGAATATTTTTAATTTCCCCATTAGCTAATTTAAGACAAGGAGCATCAAAACCATATTTACGTCTATATTGTTCTCTACGTCTAAATTGTCTATGAGGAATAGAATCTTCTTTATAAGCTGTATATTTTCTATTATTATCAAAATAAATTCCTACTTCTTGAAGTAATTCTGTATTAACAAATTTAGCAGTAGGATCAATATTCATTAAAAACCCACCGCTATCGCCAACAAGAAAATAATCATAAGGATCGTAAAAGCCACATTCTGAAGCCTTTTTATATTTCTTTTCTTTGTCAATTTCATTAATATAGTCCAAAAAAGGATAACTTTCCATAATAAACTATTTTATTAAAATAGTCACTATAGTAACAACTACAGCAACTCCAGCAATTCCACCAAATATTTTAGATTTAATTTTTTCTCTTTCTAAATCTTTTTTTATAGTTTCATTTAATTGAGCATTTGCAAGAAGTCTTTTTTGAAAATCATTAATAACATTTTCTTGTTCAAGAATATATTTATCTTTAAGAGTAATTATAGAATCTTGTTCTACAATAATCTTTTTAAAATATTTTCTTTCAATCATTTTAATATTAGCTTTACGGAGTAATTCAATAGGAATAGTAATTTTAACAGTGTCTGACTTCCATTCAATTCCCCGTAGAGGAGTATCATATTTATCACTCGCTAACAAGCTCATAAAACTGTTTAACAACATTACTATCGTTAGCATTAATAGCTTCTTGTATATCATCTTTTAAATCTTCTTTTATATTATATATAATACTATCTTTTTCAATCAAACGATATTTTATACTATCTAAAATTATATGATTATATGTAGTATCTTGTATAATAATGTTATCGTTAATATTATTTTTAGCTTTTCTATACCCAATAGTATAGCCAACAGAAAAAACTATTAAATTAACAATTAATAATAACAATATTTTATTAAACTTTTCCATATTGCATTAAATTATGTTTAAGTTCTGGAGTAAATTTACCTGTAATAGTCATATTACAAACTTGTTGAGCAAGTCTAATAGAAGTAGTTATTCCACAATTAACAGCAGTATCGAATAGTTCATGAGCTATTTTTTGACTTGGAATATCATCAAGTTCAAGTTTATCCCAATAATTAATTTTATAAATTTGTTTAACTTCATTAGTAATTTCTTGATTATTTTTTAATCTACTATTAATACCTTTAGTACCAAATTGTTTTTTAATATCATCAATAATATTCCACATTTTAGAATCTGGATTATATCGTCTACTTATACCAAGATAAGTTTCTCCACCAGCATCGTCAGGATCATTAACATATCCTCCTTCAACCAATATTACTTTCTTAAATTCTTCATTAAAATTAGCCATAAGGATTAATTATTTTATTATAAAGTTCAATAGCTTCTGCTTTACAAAATTCACTATCATCGTCATAAACTCCTTCTTTAAACTCTTTAATTGTTATCCAAAAGAACCATACTTGAATTTGTACTTTATAACATAAAAGATAACATGGTATATCTTCAGGAACTTCTTCTTGAGTAACAATTACTCTGTAAGGTTTTCTATCATCAGAAATAATTACTTTCATATTATTCATTTAAAACACGATTAATCCAACCTCTTAAAAATTTAATATTATTGCCTTTAGCGGCAATATTGTTGTAATATTTAATTCGAGCAAGTTTATATCTTGCTACAAATAAATCTTCTCCAATCGAATCTCTAATACTATTAAGACTATCTCTTGTTAATTGAAGTTCTCGTTCAAGATTAATAATTCTAATAACGTTAGAATTATCAGATATAGTATCTTTAACAGGCACATATATCACTTCCTTCTCTACGGGGGATTGAACACAAGCAGAAACTATAAGAACGGCAAGAACGACAAATATTATATTTTTCATAACCATATCAAAATAAAGTTTTAGAAGCTATTCTTGAAGCAGCAATATTTTTACGTCTATCTTCAAGAATATTAATTATTTCAGTTCTAAGATATTTCATTTTATGTACAGTAACAATTTCTTTAGGATTCTTTTTAAGATGATAAAGACCATCTGGGAAACGTTTAGGCATTCCATATTCATTAAGAACAAAATCTGAATCAATATGACAAAGCCATAAACCGGCACAAGGAAGTCCTAAAACATATTCTACCATAAAAGCGTACATAGAAAGTTGTAAATTATATATAGCTCCGTTACAATCAGCTAAATGAGCAACTGGAGGCAAAAGTTTATTATTAGTAGAAACCCAAACATCAGTTGTTTGATGAGGATTTTGTCTTTTATCTTTTTTATAATAACCACTTTCAAATTTAAGACCTCCACGATTAGTTTTCCAATCTCCTATAATAAATTTATCTTCACGAAGAATAAGAATGTCAATAGTTCCACTAATTAATAAATCTGGTATAAAACTACCAATTTCAGAATATATTTTATATCCATTAGTTATATAATAATCAAATATTTCATAAATTTTAGGATATTTATTTTCAGTCTTTTGTATAAAGTCATCAAGAATAATAGGTTTGACATATTGGTCTATAGTTTCAATATCTGCAACAGTAGTCATACTATTATCGTTACGTTTAATATGTTGTACAGCTTTATAAAACATAGACGTATCTTTAATGCTATCTTCCAGACCATTATGAGTTTTAGTACCACGTTTACAAGCCTCATCGGTTATTTCTTGCCATTGTTTAGCGAGTCTTTCTTTGCTAATATGAAGTTCTTTAGCTTTTTTATTAAGCCAATATTCTTTATCAAATTTTGGCTTATAATTATGAAGTAGAGTAGTAGTTGAAACATACTCATTACCAAGATTATCAGTATATTTATGAGAAGGCTCATCAAAAAATAATCTAATATCGTCATAAATAGGTCTAACTTTATACATAATAAAATAATTTAAATTAGGTTATTAATCTTTTATTTGTTTAATAACTTGATACAAATATCCAGCAAAAGTATTAACAAATTTTTCATTACTGCTAAGCTCAGTTTCTCCCATAGTATCTAAAATTCCATGTATAACTTCATGTATAAAAGTAGAATTAATACTTTCTTGATGTTGTTTACGACCATTAAAATTTTGAGCAATAACGATTTCGCTTTCTCCTAATGATATTTGTCCAAGATAACCATTATCTAAATGATCAATAAGTTTAACTTCAATAACTTGACCGCCAATAGTTATATTATCAGGTATTTTCATATTATACTAAAAATTATTTTCATCTGCGTCCATACTACTAAGAATTTGTCGTCCTCCACGAGCAAATTGTTCTTCTTCTTCGTTACGAAGATTATCATAAGCTGTGCCGAGAGCTTTAGTTAAAGATGGAATTTCTGCAATACGTTTACTAACAGAATCCATCAAAGTTAGAATAGGAGTAATATCTTCATCTGTTATAACTCCACTAAGTTTTTTATTTAATTGTTCGTTTATTTTAACAGCAGCTATAGAAACTAAATGAACAGATTTTTGTAATGCTTCTAAAGCAACTCCAGCTTCTGTAATATTACGAACATAATATTTATCAATAAGTTTCTTAACAAGAGAATCAGGTTTATAATCTTTAGGCAAATCATAATTTTCTATTGCCATTTTAAGACTTTCTTCATAACTAAGTCCTTGTTGTTTAGCAGGAGATTTAGGATCTCCAAGATAATATATAACACCTACTTCTGCTATATATTTATGTTTATCTTTTGAAGTATCTCTTTGCCATAGTAATAAAACATCTTTATCTTGTAATTGACGAAGAGTAGGAGCTTTAGGCATACCAGTATCATCAACAGTTAATAATTTATCTATAATTAAACCATTTACCATATATGAATTATTTTATCATTCGTTGTTACTAAGTTCTCTATATAATTCTTCAAACTCTTCATTATGCTCAACAGGAGTTAAACAATATATGGCAAAAATATAAAAATCAGCATATGCTTTACCAACACTTTCATACAATTTATTATATTGTTTATGATTGATTTTTTGAATCTTATAAAGTTCACGTTTTAAATCATTTTTTCGACGTTCTTCTTTTTTAAGTTTATCAATAGATTGTCTAACATAATCTTTATATTCTTCTCTACTCATACTTAAACGAGCTTTTTTAAAATCAAATCTACGACTAACAATAGCTTCTCTTAAAGGACTTTTACGAATACAACCTATATATGGAATATTAACAGTCTTAGATTGTTTAATATTTTCAGCAGCATATTTTTCAAGATTAGTAATAATAACTTCACACATTAATTTATCTTCTTCAGACTTAAAACCAATACTATTAATAATATTTTTCATAGTATTAACTTCTAGTTCATTATTTAAATCAGAATCATATATATTATCTATAACGTTTCTATCCATTTGATTACTATTGTTAATAACAGTCGTTATAGATTAAGCATGAATGCCCTCACTTCGTTCGGGCAAATCCCCCGTAGAGAAGTTCATCACTATCTCACTCACTACTTGCTTTTTCTCTATAACGACTACCATATGTTTGTTAATTAAGTTCACTTCTATTAATAAAAGGATCTGTAACTATATGATTGACATCAACAGCTCCTCTTATATCATTCACCGCAATTATTTTAAATTCAAGAACAATAATTCTTGGAGATTTAGCTATCATTAAACCTTTATTCAAATTATTATCTACTTTAATAACGTTTTCATCTTTATCATATATAGCTTTAATAAGTTCTGGATCAGAATTGATATATTCAGCTATATTATTATAAGCAGCCATTGTTTTAATATTAACTTGAGTTCCAAGTTCAATAGCTGTTCTATTCAAAATAAGTTTATCTCCAATATTTGCATTTATAAGTTCAGAGTCTTCATCGCTAATAGCAGCAAGTAAAGGAGAAACAGCAACAGTAGATGGTTTCTTAGCATTAATAGAAGTCATAAAATCAAAAAGTTTTGTATCAAAACAAAGAGCTACAATACAATAATGTTTGGGAAGTTTAACTCCTTTAACAAGAGTATTTAAAACTTCAGGAGTAATCTCTCCAATAGAAGAAGGAATTCTAATTCCATAATTCTTCTTTTTACTTTTAATTTCAATCATAGTTTAAATAATTTGTTTAACAATATGTTAATTAAGAAGTTCAGCACCATTAAAAACACATGTACAACCACCTTTATAATGACCAACAACAGCAGCGTCAGTAGCAGTGTCACGAGCAACATGTATATATAATGGCAGGTATATATAATATATAAATATATTATATATACCTGCAACGCACGTAAAACGTATTATA
>URRF01000002.1 GCA_900550145.1 uncultured Mollicutes bacterium
ACAATAACTACTTTTCTTTTTTATGCTATTATTGTAAAAGACAAATTACAATTTAGTAATTAGTTAGAAAAATAGTAATTTGCAAAAGTAAACTTTAAGTATGTGTAAAAATTTAGTGTTATAAAATATAATTTTAATTGTTGAAGGGAGAGATTTATATGAATCAAGAAAAAATAGGAAAATTTATTTCAACAATGAGAAAGAAAAAGGATTTAACACAAGAACAACTTGCCGAAAAATTAAATGTAAGTAAGAATGCAGTAAGTAAATGGGAAAGAGGATTGAATCTACCAGATGCTTCAATTATGCAAGATGTTTGTAGTATATTAGATATTTCTTTAAATGAATTATTTGCTGGTGAAAAATTAAACAAAGATGAGCAAATAAAACACTCTGAACAAACTATAATTAATATTTTAAAGAATCAAAAGCATAGAAATAAAATATATAAAATATGTCTATCAATTTTGATTGTAGTTGTATTAATTATTATTGGGAGATTTACTTTAATTAAAATGGGATATATAATGGATGATAATTTAAAATATACACAAGTCTATATTGCTGAATATGGGGATGTAAAAGGAAATGTAGATATTAATTCATTTGGAAAAAAGAATATTGCTTTTGATATTGGAGCAAATAAATATGGAGAAGCAGTATTCAAAAATCCTAGTAAAGCACTTAAAGTATTAAAGAGAGATTATAAAGATGGTATAAAGTTAATTCAAAGAGAATTTAATTTATTGCCATTAAATAGATTTAATTATAAATCATATGGAACATTTGGATGGCAAGTAACAATTGGTACAGAAGAAGAAAAAGAACAAGCAAGATTTGTTTCATCATTTATGGATATATATGAAAATAGTTTCAACTAATCCGACAACTTACAATTAATCGAGCAGATCAATTATGGTGGTCTGTTTTTTTATACAATAAATTAAGCAAAGGAGGAATGCTATTGAATAAAATAGGAAAAATATTAAAGCAAGAAAGAAAAATGTTAGTTAATACATTAATAGTTGCTGATGTATGTTTAATAATATTATTTATCTTATTAGCAATATTAGGAAGTCCATATCAATCATGGGATTATAGTGATCCAGAGTGGTCAGTAATTGGAACTTTATGGCATCCGTTTGAATGGGTATATTTCAAAGTAGCTCCACTTATGGTTATTGTTATAACAGCAATACTTGGAATAATATTTGTTAAAAGAAATAAATAATAAATTACAATTTATCGTTGAGATCAACTTTAATAGTTGATCTTTTTTACTTTTTATAAATAGGATGATTTCATATATAAATATTAGTATATGTGAAAAAGCAGGATAAGAAACTTGTGCAACTATACTAAACTTTTCCTTATTTCATAAGGGTTTAGTGTTACACAATACTGATTTCGTACTTACGAAATTCAACCTACGAGGTAGGTTGATATTAGGTTGATATGAAAGTTAAACCTTATAAAATAAAGCATTTAATATTTATTAAATCATCCTACTTGATTATTTTTTGTAAAATTTATAGGATGATTAAAGACTAACATAATTTTGGCTATGTTAGTCTTTCTTTTTCTAATTTATCAAATAGTTTCTTATAAATTTCTTTCCCATCTTTATCTTTAAACATAGATAAGTCTAAAGTAATAACGCCTAATTTAAAATCATCTTTTTTTCTCTTATCTCCAATACCAATTAATCTAATTATTTTTTCAACATCGTTATTTTGAGTATAATTAAATCTATTTTCTTTTTCATCAATTTCACTTATATAATAGTTTAATTTATAATCTCCAACATATTTTTCTAATCTTTTAAAATAATTTTCTGCTTCTTTCATAGTTTTAAGTTCATGATTTAGTTTTAGTGGTATTCCATATTCATCTTCATACATATACACATTACAAGGTGTATTAAATTTATAGTGATTATATATCATATCCTCTAAATAATTTTTTCTAAATTCAATATTAGATATTTCAAATTTATTGTTTTTCTTTTCAATAGTTATATTATCAATATATTTACCAATTATTTTTTGTTTATCTTCTTTTGATTTATTAGACCAATTATTTAAAACATCTGGGTTAGTATAAAATTCTATTTCTTGTATATCTTGTATAATTAATAAATCATTAAGGGTGAAACTTAAATCCTCATATTGTTTTTGTCCTTTTTGCCTTTTTTCTAAATCAGATTTTTGATATTCGATATGTTTTATTTCTTTATCAAAATCTTCTAGTTTTACAACACCTTTAATATAAGCTGTTTTAATTCTATCTAGTTGTTTATCTAAATCTTTAATTTCTTTTTTATAATCTTCTGTTTTATCTTCTAATTTTGATTTAATAAATGGCGTATAGTAATTATTAATAAGGTCATCTTGTTTAGCAAGTTCTAGCATAAATGCTTTTAATTCTTTTTCAATATCTATTTCATTGAAATAAGTTTTACAAGTATTACATTTATAGTAATAGTATTTTTTACCATTAGTTTTTGTAGTAGCATGACCACCTAGAAAATTACCACATTTAGAACATTTTAACTTATTAGTAAATAAATAAGTTGCTGTTCTTTCATAATGTCTAGCATTTCTTAATTTTTGATACTGACAACTTTCCCATTTCTCTTTTGAAACAATAGGTTCAATAACATTTTCATAATAAGTTGGGTGTTTTGTTCTTTTGCCATTTACATAATCGCCTTTATAAAGTTCATTAGATAATATCTTTTGTATTGTAGAATCGTACCAATTAGTTTTTCCTAATACTTTTTCTTTATTATAGATATTAGCAATTGCTTGATGACTTTTACCTTCTAAATATAAATCAAATATTCTAACTATTATATCTTTAGTTAGTGGATCAGGTACTAACTTTTTGTTTTCTCTTTTAAAACCTAATCCAGTTCTATTAGGAATATGACCGTTTTTAATTGCACCTGCCATACCAAATTTAGTTCTTTCAGAACACTTTTCAATTTCATTTTGAGAAACACTAGTCATTATTCTCATAACCATACGACCATTGGATGTAGTAGTGTTTGATTCATCAGCCATACAATCTATATCACATTCATAGTCATTAACAAATTTCATTAATTTTTCAATGTCATATACAGAACGAGTTAATCTGTCTAGTTTTAAAGCAACAATAACATTAATATTACCTTTTTTAACATCTTCTATCATTTCTTGATAAGCAGGTCTTTTGTCATTTTTAGCACTTATTCCTGCATCTTGATACACTTTATAAATATTATATCTTTTAAATTTACAAAACTCTTTTAATCTTTCTTCTTGTTCTCTCAAACTAAATCCTTCTCTTGCTTGGTCAAAAGTAGAAACTCTAATATATATACCAGCACTTTTGATTTTTTCATCCATATTCATATCAACTCCTTTTCTAATAAAAAAAGAAGCTAAAAACACTAGTTTAAACTAATATCTTTAACTTCCTATAAAATTCAATATAATATTTTGTTTGCTTTTTCATGTAGTACCTCACTTTCTAATAAAAGACTAGATACTGCTTCCTTTATTGGTTTTATATTGTATCATTTATTTTTAGTTTGTCAAACCATATTAGTTCATTTTTAAGTATTGTTCTAAATCTTTAAACTTAATTTTGTTATTATAACCGTTTATAAAGACATTTTCACTATCTTCAAATATTAAGTAGTCATTGCCTTTAACTTTCAAAATATGGGGTTTTACATAGGCTATATTAGTATTTTTAAGATTTATAATATATCCATTAGTAAAGGAATATTCCACATAAGCAAACTTACATATCATTTCAATCTTTCTTTTTAATTCTTCACTTATTACAAGTTTTTTAGTTTCTATTGTCATAACTCATCACTTTCCTTTCTTAAATAACAAAAAAACTAACTATTTCTAGTTAGCATTTATTACTTAAACTCGAAAAGTTCGAGTTTCCTATCAATCTGGAGCAGGTGATGGGAATCGAACCCACGTGGTTAGCTTGGAAGGCTAAAGTTCTACCATTAAACTACACCTGCATCAGTAGGCACTTTTAATTATACGTATTTTTTAAGTTAAGTCAATACATTTTAGAAAAAAAGTAGATTTCTATTTAGAAAAAAAGTAGATTTCTCTACTTATTGTAATCCTTTTTCTACATATTCATCAAACAATTCTTTAAATCTTTGATAGTGAACAACTTCTCTTTGCCTCAAAAATGAAAGGGGTGCTAAAAGATCAGGATCATTTGTAAGATTTATTAAATTCTCATAAGTTGCCCTTGCTTTTTGCTCAGCTGCCATATCTTCTGCTAAATCAGCAAGTGGATCACCTGTAACAGCAAAGTATGCAACAGTAAATGGTACACCATTCGAATCAGTAGGATATATACCATAACCATGTTCAGTATATTGACTTTCTAATCCAGCTGCCTTCATTTCTTCCAGAGTGGCTCCTTTAGTTAATTGATATATCATAGTAGATATCATTTCAGCATGTGCCATTTCTTCAGTTCCTATATCAGTAAGCAATGCTTTACCTCTATTATCTGGCATTGTATATCTTTGATTAAGATATCTCAAAGAAGCTCCCAATTCACCATTCGCGCCACCTAATTGAGTAATAATATTTTTTGCCATTTTTAAATCTTTCTTTTTAATATCGATAGGAAATTGCAATTTCTTTTCATAAGCCCACATATTTTACACTCCTTCCCATGGCCATGGACTATCTTCCCAAGCCCAAGGTACTTCCTTTAATTCATTTCCAGTAAGAGTTAACGGTTCAAATTTATTATTGTATTCTTTAATAAGATCACTTGTTTTCTTATCATACTGATTATATAAATTTATTCTTTCCTTATCATTTGGAAAATTATCTAAATACAAATTCAATTCATGAGCATAAAAACCATTTTTCATTATCTCTAATAATAATTTTTGTCTCTCGTTTTTAGGCACAAAATTGTATGTTTGTTTCTTATAAGGCCAATAAATATTTGTAAATATATTACCTCTTTTAAACCCCTCTTGAACACTAGTAAGATTTTTTTGTATTAATTTATCTTCTTCAATGTCAGTCGCATCATTAACATTATAGTAATTTTCATAATACATGTTATTAACGTTATTCATAATTACCTCCTATAACATAGTATGATATAAGTAAAAAGTGGAATGGGTTTTTGTAAAGGGTTTAATGAACTAAGTAACAAACACAATTTTATTTGTATTGATATTTATAAATAAAATGTATATAATACTATTAAGGAAGTGATTAAATGATACAAAGTAAAAACAAAGTAGAAAAATGTTCAAACACACTTATAATAGTATTTATGGCTTTATATCTTCTAAGTGGATTATCACTTGGAGTAAGCTTATTAACAGGAAATTTTGCAGAAATAAAAGAATATACAAAGATAGATTGTATTTATGATACACTAAATTCTATCATTGCATTTGCAATAATGGGTATTGGATTAATTATTTTAAATAGTGATAAAGTTGATTTATATAGTAATGAATATGCAACAAGTAAACAAGCATTTAATTTATTTTTTACATTTAACATATTAGGAGCATTCCTAGAGTTATTTTCAATGATTCTTAAATACTTTTTATATAAAGAATTTTCATTATATGCACTTGTAGTATTATTAGTAGCAAATGTACCAGTATATATATTATCTTATTTATTCATTCGCAATCATAATGTATTAAGTAAAGATAACGATAAAAGAACTAATATAGTAAATTTCATAATTGTATATTTACTTATGTCATGTGCTTGTAATATTATTACATTACTAATTACATTTATATTTGGCAAAATAGAATTTTTGCCATTCATAGAAAGAGAAGCAATAACAATCGTATCAGCATTTATAATACTAGTTGCATATAGATTAACAAATCAACAACCAGAAAGGGTAAAAGATAAAAAAATAGTAGTAGAAGAAACTAAAACTAATGAAATAAAAGATGCAGTTATTGTAGAGGAAAATGAAAAAGAAACAAATGAAAACATTGAATTAAAAAATAATAATAAAAGAAAACAGAAAACAAAGAATGTAGAAAAAAATAAAGACAAAAAACATGAATAAATTAAACATTATTCATGTTTTCTCATATACTACAGTGTGATGAATATGAATATAAAAACAAATTCTAAGAGAATAAAAAAGGGAGATACTTTTATTGCACTAAAAGGAATGACATATGATGGGCATGATTATATAGAAGAAGCAATAGAAAATGGTGCAGAAAAAATAATATGTGAACATGGTGAATATAACGTACAAACAATTATTGTCCCTTCTACAAAAGAATATTTAAATAATTATTTAGATACCAATTACTACAATAAAATAAAAGATATTACATTAATAGGAATAACAGGCACTAATGGAAAAACCACATCTTGTTATTTTATATATGAACTATTAAAAATGTTAGATGTTAAATGTGCTTACATAGGAACAATTGGTTTTTTCATAGATAAAAAAGAAAGAGATTTAAATAATACAACACCAGAAATACTTGAATTATATGAAATGTTTTTAGAATGTAAAAGTAGAGGTGTAAATGTAATAGTTATGGAAGTATCAAGTCATGCACTTGAATTAGATAGAGTACATGGATTAAAATTTAACTACGTTTGTTTTACAAATCTTACGGTTGATCATTTATTATTTCATAAAACTATGGATAATTATTTAAACGCCAAGAAAAAATTATTTAATATGTTAAAAAAAGATGCAATTAGTATTACTAATGTTGATGATAAATATAAAGATAATTTCTTATTAGATGATACTATTACTTACGGAGAATCTAAAAGTGATTTTAATATAATAAAATATAAACTAAAGCTAGATAAAACTATATATAAATTAAGATATAATAATAAAAATTATAAAGTTAAAATGAATGTAATAGGTAAATATAATATTTATAACTCATTAGTAGCAATTATAGTTTTAGTAAATATGGGATACAATATAAAGAAAGTTATTAAACTTTTTAAAAGAATTAAACTTCCTAGTGGTAGGTTAGACATGATCAAATATAAGAAAAATGTTATATTTGTAGATTATGCTCATACACCAGATGCAGTTAAAAATGTACTTACTAACGCAATTAAATTTAAAAAAAACAAAATATATACAATAATTGGCTGCGGTGGAAACAGAGATAAAACAAAAAGAAAAGATATGGGAATTATAGCAACAGAATTAAGTGATTATGTTATATTTACTAATGATAATCCTAGAAATGAAGATGAGATGAAAATAGTAAATGATATGATAAACGGCATAATAAATGAAAACTATGAAGTAATATTAGATAGAAGTAAAGCAATAAAAAGAGGTATAGATTTATTAAATAAAAAAGATATTTTATTTATACTTGGAAAAGGTCATGAAGAATATCAACTTATAAATGGAATAAAACATCATTTTAGTGATAAAGAAGAGGTTTTAAATTATATTAACAAATAGCAATAAAGTAAATATTAATGTAAACTAAACAGTTTACATTTTTCCTGTTTTACTTTATACTTATTATTAGTGTTTAAGGACGTGATATTATGATAACAGTTAACAACGTTTCATTAAGATTTGGGAAAAGAACTTTATTTGAAGGAGTAAATTTAAAATTCACACCAGGAAATTGCTATGGAATAATTGGAGCGAATGGAGCAGGTAAGTCAACATTTTTAAAATTGTTAAGTGGAGAAATAGAAACAACTAGTGGTGAAATAAACATAGGAAAAGACGAAAGAATTTCAGTATTAAAACAGGACCATAATTTATATAATGATTATAGAGTAATAGATACAGTAATAATGGGTAATAAAAGATTATACGAAATAATAGAAGAAAAAAATTTTCTATATACAAAAGAACCATTTACTGATAAGGATGGAATAAAACTAGGAGAATTAGAAAGTGAATTTGCTTTTCTTAATGGATGGCAAGCAGAAAGTGATGCTGCTATTCTTTTGAGTGGTTTAGGTGTAGATATTCAACTTCACGAATTAACTATGAAAGAAATCCCAACTAAAGAAAAAGTAAAAGTATTACTTGCACAAGCATTGTTTGGAAATCCAGATGTTCTTCTTTTAGATGAACCAACTAATGGACTTGATATAGAAGCAAAAATATGGCTAGAAGAGTTTCTAATAAATTTTGAAAATACAATATTAGTAGTTAGCCATGATAGACACTTTTTAAATAAAGTATGTACGCATATAGTGGATATAGATTATGAAAAAATTACGCTATTTGTAGGTAATTATGATTTCTGGTATAAATCAAGTGAACTTATTCAAAAACAAATGCGAGATTCAAATAAGAAAAAAGAAGAAAAAATAAAAGAACTTCAAGAATTTATTGCAAGATTTAGTGCAAATGCTTCAAAAAGTAAACAAGCAACATCAAGAAAAAAATTGCTTGATAAAATAGTACTTGATGATATAAAAGCATCTAGTAGAAAATACCCATATATCAACTTTAAAGAAGAAAAATCACTAGGAAGAGATGTGCTTACTACAAAGAATCTGTGTGTAAGTGTAGATGGAATAAAATTAATAAATAACTTAAACTTAACTATAAACAATTATGATAAAATTGCATTCATTGGAAATGAAATAATAATAACGACACTATTTAAAGTATTAAGTGGAGAAATAAAACCCGATTCTGGAGAAGTGATCTGGGGGAATACAGTATTATTATCTTATTTTCCACATAATAATGATAATTATTTTAAAAGTAGTAAAAATATAGTTGAATGGCTTATGAGTTATTCTAATGTTGATGATGTAGAGTACGTAAGAGGATTTTTGGGAAGAATGTTATTTAGTGGTGAAGATGCATTAAAAAAAGTTGATGTGTTATCAGGTGGTGAAAAAGTAAGGTGTATGCTATCAAAAATGATGTTAAGTGGTGCTAATACACTTATACTTGATCAACCAACAGATCATTTAGATGTAGAAACAATTACTAGTTTAAATAATGCACTTATTAATTTTAAGGGTGTAGTATTATTTAGTACTCACGATCATGAATTAATGGAAACTGTTGCAAATAGAATAATAGAGTTTAAAGATGATGGCAAATATATAGATAAAATGACTACATATGAAGAGTATTTAAAGATAAATAAGTAATAAAAAAGCTTCAAAAGAAGCTTTTATTATTTTATAATCAACTTTTGTCCTTTAAATATTAAATTTGGATTATTACCTATAATACCTTTATTATCATCGTATATTTTTTGCCATGTAGTATTATATTTTTCAGCTATTGAAGATAAGTTATCTCCACTTTTTACTATATAAGTAATAGGAGTTTTTTCTGGTTCCTTAACTTCATTTCTATCATCCCATGCATTTAATTTATTATATTTCATAATACTTGGATAATCCTTGTATGAATAATTTTGATCAACTACTTTACCAGCAATAGTATTTCCCCTAATTAAATTAGTTTCTCCTCCATATTGCCACATTCCATAATTTCCATAAGTGTTTCTACTAGGCATTTCATTTCCCCAATAGGCAAGCCAGTAATCATATTTTTTGGACAACTTACCATAATCCATTTTATTATTGGCCCAATCTAAATTACAGTAAACTCCAACATAACCACCAACACTTTCTATATATTCGCAAAAACCTCTAATTGCATCATTAATTGCATTTTTACTTACCTTATTCTGATATACAGTATCTTCTACATCCATATATATAGGATATTCAAAAGTTTTACCTTTCAAACAATTATTATATAAAAATTCCGCTTCTTTCTTTCCTTCTTCATAACTAGTTGCTCTTGAAAAATAATAAGCACCAACATTTAATCCACTTTTCTTTGCATTCCTGTATAATTCTTCAAATCTGTCATCTTTTGCCTTACCCTTAGCACTTCCATATCCAGTAAAAGCACCTCTTATAATTGCAAAACTAACACCTTCATCTTTCGCTTTATCCAAATTTATTCCATTTTGAAATGTACTTATATCTATTCCAAACTGTTTCATAATTCACCTCCTTAATTAAATTTAATTAAATCTAGTAACTTGTCCCAATCAATTTTACTCATATTGTGTAAAATATCATAGGTACCACCTGCAGTAATTCCCGATAACGTGAGCGCTAAGGAAAAATCTTTTGTTATCAAGTAATGTATGAGTGCTGCAAGTAAACCTATTAATAAATTTTGTAATGGAATCAAATTGTTGTTAAACCATGGAACCCTCTTTGCAATTATGCCACAAATAAATGTAACAACAATTGAAAGCATTCCAATTATGTATGATGTATCCATATTATCACCTCATTTTAATATATTAAAAAAAACGATTTGAGGTAATAATGATTGACCATAAAAAAGAAGTATTTTTCATACTTCAAGTTTTTTTCTTTCCTTTATACATTTTTTAGCTTCTTCAATGTCATTAAAATATATTTTACCATCTTTTAATGCCTCATAAGTTTCATTACCTTTTCCAAGAATTAAAATCATATTATCTTTCTCAGCCATATCAATAGCCCTTTTTATTGCTTCCCC
This sequence comes from uncultured Mollicutes bacterium, assembly GCA_900550145.1. Taxonomy (GTDB): domain Bacteria; phylum Bacillota_I; class Bacilli_A; order RF39; family UBA660; genus CAG-1193. Next base: position 10,570 of record URRF01000002.1, read on the forward strand.
TCTATCTACAACAACTTCAAATTTATCTTTCTTATCCATTACCTCACTAGTTAAATCATTTATTATATCGATTGGATCCTCACTTCTAGGATCTTCATAAGTAAATATTACGTAATCAGCATTATCAACAAGAATTTTACCCATGATAGGCCTTTTTGTTTTATCACGCTCACCAGCAGAACCAGCAACTATAATAGTTTTATTTGCTTCTAATGTTTTAGTAAGAAGAAATAAATTTAAATATCCATTTGGAGTATGTGCATAATCCACTATAACTTTAAAATCTTGTCCTAAATCAATATTAGTCATCCTACCATCCACATATAATTTTTTATAATCAAGTTTATCTATATCAACTCCCATAATCAACAATACACTAAGTGCAGCAGTTAAATTATATACATTAAACATACCTAATAAAGGAGAATTAATTTTATATGTTTTATCCTTATATGTAATAGTAAATAAAGTATAATCATGATTTATAACAACATCAGAAAACCTAACATCTGCTTTTTTATTACTACCATAATAAATGACTTTTCCATTACATTTTTTAAAAATCTCCTCAGAATACTTATCATCTATATTTAAAAATGAATAACCATTTTTCTTAGTTTGTTCAAATAAAATACACTTTGCATTCATATAATTTTCCATAGATTTATGAAAATTTAAATGTTCATGAGTAAGATTTGTAAATATAGTATAATCAAATTCAATATTTTTACATCTTCCTTGAGCAAGTGCCTCACTAGCAGCTTCCATACAAACATACTTACAATCATTTAGATAAAAATTATTTAAAAACCTATGCAAATGCTCAGGAGTAGGAGTAGTATTATTAGATTTATCAGTATAAGTTTCACAACAAACTCCATTCGTACCAATATAGCCACATTTACTAACTTGATTTAAAAGCTCATATAGTATAGTTGATGTACTTGTTTTTCCGTCAGTTCCAGTAACACCTATCATAGTCATTTTCTTACTTGGATAATCATAGAATTTAAAAGCCATATCAGAAAGCGCTTCATTCGTATTATCAACAACTATTTGTGGCAAACTCGAATTAACTTTATGATCAACCACTAATGCAGATGCACCTTTTTTTTCTGCTTCCTTCACATAATCGTGTCTATCTACATTAAATCCCTTTATACAAAAGAACAAATCTCCTTTATTTAATTCCTTTGTATTTGTTTTTATATCTTGAACCTCTGTTTCATACTCTGTATCAAATACTTGATTAAGTTTTTTCATAAAATCACCGTTAATATTATACCACACTTTACTTACTAATAAAAATATTGTAAAATAAAATTACAAAACATTATAGCAATAGGTGGACTTTTATTAAGTGCGCTTTTTGTCGTGTAGGAGGTTGTATGGCGATAAATGAAAATGATTTAAATCAAGAAAAAGCTTATTTAAACATAGTTAACAAAGAACTAAAAGAAAAAATAAGCGATATTGGGGTTTCGCTCTATCAACAAGAAGAAAAGATAAACGAGTTTAAAAAATACACATGGAATAGCAAAGCAGGAATGGATAAAGTAGAAGTAAGTGCTGCTATATTGGAAAATGATTTAGAAGTAGAATTACTTACAATGAGAGGTTTATATTTAAAAAAATTGTTAAAAAGCGAATCAAGCCCCTATTTTGGAAGAGTAGATTTTAACGGGGACAAGATATATATTGGTTTAACATATCTTGATAAAAACTACGATCACCTAATTTATGATTGGAGAAGTCCTATATCAAATCTATTTTATGAATGTGAAATAGGAAATGCAGAATATGAAGCCAAAGAAGGAACAATAAAAGGCATTATGACCAAAAAAAGACAATACAAAATAGAAGATGGTAAACTAATAAGAGTATTTGACAGCAACCTAAATATAGTAGATGATCTCTTACAAGAAGTGCTTGGAAGTGAATCATCTGATAAAATGAAAAATATTGTTGATACAATACAAAAAGAACAAAACGAAATAATAAGAGATGTAGCCCATAAAAATTTAATAGTAGAAGGTATAGCCGGTTCTGGAAAAACTTCAGTTGCATTACACAGAATCGCATTTTTACTATATAAAATAAATAATTTAAAATCAAAAGATATTCTAATTCTATCTCCAAATAATGTATTTAGTGAATATATTTCAAATGTACTTCCGGAATTAGGAGAAGATAATACTCAAAATACTACTTGGAGTGATTTTGCAAATTCATTTATAAAAGAGTATAAAGGTGTAGAAAGCTTTACTAATTTTGTAAAAAGATATTATGAAAAAGAAAACATTAATGACTTTTCCAAAATAAAATTAAGTGACGAATTTAAGGATATAATAGATGAATATATAGCAAAATTCACAAAAAACGTAGAATTCACAAGCGGAATAGAATGCAAATATAAAGATTATGACATAGATACTTTAAATAAATTACTACACGAAAGATATAGTACAATCCCTTTATTTGGTAGAATAGAATTAATAAGTGAAAATATTGCTAACTATAATGATGGAGGAAAATACAAAAATAAATATATTAAAGAATTATTAACAAGATTAAATGTTTCTAAAGATTACAAAAAAATATATAAGGGCTTATTTGAAACAGATGAATTTATAAAAAAATATGGAATAATCGATACCAGTTACATAAATGACAAAATAATTAATTATGATGATTCACTAATATTTATTTATATGAAGGGTTTACTAGAGGGATTTCCATATAATGGAATTATGAAACAAATAGTAGTAGACGAAGCTCAAGATTATACACCTTTACAATATTTTATATTAAAGACGATATTTAAAAACGCATCATTTACAATCTTAGGAGATGTAAACCAAACAATAAATCCATATTACAAATACGATACACTAAAAAAATTAGAAAAAATATTTACTAATAGAACAGCTAATTTAAGATTAACTAAAACATATAGATCAAGTAAAGAAATTATAGAATATACAAATAAAATTCTAAACTTAGATTTCGTAAGTGCAATAAGAAATAACAATGATATACCAGTTGTTCTTAAGAAAGAAAAAAATATAAAAGAAGATTTAATAAAAGATATAAATAATCTAAAAAATAAATATAAATCAATTGCCATAATAACTAAAAATGATAAAGAAGCAAATAAAATATATAATTTACTTAAAAATGATTTAGATATTAGTTTAATAAAAACAGATTCAAATATATTTGATAGAAATCTAGTAGTAGTGCCATCCTATGTATCAAAAGGTTTAGAATTTGATTCAGTAATAATATATACAGAAAAAGATAACAAATATACTGATGATGAAAAATACTTATATTATGTTTCATGTACTAGATGCCAACACGAACTTGTAATTTATAATCAAGAAGATTGACTAACAAATAAAAACAGATTATAATTAACTGAGAATAGGAGATGTTTAAATATGAAGAAAATTAAGTTATTATTATTTCTTGTAACACTTTTTTCAGTAATAAATGTAAGTGCATTAACAAGTAAAGAAAGGTTGCAATCATATAAAGAAAAGTTATCTAATTATGAGTTTAATTTTAAATATGTTAATCAATCTGAAAATATTAAGTTAATTGAAGAAAAAAATAAAGGTACCATGTTAGGAGTTAAAGAAAACATACAAAGATATTTCTTTAATGGTTTAATTAGAAGTGATATAGAAAGAATAATTAAATTAACTAATGAAGATGGAATAGATATTGATTGTTATCGTAAAGGTCAAACTTATACAATCTATGAAAATAATCAAACTCATACAGATACAGCAGACAAAGATTTTTGTAATGTAATAATATTTGATTTTAATGGAGAAAATACCGGTGAAATTAAAATAAATGGTTCTATAGAAGAAGTAAAAGGAGATGCTTTGGTACAAAAAAGAGCATCTAGCATAATTAAGAATTTAGTTGGAAATGTATATATTACAGATATCGATATGGTTAACCACTACATAAATTACAAATCCAATTCATCAACATTCTTTGCAGGTAATAATGCAATAAAAGAATTTGCAAAATTAAAAAAAGCAAGTGAAGAAAACCCAGATTTAGATTTCTTTGTTGGTTATGAAGATACAAGAAGAGGAGATTATTTTATATCTTTTGCAGAAGGTGTAACATATATATCAAAAGATGGAATTATTTATGGATTTAGCGTTAATACTTACAATTGCGCAAACATGTTTTTCGTACCAGTTGGTACAAAAATTGAAGATTATAAAACAGTTTTAGAAAATAGAATTAAAAATTATATTAAAGATGAAAATATCACAATAAAGGTAAGTGATTTAGAAGAGTCATATAATGGAGATGTTTCAAATTATTTGCCAAATATGCTTGGAATAAAAGTAGAAGATTATTATAAAATGGTAAATACAACATTTGAAAAAGAATTAGAAAAAGCTAATGATAATGATAGAGTATATTTAGAACAAAATGGACAAGCAATAATGATGAAAGCTTATAAACTTACTATAAATGATACTGAATATGAAATTGGTATAGCAGAACTTGATGAAAAAATTAATGAATTTGGAAAAATATTATCAATTGATAATAAAACAGGAATAATTATAAGAACTGGTTCTAGTAACGTTCCATTAGATGCATCTATTTTAGTGGATAAATACGAATTAAATGAAAAAGAAATTGAATATTTAACTAATATTGGATACGAAAGTATAAATTCATATAATTTAAAATTATATTCAAAAATTTTAGATAAAGTAATTAGTGAGTTTAATAATAAAAGTGAAATATTAATACCAATAGATAATATAGATACAACAGATTTAAAAGTAATATATTTAAGTGATGATGGAAAAACACATGAAACATATGATATTAAAAAAGTAACTTACGAAGGTAAAAATTATATATCATTTAGTACAGGACATTTTAGTAATTATGTATTAGTACAATCTACTATTAAAAATCCAAATACTGGTGATAATATATATTACTTATTCATATTACTAACAATAAGTATATTAGGAACATTATATATAAAGAAAAAATGCAATTAAACTATTTTTTCTATAAAAATATTGAAAATAAGCAAAAAAAGTATTATAATCACATCATATTTATTTTGCAATGAAGAGAAATAGTAATAAATGATTTACTTAAAGAGAGTTAGTGGCAGGTGTAAACTAATAGTAATAGTTTATGAATTAAACTTGGAGCAAAATCGGATAAAACCGTTATAAAATGAGAGCATAAAATCTATGAACTAAGGTGGTACCGTTCAAGTTGAACCCTTAGATTATAGATTTTTTTTAGGAGGAAATATGTATAATTTTAAAGAAATCGAAAAAAAATGGCAAAATTATTGGGATAAGAACAACAGTTTTAAAACAAGCGATGACATGAGTAAAAAGAAATTTTATGGACTTGTTGAATTTCCATATCCAAGTGGTGCAGGAATGCATGTGGGACACATAAAAGCATATAGTGGCCTTGAAGTTATAGCAAGAAAAAGAAGAATGGAAGGATATAACGTATTATTTCCTATTGGCTTTGATGCTTTCGGACTTCCTACTGAAAACTATGCAATAAAGACAAAAACTCACCCCAGAATAGTAACTGATAACAATATAAAAAGATTTACAGAGCAATTAAAAAAAGTTGGTTTTTCATTTGATTTTTCAAGAGCAATAGATACATCAGAAGAAAAATATTACAAATGGACACAATGGATATTCCTAAAAATGTATGAAAAAGGTCTTGTATTTAAAGACAATACCTATGTTAACTATTGCCCTAGTTGTAAAGTAGTACTATCAAATGAAGATAGCCAAGGAGGAAAATGTGATATATGTCATTCAGATATTATTCAAAAACAAAAATTGGTATGGTATTTAAGAATAACAGAATATGCTGATAAATTACTTGATGGACTAAAAGAAGTAGATTATTTACCAAATATAAAACTTCAACAAGAGAACTGGATAGGTAAAAGCACTGGTGCATTTGTTGATTTTAAATTAAAAGAAGTAGATGAAACCTTAAGAATATATACAACTAGATGTGATACATTATTTGGAGTAACATTTATGGTTATCGCACCGGAACATCCTATAATAACTAAATATAAAGATAGAATTTCGAACATAAATACAGTTAAAGAATATCAAGAAAAAGCAAGTAAAAAAACTGAATTTGAAAGAACTCAACTTATAAAAGACAAAACAGGAGTTAAAATAGAAGGAATAACAGCAATAAATCCAGTAAACAAAAAAGAAATACCAATATATATATCAGATTATGTAATGATGAACTATGGAACAGGTGCAATTATGGCAGTGCCTGCACACGATATGAGAGATTATGAATTTGCACAGAAGTTTAATATAGACATTATACCAGTTATAAAAGGTGATACAAAAGATGGCGCATATATTGGTGATGGTATTCATATAAATTCAGAATTCCTAAATAATTTAAACAAAGAAGATGCAATAGAAAAAATGCTTTTATATTTAAAAGAAAATGGTATTGGAGAAAAAGGTGTTCAATATAAGATGAAAGATTGGGCATTCAATAGACAAAGATATTGGGGAGAACCAATTCCAATAATTTATTGTAATAAATGCGGAACAGTACCAGTTCCATATGAACAACTTCCACTAAAATTACCTAATATAACAAACTTTGAACCAGGAACAAATGGAGAAAGCCCACTTGCTAAAATTAGTGAATTCGTTAATTGTAAATGTCCAAAATGTGGTAGTGATGCAAAAAGAGAAACAGATACTATGCCACAATGGGCCGGATCCTCTTGGTATTATTTAAGATATATAGATCCATTAAATGATAAATGTTTTGCAGATTACGATAAACTAAAATATTGGTTACCAGTTGATTGGTATAATGGTGGAATGGAACATGTTACAAGACACCTAATATATTCAAGATTTTGGCATAAATTTCTATATGACCTAAACGTAGTCCCAACAAAAGAACCATATAAAAGAAGAACTGCACAAGGTTTAATACTTGGACCAGATGGAGAAAAAATGAGCAAATCAAGAGGAAATGTAATTGATCCACTGGACATAATAGAAGAATATGGTGCAGATACACTTAGAACTTATGTGCTTTTTATGGGAGATTATAGTGTAGAATGTCCTTGGAATGAAGATGCAATAAAAGGAGTATTTAGATTCCTAGATAGAGTGTATAACTTAAAAAATAGAGTAAAAGAAGATAATAATTATACAAAGTCACTTGAAATTATAATAAACAAAACAATAAAAAAAGTTTCAAATGACATAGAAAACATGAAATTTAATACAGCAATAGCAGAACTTATGAAACTAATAAACACATATTACGAATTAGAAAACATAACTACAAAAGATTATGAAACACTAATCAAATTATTATATCCATTCGCACCTCACATAACAGAAGAATTAAATAAAGAAGTTTTAAACAAAGATTCCTTAGTATATTCTAGTTATCCAACATATGAAGAAGAAAAAACAAAAGAAGATACATTTGAAATGATCATTCAAGTAAATGGCAAATTAAGAGATAAAATAATAACTAAAACAGATATTACGGAAGAAGAAATGAAATCACTTGCACTTAATTCAGAAACTATAAAAAAATATACACTTGATAAACAAATAATCAAAATAATAGTAGTAAAAGGAAAACTTATAAATATAGTAGTAAACTAGTATTCATTACTAGTTTTTTTCATTTTATTATTATATAATTAAAATGGAGGTATAAAATGTATGATGTGGCTATAATAGGAGCGGGCCCGGCTGGCTTATTCGCATCCTATGAACTAATTACTAAAAATAAAAATTTAAAGATACTACTTGTAGATAAAGGCAAAAAAGCAGAAAAAAGATTCTGCCCTATGACAAAAACAGGAAAATGTATAAATTGTAACCCATGTAATATAATGAGTGGTTACGGTGGAGCAGGAACATTTTCAGACGGAAAACTAAATTTTATTCCAAAACTAGGTAAATCAGATTTATTTAAATACATGACAGAAAGTGAAGCATATAAACTAATAGATGAAACAGAAGAGATATTTACAAAATTTGGTATGGATGGTGAAGTATTTCCAAGTAATGTAAAAGAAGCACAAAAAATAAAAAAAGAAGTAACTGTAAATGGAGCAAGACTGCTACTAATAAGACAAAAACATCTTGGCTCAGATAAATTACCTAAATATATAGAAGCTTTTACTGAATACCTAAGCAAAAATGGAGTAGATATTCTAGAAAATACAGATATAACAGATATAGAAAAAGAAGACAAAAATTACAAACTAATATCAAAAAATAAAGAATTTCTAGCAAAAAAAGTAATAGTTGCACCCGGAAGAATTGGTGCTAAATGGGTACAACAAATAGCAGATAAATACAATGTTCCATATTTATCACAAAGTATTGAAATAGGAGTAAGAGTAGAAGTTAGAAAAGAAATATTAGAAGAACTTTGCAATATAATTTATGATCCAACTATATTTATAAAAACAGATACACACAATGATGAAATAAGAACTTTCTGTACTAACCCGGGTGGATTTGTAACAAAAGAAAATTACTATGGGTATATATGTGTAAATGGACATTCACTAAAAGACATAAAATCAAATAACAGCAATTTCGCATTTATTTCAAAAGTTAATCTAACAGAACCAGTAACTAACACAAGAGAATATGGAGAAGCAATAGCAAGAATAGCAAATGTACTAGGTGATTCAAAACCAATAATTCAGTCCCTAAAAGACCTAAGAAGAGGAAGAAGAAGTACATGGCCAAAAATAAATAAGGGCTTTATTGAACCCACACTAAAAGATTGCGTAGCAGGAGATTTATCACTCGTACTTCCACACAGAATAGTAACCAATATACTAGAAGGACTTAGCAAATTAGATAAAATAATACCAGGTGTTAATAACGATGAAACACTATTATATGGACCAGAAATAAAGTTTTTCAGTAACGAAATAACTACAAATAACAATTTCAAATTAGAAAACGAAGATATATATTTCATAGGAGATGGAGCAGGTAAAGCAGGAAACATAGTAACAGCAGCAGCTACCGGATTAATATCAGCAAGAGACATATTAAAAAATCAAAATAAAGGAGAATTATGAAAAAGAAAACATCAATAGTAATAAGTATATTAACTTATCTAACAATAATACTTATATCTTGTTATTTTATAATCATACCAAATTCAAAAAAAATCAATGAAACAAATAAAATAAAAGATCTAACTTATGATGATAAAATTAAACTAATAGACGAAATAAACGAAAAATATATTAAACAAGAAAACAACATTAATAATAAATACCAAGTAAAATTAGAGCAAATAGATGAAAAATATCAAAAATCTTACGAAGAACTTAATTCAAAATATAAAGAATTAGAAAACGATATTAATAAAAAAATTATTGACATTAATGTAGAATCTAACCAAGAATTCATGACTAATGGTTTAAGCAAAAAATATTATGAATTAAGAGACGAATGGTCTAGCTTACATAGTGAAAAATCAAACCTAACGTCATCAAAATATAAAGAAGAAAGCGAAATAAATAACAAAAAAAGAGAAGAAAAAAATACAATTACAAATAACAAAGAATCAGAAATAAAAAAATTAAACGATAAAAAAACAAATGAAATAAATAGAATTGATAATATAAATACTAATAAAAAACAAAAAATTAAAAAATGCATAATAAATATAATTGTAGGAATTATAATAATTCTATTACCAATAATATATGTAATACTTAAATTTAATAAATTAACTAAATTATTAAATAATGTAAAAGAAAGTTGGAGTAGTGTTGATATATTACTAAAACAAAGAGCAGATTTAATTCCAAATATACTATCAGTAGTTAAAGGATATTCCAAGCACGAAAAAGATACACTAACTAAAATTACAGAAGCAAGAAAAGAAGTGTTAAGTGCAGAAAATAAAAAAGATAGCATAAACGCTAACGAAAAATTAAGCAATGAAATTCCAAAAATACTATTATTAAAAGAAGAATATCCAGAATTAAAAGCAAACAAAAACTTTATGAAATTACAAAACAATTTAAGTGAAGTAGAAAACAATATTGCTATTTCAAGAAGTATATATAACAAAAATGTACTTGATTACAAAAACAATATAGAAGTTTTCCCATCAAATATTATTGCAAGCATATTTAACTTTAAACCAGAACTATTTTTTGAAATAGATAAAGAAGAAAGAGAGAACCCAACTATAAAACTTTAAGATAAAAGTTATGCAAAATAAATGCATAATTTTTTATTGTGTAAAATAATTTAAAAATCAAAAAAAACGCTTGACAAACTGGGGGGGGGGGTAATATAATAGAGATATAATAAAAAAATAGAGGGAGAAATAAGATATGAAAAAAGGAAATGGCTTTACATTAATAGAATTATTAGCAGTAATAGCAATATTAGCAATAATACTAGTAATATCAATACCTAAGATATTAGATGTAATAGAAGAATCTAAAGTAAATACTTTAAAAAATACAATAAAGTTAATAGCAGATAGTGCAGAAAAGAAATATACAGAAAATGAGGCATTTGATGAAGAAGAGGATATTACTTGTGAATCTATTTCTAAATTAAGTAGTGATGATTACAAAAAATGTACAATTACATTTGATGAAGAGGGTAAAGCAAAAGTAAATATATTGTGTAAAAATAAATTTGAAGGATATGAATGTACAGGTAATAGTGCAAATGTGACATGTAATATGGTAACAGATGAAAAATACTTTACATATGTTGAAGTAGAAGGTGGAATAGAAATAACAGATTATAATGAAGAAGGTGGGAAAGATGTAGTGATACCAAGTATGATAGAAGGTAGTAATGTTATAAGTATAGGAACAAGGGCATTTTACAATAATCAATTAACAAGTGTAATCATTCCAAATAGTGTTGTAAGTATAGGGAGTGATGCATTTTATTCTAATAAATTAACTAGTGTAATTATACCAAGTAGTGTTACAACCATAGGTTGGGGTGCATTTAGAAATAATCAACTAACCAGTGTGATAATATCAGAAGGTGTTAAAGCCATAAGCGCTATTGCTTTTATGGATAATAAAATAACAAGTGTAATCATTCCAAATAGTGTTATAAAAATAGAAGGTGGTGCGTTTAATAATAATCAGTTATCAGATAATGATGCCTTCATATATAAAAGAAATAGTGATGGAAGTATAGATAATACAACAATAGTTAGTTATGGAGGAAAGAATAAAAGTCCTATAATACCTAATACAGTTACAACTATAGGAGTAAATGCATTTTATTCTAATAAATTAACTAGTGTAATTATACCAAGTAGTGTTACAAGTATAGAACAAAATGCATTTTATTCTAATAAATTAACAAGTGTGACTATACCAAGTAGTGTCACAAGTATAGGTAAAAATGCATTTTATAAATCAAGTTTTTCTAATTCAAACTTAACAAAAATAATAAATAAAACAGGTAAATCTTTTGATTGGGGGATTATAGTAAATGGTAGCTCTAGTACTGATTATACTTTTATAACAGGTACAGTAGTTAATAATACTGGTAATGTAGAAATAGTAAGTGAATAACAAAAAAGAATTTTTTAACAAAAGATTCTTTTTTCTATATTTTGATTGACTTTAGAAAAACCATAATTATAATATAGGTACAAAATTATTTAGGGAGGTTTTATGAAGAAGATATTATTTGGAATTATGCTATTATTTATAGCAATAGGGGTTAATGCAACTACAAATGTAGATGTAAAAAATGTAAATATTGAAAATGTTAAGGTAGAGGTAAATGAAAAAATTGGATATAATGAAGAGATAAATATAAAATATTCAATTAATCCAAGAGATGCATCAAATCTAAGCATCACATGGAGTGTAACTGGATTAAAAAAGGGAGTTACAGTAGAATTTGTATCTGATAAAGTAACTAAAAACTCTGATGGTGAAATTAAATTAAAGGTAAATAATACTACTAATGAAGAAGTTACATTATCTTTAATAGGTGAACAAGATGGTAAAATAGTTAATCAAACTAAATTAAATGTTCAAAATAAAGAAAATACTTTAACTAGGGTAACTGAAGAAGTTAAAAATCTTATTTTAGAATTAGATGAAAAAATAAATAATAATAATTATGAAACTAATAAGGAATTAATTGAAAAAATTCAAGATTTATTAGATAACAATCCAGAAATTAAGGATTCAATTGATGAAGAATTATTAACAAAATTTGAGGATGTAAAAACATCTGTAAATGATTTTGATATTGATAATAATAAAACATTTGTAAAAATTGTATCTATTGTACTAGTTGTAGTATTCTCTGCATTAATATTTTGGATTTTTAAGAAAGAAGAAAAGTAATTTTTCTTCTTTTGTTGTATAATGATAGAGGTGAGATTATGATAAATATAGTTTTATACGAACCAGAAATTCCACAGAATACTGGTAATATTATGAGAACATGTGTTGCAACTAATTCTAAGTTACATTTAATAAAACCACTTGGTTTTAAACTTGATGATAATCATATGAGAAGATGTGCAGTTAATTATTTAGAAAACTTAAATTATGAGGTATACGAAAATTGGGATGATTTTAAAGATAAGAATAAAGGAACATACTATTATTTAACTAGATATGGAAAAAAACCACATACTTCATTTGATTATAGTAACAATAAAGAAAACATATATTTAATATTTGGTAAAGAAAGTACCGGCATACCTAAAGAAATATTAAAGAATGATCTAAAACACTGTATGAGAATACCAATGACAGATAAAGTAAGGGCTTTGAACGTATCAAATTCAGTGGCTATAATGGTTTATGAAGTATTAAGACAACAAAATTTTAATGACTTATCATTTACTGAACCATTTAAAGGGGTAGATTATTTAGAAAAATGATGATATAATTCTCTTAGAATAGGATGTGATATTATTAAAAAGTATATATTATTACTTATTATGTTAGTAGTATTGTCGCCTATAAGAACAAAAGCAATTCATGAAGTTATTGATTCTAGATGCACTGATGAATTAAAAATATCATTAAGAGAAGAAGCATCTTTATTAACTTATAGATTAAGTAAAGTAGAAAAAAAAGGTAATGTTACTTATACTTTATATTTTTATAATATATCTGATAATTTGTATGTTCTTGATACTAAAACAAATAAAAAATATTATAAAAACGATAAAATAGAAAATATAAATCCAGGAACCATTTTAAATTTAGATATATATGCTATAGATAGCAGTTATTGTAAAACATATAAACCAGATAGTAGAAGTATACGTGTACCTTATTATAATAAGTTTTCTACAAGCGAATTATGTATAGGTCATAAAGAATATGCTCTATGTAAAGAAGATATTAATGTTACATTAACAGAAGAACAATTTAAAGAATCGTTAAATAAATATATTGAGTCACTTGAACAAAAACGAACTACAATAACAACTAAGCAAACAACAAATGAAGGTAATAAATTTAATATATTCGATTTTATAATAAAATATAACGAATATATTAGTGCATTTGGAGTTCTATTATTAATTATTTATATAGTAGTAGATATTAAAATAACTAATAAAAAAAGGAGAAGTATATTATGAGAAAAAAGATATTAATTTTATTAAGTTTAATTTTACCAGCATTTGTATATGCAGATAGTTGTACAATCAATAATGATACACAAACTACGCAAGATAGAACTTTATCATGTGATACTAATTTTAAAAAGACAACTACTTTTAAAACGGAAAGTGAAGAAAAAATACTTGAAAATGAAGTATGTACAATAAAATGTACTGAAAGTATTATTTTTTCAATTGATCCAGTAAAAAAAGTATTAGCAGGTACAAGTTTTAGATATCCTCTTTATTATAGTGGTGAGAGGAAATGTACAGCAACTTATAAATATCAAGAATATGAAACAAAAATTAAAAAATTAGTAGGTGAATATGAAAAACTCACTGGAACAGATAAAGATACTAAAGCAAATGAAATAGTAAATTATTATACTTTAAAAAAGCAATGCGATGAGTTTACAAAACAAGATAGTGACTATAAAAATGAATATAAACTAAATGCAAATGTAGAATTAAAGGTAGATACTTCTACTGGTTCTAAAACAATAAAATATGTATCATTAAAAATTAATGATTATGAATCAAATGTTAATGTTGATGAAGTAAATTATGCTTCATGTGGATATGATGAATCATTAAAAAAATGTGCTGGTTCTACAAAAACAATATCAAATTGGACTGAAACAGCAAGAATATATGGAAAATATACCATGCCAAATACATATGTAGAAAGATATACAGGAGAAATAAAAAATGTTCCAAGTACTAAAACTTGTAATGCAGGTGATAGATACTTTGTTGATTTTAAAGAACTTACAAATCCACAAACTGGTGCGACTGATGAAACTGGGTATAGTTTAACACTTACGGCTGATGAAATAGGGAATAATATTGATAAGAGTAAAGATAAATGGAAATTATCAGTAAATTGTTCATACAAAGTAAAAAATTTAATATTTCCACAAGGCAGTTCTACTACAACAGTAGATGAAAACTATAAAAAATATGGAAGTTCAACATTTATTTATAGACAAATAGATATTGATGATCCATTTCCAAATAGAGAACCAGCTGCTAATTGGCAAGGAAAAGAAAATATAATAATATCTAAACCATATGAAACACTATTAACATTACAAAAATTTGAAATATCTTTGGATAGAGGATCTATAAAAAGAGTAAGAGATTATAATAGTAATTATCCATATGATACGTTTAATTTAAGCGAAATGGAAAAAAGTTTATTTATAATAAATAATCCGACAATTGTAAAGAGAAAGTAATATACTTTTCTCTTTTCACGTCAAAAAAATTAAAATCAAGTTTACATAAAATAAAAATATGATATAATTATCTTATAATAAAAGTATGCTAGGAGGAATAAAATGGGCAATTTAGGTTTCAAAATTAAAAGATTTTTACAAAACAAAAATACAGTAACAATTATAGGAGTAGCACTTATTGTTGGTATAATATACTTTGGATATAATTATAGAATAAAACAAGCTACTAATCCTACAAAGGTTCCGTACGCAAAAACAACAATACAACCAAGAACAAAAATAACGGAAGATATGATTGGATACATGGATGTTATGCCTAGTATGATTAACAAATCAACAATCACAAATATAAAATATATAGTAGGTAAATGGTCTAATTATAATACAATAATACCAGAGGGAAGTTTGTTTTACACACAAACAGTTGTTACATCTGATCAATTACCAGATTCAGCATTTATTACAATACCAGAGGGCTATACACCATTTAACTTATCTGTAAACGTTAATAGTACTTATGGTAATTCAATATTTCCAAATAACTATATAGATGTATATTTTAAATATTTAAACTCTGATGGCAAGGTAACTGTAGGTAAACTAATTGAAAATGTTAAAGTACTTGCTGTAAAAGATAGAAATGGAAAACATGTTTTTGAAAATAGTGATGAAGAAAGAGTTCCAAGCATCATAATATTTGCTGTGCCTGAAGATATGCATTTATTATTGAGAAAAGCAACATATCTATCAAATATAAGAGAAATTTCTGCAGAATTAATACCAGTACCTACAACTGAGTCATATAGTTCTGAACCAGGCGCTATTAGATTGGCTAGTACAGCACTTAAAAACTTCATAGAATTAAATACAGGTACAGTTCCAGTAGATGAATTGCCACCAATTTATGATCCTACTGAAGAGCAGTAGAAAAAAGGGAGGGCTTTATGGATACGATGTTTACTAATGTTGATTTTGGCCCATTAAAAAAATATTTAGATGATGACGATATTACTGACGTATCATATAGTAATAATGGGCAGTTATGGCTTAAATCACTTTCAAAGGGAATTTATAAGCCGGAATTGCAAGACGTTAATAATGCTATAATTGAAAAGCTTGCTTTTCAGTGCGCAAATATGATGGGTAAAACTTTCAATATGGCACACCCCTTTTTGGATGCAGAAAGTGCAGAACTTCGTCTTAACTTTGTACATGATTCAATAGCAAAAAATGGTATTGCACTTTTAATGAGAAAAACACCCGCAAAGATCAGATTAAAAAAAGAAAAAATAATAGAAGAAAAATATATAACAGAAACCATACATGACTTTCTACTTAAATGTGTTGAAGGTCATTGCAATATAATTATAAGTGGTGAAACAGGTAGTGGTAAAACAGAGTTTTTAAAATATCTAGCCGCACATACTAAAGAAAATGAAAAACTTATAACTATAGAGGATACTCTAGAACTACATTTAGATAGAATATTCCCATATAGAGATATAGTAGCAATGAAAACTAATAATATTGCATCTTATTCAGATGTATTAGTTACATGCATGAGACAAAATCCAAAATGGATATTACTATCAGAAGTACGTAGTGCAGAAGCGGTAATGGCTGTGCGTAATTCCATTTCATCAGGACACTATATAATATCTACAATACATGCTGATAAAGCCGCTTCAATACCAAATCGTATGTATAGTTTGCTTGAAACTAACCTTGATATTGATCAATTCTTAAAATCAGTTTATAGATATGTTCAAATAGGCGTTCATATAAGAGGATACCAAGATAAAAATACACAACGATTTATTCGTGAAGTTTGTGAAGTTTGCGAATTTTATGTTGATGATGAGAATAACGCAAAAAGTAATATAATTTATAAAAAAACACCAACTGGACAAGTTTATTATGCAAATCCAACTAGATATCTATTGGATTATTTATCAGCACAGGGTGTAATCCTTCCTAAAGATGTTATAGTAAAGCAAGAGGAAGATGTTACAAGTACACCAACTGTGAAATCAAAATTAAGTGAAGAAATACTAGAGATATAATAAAGGAGGTATACTATGGAATTTTTACTAATACTCATTATTGCTCTATTTATAGTAATTTATAGAAAAAATACAGGTGCTATTACATATAAGTTTATAGTTGGAAAAGTAGGAGAAGCATATGATAAATTTGCACCCTACTCATTTAAAAAAATAAGAGAGAAAGTAAAAGAACTCGGCATGGAATATACCCCAAAACAATATACAGTGCAAGTAATAATGTTTGCAGGTGCTGCGTTTATAGTTTCATATTTATATTTTTACAGCATAATAATAAGTATTTTTTATGTAGTAGTAGCAGTATTAGTTATTCCATATTTAGCTTACTTAAGATGTAAAAGAGTATATAGCGAATTTATTTTTGAACAAATCCAAGTATATACAACAAATACAATAATGGAATTTGCTGTAACTGAATCATTTGTAAAATCATTAGAAGGTGTCTATTCATCTGGAGTATTAGAAGATCCCGTTTTAAGTGATGTAAAACATATGATAGATATGTCCTATGTAAATGGGTCAGTAAAAGAATCAATAGAATATATGGATAAAAAATATGACTATCATATAGTAAAAAATATGCATCAATTATTTTATCAAATTACACAAGAGGGCTCATTAGATGCTAAAGATACACTAGATGCAATGCTTGTAGATATAGATGCACTAGTAGAAGGTGTTTATAGAGATAGAATTGATAGATCTGCATTTCATAAATCATTTTTAAGATATGGAATCCTATTATACTTGATGGTAATGTTAATTCAGTATCTGCTTGGAATGGATTCGTATTTAAAATTATTAGATCAAACAGTAGTTAGAATATTATTACATGCAATTATTATAATTAATAGTTATTTCTTACTAAATGGTGAAAAATATTATAATGAGAATGTAGGTGCTGAATAATGGAGATATTAGTAGTTGGTATAATTATTCTTTATATATTAGAGAAGAATAAAAAAATAAATAGTGGACAATTTATACAAGAAAATACTGCATTTTTAGACAAATTAAAAGAATCAGATTATGATTTTCTAGTTAGAAGTAAGTATGGAGAAGATGTAGATCCTAACGTTCTTTTTCAAAAAAGAACAAAGAATGCATTTATAGTAATAGTATTTCTTATATTCTTATTTATTACTCAATTATCTTTTTTAAATGTATTAGCTGCATTTGTAGTTGGATTTGTTGTTTTCAAATCATCATACAGTAGTTTAAAAACCTATTACAAAAAACATTTACATGAGATAAATTTACAATTACCATATTTTCTTAAAACACTAGAAGTATTAGCACAGCATTATACAATACCAGTAGCATTAGCAAAAAGTATTGATAGTGCACCAGAAATATTTAGATCTGGTTTAAGAAATTTAGTAGAAAGAATAAATGAAGGAGATTCAACTGTTGAACCATATATGGATTTCGCTAAAGAATATCCAGTAAATGATTCAATGAGAATGATGAGATTATTATATAGATTAGGTCTTGGTTCCCAGGAAAATAAACATGAACAACTTGTAATGTTCTCAAAAAGTGTATCAGCACTTCAAAATAAAGCAAGAGAAACAAGATATAAAGAAAGATTACAAGTAATGGAAAACAAGACAATGATAATGCTGGGTGCAGTTGGTGGAGGAGTAATGTTATTACTTTTAATATCAATGTTACAATCATTTTCGTAAAAAAGTGTAAACAATAATTGCTTTGTGTATAAATATGATATATAATATAAAAAATAAAAGTAAAGGAGGTAAAATATGAAAGCTGCTACAGGTGAGTTAAACTTAACCCTTATCACAATATTAGCATTAGGAGCTGTACTTGCATTCTTCTGGGCTTTATGGCCTTCAATTAAAGACAAAATAAGAGGCAGTATAAATGATAATGATGGTAATGATCCTAATGCTACAGGTTATGTAGAAATAGTAGAAACAGATTTAATATAATAAAGAGGTGATAGAATGAGAGAAGCAGTTGGTGGAGCTCTATTGATAAAATTAGTAATGTTTTTCATAGTAATTTACGTATGCTTTATGGCAATTGCAGTTAATTATTCTATTACTTTTAGAGTAAAAAATCAGATTATAAATCTGATAGAAGCATATGAAGGTTATGATCTTGCTGAAGAGCATATAAAAGAATATGTTGCTAGTGTTGGTTATTATAAAGCAAATGGCAACATGATGGTTGAAGAAGATTGTATAAACGCTGCAAGCGTAGGTGGTTATTGCATTGAAGAATTGACATCAACAAGAGGGACATATTATAAAGTTACTACGTATGTTTCTTTTGACTTTCCTATAGTTGGAAGATTAACTAATTTTCCAGTATCCGGGGAAACAAAAGTTATTTATAGCATGTAAGGTGGTGTATTTATGAATGTAATCGTGTCTAACAAGGCAAACAATCTTTTGTCTTCTCTTCAAATAGATGTAATTAAAAAGATTCAAGGAGAGTTTTCAGTAGAAGAAATTATTTCTATATTTGAAAACTTTTTTTACCAAAGAATGATATTGGATATTACTGCAATCAGAGATTATAAAGATGTAAAAAATATACAAAATTTATCTATACATTTAGATACGAGTAAAATAATTATTCTACTTGATGGTTCAGCAGAAACCTCTTCTAGTGAATATATTTCAAAACTCATATCCATGGGTATATATAATTTTACACAAAATATAGATGGTGTTATATATTTACTTAATCATCCTAATTCATACAAAGATGTTGCATCAATGCACCAAATAGAAGATAAACCATTTTCTATGATGAGAGTAGAAAATAACAGAACAAAAGTTATTGGCTTTAAAAATCTAACTGAAAATGCAGGAAGTTCATCATTAATTTTTATGCTTAAAAGGCAATTGCAAAATAATTATGTAGTTAAAGCAATTGAAATTGATTCACGAGATTTTTTGTTTTATAGCGACAAAGATATGATATCAACAACTAGTGAAGACTTAGGAAAAGAATTATTAAAATTAAATGGAAATGTAGATATTGTTTTAATTGATTTAAATAAATCTGATCAAGAAAAAGCATGCAATGAAGTTCTATATTTAATTGAACCATCAATTATAAAAATGAATAAATTCGTATCAAGGAATAGAGAAAAATTACCAACTCTTTTAAGTAAAAAGGTCATTTTAAATAAAAGCTTATTATCTGAAAAAGATATTAGAGAATTTGAGATGGAGTCAGGAATTAAAATATTTTATTCCATTCCTCCTTTAAATGACAGATATCCAAGTGAAATACTTGATAATTTCTTAGTAAAATTGGGCTTTCTTAAACAAAGAGTAGAACCAAGAGAAATGTCTAATAATAACAAATTATTTGGTATATTTAAACGTAGAAGTTGACAATTATAAACATATATTATAAAATTAAATTGTTATAAAGGAGGAAGAACTATGAGTTTATGTGAGAATTCAGAACTACTTAGTATAATTGGAATTTTAAAAACTGTACTAAAAATTATGCAAATTGGTATACCAGTTCTATTAATAATATTTGGAACTATTGATTTAGGTAAAGCAGTTATGGCTGGAGAAGAAAAAGAAATCAAAGCGGCTACAAGTATTTTAGTTAAAAGAGCAATTGCAGCAGTAGCAGTGTTCCTATTAGTTTTATTAGTTTCAGTTATTACTGGCTGGGTAGGCGGAGATGAATGGAAACAATGCTGGAGCGCAGCAAACACTAATGTTAAAATAAATCCTTTGGGATAATTTAAATCAAAGTTAATAATTGTAAATTTAAAAATATCTTTTTATAGATATTTTTTTCTTATCGTGATATAATGTAGAAGAGTAGGTGAACTTATGAAAAAAGTTTTGATACTTTTACTCTTTATCCTTACCCTATGTGGATGTGAATACAAGAGTAAATATAATGAAATGGATATAAACAAATTATTTGATACATTTTTAGCCAATAATACTAATTTAGCCAATCACTCAACTAATGGCTACAAATATTATTTACCTAGAGGTGTAAAAGTAGTAAAAAGTAAAGAATACAATGAAGAACTATATTCAAATGGAAATTATTATTATTTATATATTGATGCGGTTGGTTACTTCTATAAAAATAATATAGATTATGAATTAGATGATTCACTATATTTCTCTAAAAGCTTTGATTATAATAACAAAACAGGATATGCAAATATAAAAAAGGAAAATGATAAATATTTAATATATGTTTATTATAACTATGCCAGCATAGAAACATATGCAAGCGAGGAAAACTTAAAAAATTCAATTGTAAATATTTGTTACATACTTAATTCAATTAAGTTTAACGATTCAATTACAAACTATGCAATAGGTGATGATAGAGGAAAACTTAAAGAAGAAACATTTGATTTCTATGTTCCAAAAAAAGAAGGAAATTTTATAGATTACATAAATAAGTACGATGAATATGTAGATGAAAAAAATACCGAAGGAAATATCGGTAAACAAGTTGAATAAGAAAGGTGGATTATTATGGGACTTTTTGATAAGTTAAAAAATATTTTTATAGAGGAAGAAGAAATTGAATCAGAGGAATCATATAAAAGTATTCCAAAGAAAATAGAAGTAAAAGAAGAAACAAAAAAGGAAGAAGTTGTAAAAGAAATTCCGCAAATAACAAAAGAAGATGTAGTTAGTGATAGAGATTTAATTGAAACTAATCAAAAATTTAAATTTCCTATTATATTTGAAGAAGATGATTTCAAAGAAGAAAGAAAAAAGAGTAAAAGTATAAATGTGTTAGAAAGAGAAAATACTAAATATGAACCAGAGATAAAAAGAGAAGTAAAACCGCAAAAGAAAACATTTAAACCTTCCCCAGTTATTTCTCCAGTATATGGAGTATTGGATAAAAATTATACGAAGGATGAAATCAGTTCTAAAGATGGACTTCTTACAGATAGTGAAGATAAGGTTGATATAGATTATGTTATAAAAAAAGCATATGGTAATCAAGCTACAACAAGAGAAGAAAAAAATAAAGAAAATCAAAAAGAATCAGATGAAATAATAGATTTATTCAAAGATAAATTAAAAGAAGATGATTTTAATAATGAAGAATTATCTAATCAAGTAGACGAAAAAATAAAGTCAATAGATGACTTACTAAAAGATACAAACGATGATTTTTATTCTTTAGTTGATAGTATGTATAAAGATGAAGAAGGAGATGAAAAAGAATGAGTTTTTTAGAAATATCAAAATTAATTCTTCCGTTGTTGCTTTATGTTGCTGCAATTGCTTTACTTATAACTTTAATAGTACTATGTGTAAAACTTATAAAAATATTAGGAAAAGTAGATAAAATAGTTGATGATGTAGATAACAAAGTAAAGTCTTTAAATGGAGTTTTTAATGTAATTGATTTTTGTACAGATAAAATTTCTTATGCAACCAATAGAATAGTTGATGGCATAACTAATTTTGTACTAAAGATTGGAAAGAGAAAATATAATAAAAAAGAGGAGGAAGAAGATTATGAGTAAAAAAGGAAAAACATTTAGTTTCTTAGGAGGAGCACTAGTTGGACTAGGATTAGGATTTTTATTTGCTCCTAAAAGTGGTAGTGAAACAAGAAAGGAACTTGCTAATCAAATATCTAACTTATGGGATAAAGTAAGAAAATTAGATGCTAATGAAATAAAAGAAAATATATCAAATAAATTAAATGAAATAGAAGCAGAACTTAGAAGTTTAGATAAAGAAAAAGTTTTAAGTATAGCCAAAGAAAAATGTGATTTATTAAAAGTAAAAGCAGAAGAACTTGTAGAAATGGCAAAAAAAGCATCACAACCAGTAATTGAAAATGCTGCAAAAACAGTAAAAAGAGAACTTGCTAATGTAACAAGAGAGGTATTAAATAAGTTAGAAGAAAAGTAATATGTAGGAGGTATTTATGACAACTATTAGTGAAATAAATGCTGCCATTCAAAGAGCAAATAACGAAATAGAAAAGTGTAATTCATTAAAAACAGCAATATCTGAGTTGTCGGAAAACATTATTTGTTGTACAAGCAAGTTAGAAGAAGCTTCTGATTTGATAAGCGATGGTTTAATAATTAATGGCAAATCAGCAGACGATGGATCAATATCTGAAATTTCAAATAATATAAAGAATGCTAAAGCAAATATAGAGGAAATTAATCCATCTATTGATACAAGAATACAAGAATTGCAAAAAAATATTGCTACTTGGAAAAATGAAATAACACAATTACAAAAAACTACAAATGTATAAGAATGTAGCGGGTGATAGTATGAATAACAAATTTATATATAATGAGATTGCCATAAATGATTTAAAAAATTGTATTAATATTGCAATATCTTATGCAAACGAAATAAAAGAAAACATATCTTCTATAAATAATTTATTATCTTATATTAATATAAATAATAATATCTCAAGCTATTTAAATAATCTTAATAATGAATTAGATAGAATTTATAATATTCCAAAAGTAATAAACGAATGGGAATTTATTATATTAATTTCAAATGGTGATTTCAAATCAAAACTAAAAAGTTGGATACTAAATGGAGAAGTGACATGTGAAGATTTAGTAAATATGTCAGATTCCTATATGAAGGTCTTAGTAGCTATTAATGGTAACGACTACTATACGCAACTAAAAGAAATACAAAATCCATATGAAGCTTTAAAAGAAGCAGGAATGAATGAAGAATATTTAAATAAACTAAATGAGGCATTCATAGAAAAACTAGTAGATGAAGATTTAATGTATACTGGTAAAGGTGTTGCTTATATGGCATATTCCTTTACTGGTCTTTTAGCAATGTTTGGTTTAGCACTTGATTATAATTTGGGTGGAAATTATGATAGCAAAGGAAAACATGGATTCTATCTAGGAAATAGTAAAGATAGCAATATGCTTGGAACATTAGACTGTAATAACTATTACGATTGGTTATGTAGATGTGTAGGAATTACTGGAGATAATAGTGGATATAGAGCAGTAGAAAAATATAAAAGAGGTGTAGATGGAATAACACAAGAAGATAGAATTCAAGTAAATAGCAGTTCGCCAAATTATAAAACTGGTAATTCTGGAGACATAATGAACAATGAAAGACACATGATAGTTATTCTTGAAAATACAGGTAAAGGATACTGGATTTCAGAAGAATCTGCTTGTGCAAGAATACAATATCTTACATATGAAGAATGTGCTAAAAAAGGGTACTTACTTAATGATATGAGTGCATTATATAGAAATACAAGTAAATCCCAAAGCAGAGCACAATATCAAGATAATAACTATATACCACCAGAAGTATACAAAAATTATTTTGGAAATTTAAAAGAAGAAACAATGACTAAATTAATTGCACAATATAACAAGAGAAATTTAGCCAATTTTGATAAACAAACTATAATTAATATATTAAATAATGGTTACGATGATGGTTCAAATAGAATTACAAATATTTCAACACTACCTAATACAAACTATAATTATGATTTAAGATATGCACTTGATAACATTGACAATATTGACTTTGATTCAGCGTGGGATAATAGTATCATGATAAATGTAATAGATGAAAAAACAAAAAATGCAATTGGCTCTTATCCTATAGATGAATATGTAGCAGGAGTAATATTAGGTGAATCAGTAGCTAGAATGTATTATGAAGGATATTACGAAGGAAAAAACAATAATGGACAAGTTGCTACTGATGAAGAAATGCTTGCATCAATGATGGCATTCGCAGTTTTAGCAAGATCATATGGAATTGCACAAACAGTTGAATCTCCTAGACACGCACAAGATCATAAAATAGAAGCTGGTTCTTCTAAACAATGGTTTAACGCTTCCCGTTTAAAAGGAAATGGAGAAAGAACTGCAGATGCAGAAACTGTACAAAAATGGGCAAAACTAGCCAAATTAGCAGCATATCTAACATCAGGAAAAGTATTATCTTTAGATGGAGATAAAGTTACAAATGCAGGATATGGTTCAGGCAAACAGCATGAACTTATACAATATGCAATAAATAATCACGAAACAGATTACACTAAAATACTAGAAAATTGTTATTCAAATGAAGATTATAAATGGGTAAAAGCAGGTACTGAAGTATATAATTATAATTATTCTACTGAATCTATAAATAATAAATATAACAGTGTTGAAAGAATAGATGTAAAAGAACCACAAAACAACAATAATAATGAAACAATAAAAACAGGAAATACAAATAAAAATACCGAAACTACAAAAGAAATACCAAAAAAAGAAGACATAATAATAGAAGTACCAAAACCAAATCCAATAAATGTGTTACCAGAAAATCTATTTAGTGATATAGTACCACCTCTAAAAGAAGGAAAACTAGGATATATGGAAATAAGTAATAAACACGTAATGTATGAATTAACAAATATAAAAGAAACAGCATACAACAGTTACATATCATTACTTGAACAAAATGGCTTTACATTTAATGGAGAAGCATTTGTAAAAGAAAATTATATAGTTAACTTAAAATATGATAATAATACACTTTCATTAACAATAAATATAGTTTGACATTTATAACAAAAGATAATATACTATACTTAAATTGAGATTATTAGTAGTTTAATAATTTGAAATATAGAGATTTAGTGGGGATGGAAACTAAACAAATTATTAAATGAAATACTTATCAATCCCTAATCGGGTTAAAGATTAAAAGTGCATAGAATCTATGAACTAAGGTGGTACCGTTCAAATGAACCCTTAGATTATAGATTTTTTATTTTTTATAGGAGTTGTTAATATGTGGGAAGATATATTGAAAAGAAATACAAAAATAGACGAAATATTTATTAAAAAATACGAAGATAATGAACCAAATTACTTCGAAAAAAACTGTCTTAGTTTAATAACTGAAATAGCAGAGTTTTTAAACGAAACAAAATGTTTCAAATATTGGTCTATAAAAAATCCCGATAAAGATAAACTAAAAGAAGAATATGCAGATGCATTAATAATGACACTATCGATGTTTAATTATTTAAATATAAATTTAGAGTTAGTCGAACATTCAAAAACAAGTAACATATTAGAAATATTTAATTAACTATTTAAAGATGCATCTAATATAATGAATAAAAATATATTAAGTGTAAAAAAAGTGTTTTCAAATTTAATATACATATCAACACTACTAAATATAACTGAAGAAGAAATAAAAGATGCATGCTATAAAAAACAAGAAATAGTAGAAAAAAGATTATCAGACGATAATTACTAGGAGGAATTATGAAATTATTTGAAGAATTAAAATGGAGAGGTTTAATAAAAGATATAGCAGGAGATGACTTAGAACATATCCTAAACGATAAAAAAATTACATTTTACTGGGGAACAGATCCAACAGCAGACAGCTTGCATTTAGGACATTACTCATCATTACTTACTGCAAAAAGATTATCAAATTATGGACATCATCCAATACTTTTAGTAGGAGGCGCAACTGGTTTAATAGGAGATCCTAGACCAACAGCAGAAAGAGAAATAATGAATAAAGATGTCCTAAAAAACAACTTAGAAGGTATAAAAAAACAAGTAGATAAAATATTTGATGGGAAAGCAGAAATAGTTAACAACTATGATTGGATTAAAGACATGAATTATATTGATTTCCTAAGAGATGTAGGTAAATATATAAATGTAAACTATATGCTTGCAAAAGACATTATAAATAGAAGATTAGAAACAGGTATAACATATGCAGAATTCTCATACACATTAATTCAAGGTTATGATTTCCTACACTTATTTGAAGAAAAAAACTGTATATTACAAGCAGAGGGTTCCGATCAATGGGGCAATATAACAACTGGACTTGATTTAATTAAGAAAAAAACAGGAAAAGATGCATATGGATTTACAATGCCACTTGTACTTGATTCCCACGGGAATAAATTTGGCAAATCAGAAGGAAATGCATTATGGTTAGACATAAACAAAACATCATCATATGATTTGTACCAATACCTAATAAATACAGAAGATAGCATGTGTGAATCATATTTAAAAATATTTACATTTCTAAATCCAGAAGAAATAATGGAATTAATGAATAAACACAATGAAAATCCACATCTAAGGTTAGCACAAAAAACATTAGCAAAAGAAATAATAACTGATTTGCACGGAAAAGAAGAATATGAAAAAGCAGAAAAAATAAGTCAAGTATTATTTAGTGGAAAAGTAAATGAACTTACATCAAACGAAATAGAAATTGCATTTAAAGGATTCCCTGTTTATAATGTAAACGAAAGATTAAATATAGTAGATATACTAGTTAAATATGAAATATGTTCATCAAAAAGAGAAGCAAGAGAATTTATAACAACGGGCAGTATATCAATTAATGGAAATAAAATAACAGAATTAGATTATATAATAGACAATAACACAACAATAGATAGCAAATATGTTGTAATAAGAAAAGGAAAGAAAAAATATTTTATATTAAAATATTAGAGTGGTTGAATCACTCTTTTTTTTAATAAATAAAAAGCCCCTATATATGGGCTAAAACATATATCATTTATGATATGTTTCATTATTAAGTATTTTATAACTTCTATATAATTGTTCAACAAATATCAATCTAAATAATTGATGTGGGAAAGTCATATTAGAAAATGATAATCTATAATTAGATAACTTTTTTATATCAGAAGAAAGTCCATAAGAACCACCTATTATAAAAGTTATGTCACTATTATTAACTGTTATTTTATCTATCAAATTAGCAAATTCTAATGAATTTAGTTGTTTACCTTCTATCTCAAGTGTAATAATAAATGACTTTTTATTTAATTTTTTCTCTATTTTTTCTGCTTCTTTTTTTAAAGTTTTTTCTTTATCAAAACATTCATCATCTAATTCAATTAATTCTATTTTCGCATATTTTGTTAATCTTTTTAAACATTCATCTATACCTTCTCTTATATATTTCTCTTTTATTTTTCCAACTGTTATTATTGTAATCATACTTCTACTAACGAAATAATAGCACATTATGATAATAAAAACTTTACTAGAAAAGATGTAGTTAATATATCATTAGATACTACAAAAGAAGACGAGTTATTTAATTATGTTGGTTTTGAAAAAGAATATGTCCGAATGAAACATTCGGAATTAGATTATGATAGTAAGGAAAAAGATGATTTTGAATTAAGTAGATAAATGTTAAAATAGTCAACATTTATTTAAAAAATCTATTGACAAATATTAAAAGTATGCTAAAATTTAATTTAATTATTTTTAAGAGGAGACTGCATGAAAAAAGATTCTATAATGGAATTATTAGATTTAATCAAAAAAATCAGTGCTAGGAATAAATATTATACTAACATTATTTACTCATGTTCTCTTTTAGACTTAATTAGTAATAAGATAATAACGGTGACCGAAATTACATTATAATATAGTGTTTTTTGGCACCGTTATTTTATTTGTAGGAGGTGTTTTGAATGAATAACAGTATTACATTACAAGATTTATTGAATAAATTAAGAGAATATAATCCTGAAGAAGTAGAAATTGTTAAAAGAACTTACGAATACGCTGATACATTGCATAAGGGGCAAATGAGACAAAGTGGCGAACCATATATTAGTCATCCATTAAATGTTGCATATATTTTGGCAGAGATGCATGCAGATAGAGATACAATATGTGCTGGACTACTTCATGATACTTTAGAAGATACAAAAGTGACTAAAGAAGAAATAGCGGAAAACTTTAACAGTGATGTCGCTAATTTAGTCGATGGAGTAACCAAAATGAGCAAAATGAACTTTTCTTCGAAAGAAGATCAGAATTTAGCTAATACAAGAAAAATTATTACAGGGATAACAACAGACGTAAGAACAATTATAATTAAATTGGCTGATAGACTTCATAACATGAGAACATTACAATTTAAATCGGAATTTAAGCAAAAAGAAAATGCACTTGAAACTATGGAAATATTTGTTCCACTTGCTTATTATATAGGTGCTTATAGAATAAAATCAGAGTTAGAGGATTTATCATTACAATATCTTAAACCAGATATGTATAAAAAAATAGAAGAACGAAAATTAAGATTAGAAGAATCGAGCAATGATTGCTTAAAAGAAATGTTATATAAGATAGAAACTTTATTAAATGATAAAAACATACCTAATGAGATAAAGATAAGAACTAAAAATATTTATGGCATATATAAAAGATTAAATGAGGGTCATAAATTATCTGATATACATGATTTGTTGGCACTTAAAATAATGGTAGATGAAGTAGAAAATTGCTATAGAACATTATATTTAATACATAATGAGTATCATCCAATAAATGATAAATTTAAAGATTATATTTGTAATCCAAAAACAAATATGTATCAAAGTTTGCATACAACAGTTTTTGGACCAGATGATAGATTGGTTCAAACTCAAATAAGAACTTTTGATATGGATAAGATAGCTTCATTCGGATTATCTACATACTGGGATATAGAAAAAGGTAATGCAAGAGAAGTTATGCAAAAAGATTTAAGCGGCAAATATCAATTTTTCAATTCTTTAGTAGAAATAAACAAAGTTTTTGGAGATAATAAAGAGTTTATAAATCAAGTTAAAAATGAACTGTTTTCAAATAAGATATATGTTTATACAACAAAAGGAGAAATAATGGAACTTCCAAAGGGAGCTAGTGTGATAGATTTTGCTTATAAAATTCATACTGATGTTGGTAATACAATGGTGGCAGCACAAGTTAATAATGAATATGTTGATGTAATGACAGAACTAAAAAATAAAGACAGAGTAAAAATAATTACTGATGACTTATCATATGGACCAAGAGAGGATTGGGAAGATAAGGCAGTCACAACATATGCAAAAAGAAAAATAAGAGAATTTAATAGGAGATAAAAATTATGCTAGATAAAATAAAAAATGATATTTTGAAAAATAAAAGAGAAATAATAGAGATTTTGTCAATAATAGAAAACAAATCTGTGGCTAGTGAAGAAATAGAATTATGTATAAAAGCATTAGGGCATAGTCAAAAATATTCTGAAAAAAAAATTAAAGTGATTTCATCATATTTGCCGATGAATTTGCCATTATATTCCTTAATAACATATGTGATAATCCCAAGATTAAACGCCGATACATGTAATTATAGGCCTTCAACAAAAACACTTGAAATATCAAAAAAACTTCATAAATTACTCAAATTGGATTCGTATAATATAAACCTATTTGAGGGGACTAGGTTTGACTATAATAAGAATCTTGTTAAAAATTCAGATGTAGTTATATTTATAGGCAAGCCATCTAACGCTGAGAAATTAACGAAAGAACTTTCATCAAATACACTATTTATATATTTTGGTGTTGGTCAAAACCCGGCCATTATAGCAAATGATGCCAATTTAGAACTTGCGAGTGAAAAAATTGCTGATTCTATAATGTTTAATTATGGTCAAGATTGCGCTAAGCCAAATGTAATATTATGTAAGAGCACTATGTACCCGGAGTTTAAAAAAAAGTTATTAACTGCCATATATAATAGATTAGAACAAAAAACAACTATAAAAAAATTGGAAGTTTTTAAGGATGTTATTAATCTCTTGATTAGAGATAAAGCATATGTAGAATTTGGAGGCAATATAAATATACCAAACCAAACAATTGACCCTATTATTGTGACAAAAAAATTTTCTGACTTAAAATCTAATTATGATGAATATTATGCGCCGGTGTTTAGAATAATGTTATATGATAATGTTAATGATTTAAAAAAATATTTTTCAAATCAGAAATATAAAGATGAAAATATGAATATTTCTTTGTTTGGAAATTCAAGATATATTGAAAAGTTACCAGCATCATTAGTGTTGAATAATGAAATTGTGTCTGATATAGACAATGGTTTTTGTGAATATGGAGGCTATGGTAAGAACACATCATATTTATCATATAAAGGAGTTACCATTAATAAACCATTACTTATTAATAGAGAAATTAATGATTTTTACAATAATGAAAGTTTTGTTAATTCGGCACAAAGTTTATCAAAATATAATGTTAAAAATGATACAAAATTAAAAAAAATAATGTTGAGTGAATATGAAGATAGAATTAGAACACTTTTTGGTAGTAATTTAAATTTTTCGTTTATTTTTGGTTCTTATGCAAAAAGACTCGAAAAACAAACCTCTGATGTTGATATGTTTGTATGTTTAGACGGAGAAGATAAGTTCGCTATTAATGAATTTAGAAATTGGTATTTTAAATTTCATTATATGTATGGAAAATTTCCTGATGTTTTGTATCCGGGAGAAGTAGTAACTAGAGAAAAATTAGAAAGTATAATTGATAATAATTATAATGTTAATTTTAATGTAATTAATGATTCTGATACGTTTGATTCATTATTTTACACCCAAATATTTACTGACAAAAAAATCAACATTATTGGGGATCAAAAAAATTTAATGGAATATGAAAAAAAATTTCAAAAATTTGTACCAGATTTTTGTGAAGCAATATTTGAAACGTTGAAAAAGAATGACAAAATTAGAGATGATAGAGATTATATGAAGTGTTTGATTGCGTTGTCATGCAATGATCTCCTATTTTTTGGAAGAAAACTTGATTTTGAAAAAACACCACAGATGTATAATGATATTATTGATGAATTAGATGATGGTTTTTTGGGAAAATGTATAAAAAAAAGACAATTATTATAATCGTTTACAACGATAAAAAAAGGTGATACAATAGCAAAAACAAAAAGGAGTGTTAATATGATAAATTTTATAAAAGAACAAGAAAAAAAACTGAAGAAAATTATCTTAGAATGTGGATATTCAATTGAAAATGTAAATATAGTTCCGTCTTCGAGACCGGATTTAGGACAGTATCAATTTAATGGAGTTATGGAATTAGCTAAAATGAGTAAAACAAATCCAAGAATAATAGCAAACTTAATTGTAGAAAAAATGTGTGATGATGATGATTATAAGGATGTAAATGTGGCTGGGCCTGGTTTTATAAATATAACTTTTTCTGATAAACTATTATCTAATTATATCGAATCTACTAGAAAATATCATAATTATGATAAAAATACAATAAAAAGAAAAAAGATAGTTATAGATTATGGTGGACCTAATGTTGCAAAAACTCTTCATGTTGGTCACTTGCGTAGTGCCAACATAGGAGAAGCCTTAAAAAGATTAAGTAAACAACTTAATTATGATGTTATAAGTGATATTCACTTAGGCGATTGGGGACGCCCAATGGGATTAATAATGTTGGAATTGAAGAAAAAACATCCAGATTGGGTTTATTTTGATGAAAATTTTAATGGAGAATATCCAAAAAGATGCCCTATTAGCAATGAAGATTTGGAAAAGCTTTATCCAATAGCAAGCGCAAAGGCTAAAATTGATGAACAGTATTTAAAAGAGGCAAGGGATATTACAACAAAATTACAAAAAAAGCAACAAGGTTATTATGAATTGTGGAAACAAATTATAGCTATTTCAATATCAGAAATAAAACGTTTGTATGATAAATTGAATGTATCTTTTGATTTATGGAATGGAGAAAGTGATTCTGATAAATATGTTTTAGATGTAATAAATTATTTAAAAGAAAAAGGATTAGTATACGAGAGTGATGGTGCTCTGGTTATGGATGTTAGTTTACCAGGAGATACTGTTAATATTCCACCATTATTGTTAATTAAATCTAATGGTGCTATTTCATATGAAACAACAGATTTAGCAACATTATGGGATAGAGTTAATAGTATTAAACCAGATGAAATCTGGTATGTAGTTGATAAACGACAATCATTGCACTTTGAACAAGTTTTTAGAGCTGCTTACAAATCAGGTATTGTTCCGAAAAGTGTAAAATTAGAATTCGTTGGATTTGGTACAATGAATGGCAAAGATGGCAAACCATTTAAAACTAGGGATGGGAGTGTTATGACGCTTTCTGCCCTAATTGAGTCTATAAAACATGAAACATTAAAAAAATTAAACCCAAATATAGTTGGTGATGCAAGAGATGAAATATCTGATTTAATAGCAGTTGGGGCTTTAAAATATGCTGATTTACTTCCTAACAGAAGTACTGACTATATATTTGATGAAGATAAGTTTAGTGATTTTAACGGAAAAACCGGTGTTTATTTATTGTATTCTACAATTAGAATGAAAACATTATTGATGAAAGCTAAAGAACAAAATGTAGAAATAGGTCCGATAAATGTATTTGTGAATGATTTTGATAGGAACATTGCATTAAAATTATTAGAAACTCCAGTTGTTTTAGATAAGGCATTTAAGGATAAATCTCTTAATGAAATAGCAGAATATTTATATCAATTAATTAATATTTTTAATAATTTTTATGCTTCAAATCATATTTTAGCTCAAACAAATGACAAAATAAAACAATCATGGTTAGGCTTGGTTGAAACCGTTTATAATACTAGTTCTGAATTATTAGATGTTATGGGCATAGAACAGCCAAAAAGAATGTAAAATAAAAAGAAAGGGGATAATTCAATTTGAATAAGTGTGTACTTATAACAGGTGCTACAAGAGGAATAGGACGAGCTACTGCTATTAAATTCGCAAAATCAGGTTACGATGTAATAATAAATTATTTGAATAATGATGATTTGGCAGAGAAATTAAAAGAAGAGCTGATTTCGAAATATTCAGCAAATATTACTCTTATTAAAGCAAATGTTAAGATCGAACAAGATGTGATTAAGTTAAAAAATGAAGTGTATAAAAAATATAAAAAAATAGATGTTTTAGTAAATAATGCTGGAGTTATTTCTGATAAAGAATTTCGAGACAGAACAATAGATGACTTTAATGCTATTATAGGTGCTAATTTAGCTAGTGTTTTTTTAATGAGCAAATATTTTGGATTTGAAATGTATAAAGAGCATACAGGAAAAATAATAAATATTTCTTCTACAAATGGTATAAATTCATACACACCTACTACTATAGATTATGATGCGGCAAAAGCGGGAGTGATATCTATGACAAAAAATCTAGCTGTGGAATTTTCTCCTTATGTTAATGTTAACTCTGTTGCTCCAGGATGGGTTGATACTGATATGAATAAAGATCTTCCCACTAAATTGTTGGAAGAAGAAAAGAGAAAAATTTTACTAAAACGATTTGCAAAACCAGAAGAAATAGCAAATGTTATATATTTTTTATCAAGCGATGAGTCATCATATGTAAATGGTCAAACAATAATAGTTGATGGGGGATATTAATTATGAATAAATTTGATAATGTGTTTATAGAAAATGATTTTGTAATTCCTGATTATAATAATTTGAATATTGTTGATTTAGCTAAATACTTGTATAGTTGTTATGGAATAGAATCTGATTTCAATAAAAATTTTGAAAAATTTCAAAAATTGATTCCGAAAAATAAACACACTTTATTAATTTTATCAGACGGAATGGGATCAAATATCATAGAAAAGATACCTGATGATAACATTATCAAAAAAAATAAAGTTAGTGATATGATAACTGTTTTTCCTAGCACAACTGCTTGTGTTCTTACTTCATTAGTTACAGCTAAATATCCTTCGGAACATGGAATTTGGGGTTGGTATAATTACTATAGACCAAAAAATGTAAATTATTATCCATTACTTTTTTTGGAAAGAGGTAGTAATAAACCATTGTCTAATTTTGGAATTTCTCCTAAGGATATATTTATTTCAGAATCGAAATTAAAACATCTTAATTGCAAAACAACCATTTTGTTTCCGAAAGATATTAATGATAGCATTTATTCTGATTTTGTATCGTTTAAAAAAAATAGATTTGGATATAAGGATTTTAATGATATTGTTGATATCTTTAAAAAAGAATGTTTAAATTATGAAACTACTTTTACCTATTTATATTTGCCAGATATTGATAGCATTGAGCATGATTATGGAATTGATGACGAAAAAGTTTTTAGAAAATTGAATGAAATAAGTGCTTTAGTTGAAAAATTATCAAAAATAGATGATTTAACAATAATTGTAACAGCTGATCATGGGCAAATAAATATACATGAAGATGTTATAATGGATTATAATAAATATAATAAATATTTTTATTCGGAGCCTACTATTGATTTTGGAACAGCTTTTTATTATGTCAAAGAAGAAATGAGAAAAGACTTTGTGAATGAATTTAACAAGGATTTTAAAAACGAAATGTATTTATTTGAAACAAGTGAATTTATTAAAAAAAATATATTTAGTTTATATAAATTAGATAACTATTCAAAAGAAGGTTTAGGTGAATTTATAAGTTTGTGTAAACCTGGATTTTGTTTTATAAATTCCCAAAATGTAAAAGAATATTATCGAAAAACCTTAGGAAATCACTCTGGTTTAACGAGGGATGAAATGATTATTCCTTTGATAATAATTAGTTCAAAAAATATTAGTTAAAAATAACTTTGTAAATAGGTAATGAAAAAGATTTTAATAAATGATATACCTACAAAGGAAATAAATATAGATAGTGATATATTATTAATTGATTTGTTAGTACTATGTTCTTTGACTAAGTATAAAACAGAAGCTAAAAGGTTGACTTTGCAAAATGGAATTAAAATAGATGGAGAAAAAGAAAAATACTATGTTAAGGATCATCATATTCCAATTATATCAAGAGAACTTTGAAATAAATGCCAAGAAATATTAAACAAAAGAAGAAATGAAATGTCAGAGAAAGAACATCATTCTAAACATTATTGCTATAGATATACATTTAGTTCTAAAATTGAATGCGGTATATGTGGCTCAAATTATGTCCATAGAATAAGCTGTAATCAAAAAGGAAAGAAATATTTCTATTGGTCTTGTTATAATAAAGTTACTTTAAAGGAAAAATGTCCCAAATCATTAACAATTAGAGAAGATATATTAAAAGAAATGTTTATTGAAGTTTATAACTCAATTACAACTCAAAAGCATAAAACGAGAGATAGACTAATAAAAGCAATAAAAGAAACTATAACTAGCGAAGATAATAAGAAGGAATTGAGTAAACTTTATAGTGAAGTACAAACTTTACAAAAAAGACTATCTAATTTAATTGATTTAAAACTTTATAGAATAGAAAACAAAGATGTCTATAATGAAAAAGAAAAAGAAATTTCAAATAAAATAAAAATGCTAAATGAACAAATTGAACTGTTAGAATATAAAGATAAACAGAATAAAGATATATCTAAAAGACTTAAAGACATTGAGAAAATCATAAATAAAGAAGAACAACCAATGGAAATGTTTGATGATGTTAAATTTGAAAATTTAGTAGAAAAAATAATTATAGGCGAACAAGATAGAGATGGTTATATTAATTCTAATACTATAAGATTTGTTCTAAAAATTGGTACAGAGTATAAATTTAAAGATTTGTCATTTGTGCCAAACAAGAAATATAGGTGCAGTAGAGAGTTCTAAGAAAACAGATACTTTAGAATTTTATAAGAGAGAAAGAGGAACAAATGTTAAAACATGTACAAGTGGTAGTATTTGTAATGATAATGTGATAAGAACAACCTTTTGGAGACAGGATATGTAGCACTACCATATGTAACAGATTGGGCATATGCATGTAGTGAAAGTATATGTGAAACAAATTTGAATGCAGAAAGTTCAAATAATTTTATATGTACGAACAATAACTGGATGCATAAAAACAAGAGTTATTGGACTTTGTCGATAATTCCATGGGAAGGAATCTCTGATAATATATTGGTAATTTATGTAAAGGAAGATAATGGCGGACAAGCTGGGCGTTCGCATCAAATTTTTCCTTCAATCTATCTAAAAAACAATGTCATAATAGAAAGTGGTACTGGTACAAATACTGATCCATATAAGTTACAAATTGAATCATAAAAAAAGAGTGCATTTATAAAATGCATTCTTTTACTACTTATTATAGAACTCAACAACAAGTGATTCATTAACATCACTTGATAATTCACTTCTTTCAGGTAATCTTATATAAGTACCTTCAAGTTTATTCTTATCAAATGAAACATAATCAACTGTCTTAGTTACTTTTTCTAATGATTCTTTCATTGCCTTATGATCTTTAGAGTTTTCTCTAACAGCAACTACATCACCTGGTTTAACTTGATAAGATGGGATATCAACTTTTCTACCATTAACACTTACGTGACCATGATTTACAAATTGTCTAGCACCACTTCTTGTACTAGCAAGACCCATACGATAAACTATATTATCAAGTCTGCTTTCTAGTAACTTAAGGATATTCTCACCATGAATACCTTTTAATTTTGCAGCTCTTTCAAAAGTTTTCTTTAATTGCTTTTCACTTATTCCATAAATAAATCTAATCTTTTGTTTTTCAACTAATTGAACACCATAGTTAGATAATTTTCCTTTTCTACCATTTCCATGTTGTCCAGGTCCATATGGTTTCTTAACTAATTCTTTACCATTTTCTAAAGTTGAAATACCAACACGACGACTTCTTTTATAAGCTGGTCCAGTATACCTTGACATAACATTTCTCCTTTCTTTTGTTTACTTAAACAAGAGATTATAATCTCAGTTCATAGGGTGTTTATTACTATTTTCACTAAGCAGCTAGCTACTAATATATAAAAAACAAACACATTACAAACTTAATTATAATGCTGCTAAAATGTTTAAAGCATATGTATTATAATATTTAATATGATTTTAGTCAAGATTTAGTTCTAAAATGTCAGAATATGTGGTAAAATGTATATAGTATTTATAATAGGAGGAATTTCTATGAATGATATTATATTGTTAATTGTTACTTATTATATTCTAGCCATTCTATTAATAATATTAGTACTTAATTTAATACAATATGCAAGTAAAAAGAAATATAAAGGCGAATTAGATAATTTAGATGTTGAAAAAAATGAAATAATAGACGCTCCTATAATGACGGAATTATCCAAAGTAGAGAGTTTAACTAAAACAAAATCTATAAAAGAAAAATATATACTTTGGAAAAAAGAAATAGATGACATAAAAGAAAAAATGACAATAGATGTTAATGATATGATATTAGAAGCAGATTTGTTCTTAGAACAAAAAGATTTTAAAGATTATCTAAGTAAAAAAACAAATATAGAAATTAAATTATACGAAGCAAAAGAATTAAAAGCAAGATTATTAAAAGAAATAAAAGAAATAACTCTTAGTGAAGAGAGAAATCGTATAATGATAACAGATTTAAAAACAAAATTTAGAGATATAATACACATATTTGAAACAACTAAAGATACTTTTGAACCAGTAACTAAACCAGTTGAATTGCAGATAGAAAATATAGAAAAAATGTTTCAAGATTTTGAAGTATTTATGGAAAAACAAGATTATGTAGAAGCAAACAAAATAGTAGATATAATAGATACACTTATTAAACATTTAGAAACAATTGTAGATGAAATACCAGGTGCACTTGCACTTGCACTTACAATTATTCCAAAAAGGATTGCAGAATTAAAAAGTTCATATGAAAACATGGTTAAAAATGGTTATCAATTAGATTATCTAAATATTGAGTATAATATGGAAGAAATAGATAAAAAGATACAAGATATAATGTCAAGAATAAGAGTATTGAATTTAGAAGATGTACTATTTGAACTAAAAACAATGTTAGAATATACTGATTCAGTATTTACAGATTTCGAAAGAGAAAAATTAGCAAGAAAAGAATATGAAGATTCAATAACAATATTCAAATCAAAAGTAAATAAAATAAATGATGTAATGAATAAATTATATGGGAGAGTAGTAGATGCTAAATATAATTATAAATTATCAGAAGAACAACTTAGTTCATTAGATGAATTAAGTAGTGAGTTACTATCTTTAGATGAAGATTTTAATAAACTATATGATACGACTAAAACATCTAGTTTCCCATATACAAGATTAAATAAGGAATTAGAATTACTTATTATCAAATTATCCAGTGTAGAAGAAAAACTAGATAATTATATGCAATCAATAGGAAATATGCAAGAAGATGAAAAAAGAGCAAGAGAACAACTTACTGATATGGAAAACTTATTAGAAAGTTCAAAATCTAAAATGAGAGAATATAAACTTCCATTAATACCTAACATATATTTTATTGAATTAAAAGAAGCTATTGAAGCATTAAGAGAAGTAACAAAAGAATTAGATAAAAAACCAATAAATATAGATATATTAAATACAAGAGTAGATACAGCACGTGATTTAGTATTTAAATTGCATAATACATCAAATGAATTAGTTAAAACAGCAATATTAGCAGAAAATGCAATAATGTATGGAAATAGATATAGAGCAAAAAAACAATATGTTGACGATGGACTTAATAAAGCAGAATTATTATTCATAAAAGGTGAATATAAAAAAGCATTAGAGTTATCTTTAAACACAATTGATATAATTGAACCAGGTATATACAAGAAATTACTTGGATTATATGAAAAAGATTCTAAATGATTTAGAATTTTTTTATACAAATAAAATATAATTTATTAGGTGGTTTGATGAAAAAGAAAATAGAATATATTTTAATGTTAATTCTTTTTGCATTAAGTTTAATTTATACAAATTCAGCAACAAATATAATAAAAAAAGAAGATCCAATAATGAAAAGTATTATGAAAAATAAAAATGCATATAAAATAGAAAGTGTTAATGCAAAAATAGAAAATGATACAATTACTCCTGGTGTAAATGGTTGCGAAGTTGATATAAATAAAAGTTACCAAAATATGAAAAAAATAAACGAATATACTGATAAAATGCTTAAATATAAAGATTTAATACCAGAAATAACAATTAGTAATGTATATAATAAATATATAACAAATGGAAATGATACAAAAAGAGAAGTTTCAATAATTGTAAACATAGATGAAAAAATAGATGAAGTAGTTACTATGGCAAATGATAACAAAATAAAAATAAATATGTTCCTAGATAGTGAAATGCTAAAAAATGGACCAATTAAAATAGAAAAAACTTATATTCATATATATAACGGAGGAGTTAATAACAATTACGATGATATAACTATTGAATGGATGAATGACATAATAGAAGATAA
This sequence comes from uncultured Mollicutes bacterium, assembly GCA_900550145.1. Taxonomy (GTDB): domain Bacteria; phylum Bacillota_I; class Bacilli_A; order RF39; family UBA660; genus CAG-1193. The sequence continues at coordinate 50,832 of URRF01000002.1, forward strand.
CTATAATGAATCAAAATACTGTATAAATAAAAACAAAAACGATAATAATTTAATGATATGTGCAAGAAATAAAATGCATACGATAAATCCAAACTTAATAGTAATGCATTCTAATTTATACAATATTAAATCATTAATAACAAATGGAAGTATAATATATTTTGATAAAAACAATATAAATAATATAAAAAGTATCTCTAATTATATATTATCAAAGGGTTATAAGATAGTATTCCTAGATGAACTTTTAAATGAAAAAACTTGTAAATAGCAGAAATGAAGATTGAATAATCAATCTTTTATTTTTTATAATTTACAACTTTTTTACACCCATATATTAAACATAAATATTACTACAATTGATTTTTATCTTTTTTTTTGCTATAATGCTTACGCATTGTCTTTTTAATTTGGAAAGAAGGTTATAAAATGAGTAAAATTAAAATTTTTAGTTTGGGCGGATTAAATGAAAATTCAAAAAACATGTACGTTGTTGAAGTTGATGAAGACATTTTCGTTTTTGAAGCAGGACTTAAATATGCAGATGATAAGTTTTTAGGTGTTGACTATATAATACCTGATTATAGTTATATAAAAAATAATATAAAAAGAGTAAGAGGAATATTTATAACTCACCCACACTCTGAACAAATAGGGGCTTTAGGTGATATAGTAAGTGAATTGCCAAATATAAAAATATATGGTACAAAATTTACAATTGATTTTATTAAAAGATTACTTAATGATCACAATGTAGTTGCAAATAACCTAATAGAAATTTCTCCACATAAAAAAATAAACTTTGGAAATGTCAGTATATTTCCAATAGCAATTACACATTCACTTCCTGACAATGTTGGATATGTAATAAACACAAGTGATGGAGCGATTGTATATACAGGAAGTTTTATATTTGATCCTACTATGAGAGGTAGTTTTAAAACGGATATAGGTAAACTTGCATATGTAGGAAAACAAGGCGTATTATGCCTAATGAGTGAATCATTATATGCAGATAAAAAGGGCTTTACAAGTCCTAACCATAGAATATTGCCTTTAATAAACGAAACTATGATAAGAAGAGAAGGAAGAATAATATTTAATATATTTTCTAACAATATATGTCGTATACAAGAACTATTTGATGCATTAAGTAAAAGCGTAAGAAAAATTGTTATAATGGGAAAAACTTTACAAGGTACCATTAAATATTTATTAGATAATAACTATTTATTTATAGAAAGAGAAAAAATAGGAGATTTATCAAATCTAGATGACAAAGATGTTGTAATACTTACTTCATCAGATAATGAAAGACCGTTTTCTAACTTAGATAGAATTCTTAATGGATATGACAAATACGTAAAAATAAAAAATACTGATACAGTATTTTTCCTAGATTCTATTACTGATTCAGTAGAAAGAAGTGCAGTTAGAATATTTGATAGCATATCAAGAACAGGAGCAGAAGTAGTAACTTTATCAAAAGAAAAAATTACTTACCACGCATCAAGTGAAGATTTAATGCTTATGCTAGATTTAATAAGTCCAGAATATTATTTTCCAGTAATGGGTGAATATCGCCATCAAGTAGCAAATGCAAATGTAGCAGGCAAGATAGGAATACCAAAAGAAAAAATACTATTAAAACAAAATGGTGATGTAGTACAGTTCCAAGATGGAAAATTAGTAGATAATTTCGAACATATAAACGTTGATGAAATAATGATAGATGGTACATCAAGCGAAGACATAGGAGAATTAGTACTTAAAGATAGAGAAATGTTAAGTGATAATGGTATTGTAATAGTATGTGCAACTCTTGATAAGAAAACAAAAAAAGTATTAGCAGGTCCAGTTATACTTACAAGAGGATTTGTTTATGTAAAAGACAGTGCAGATCTTATCAAAGAGATAGAAAGAATATCATTAGAAAAAATAATTGAAAATACAAATAACAATTATGTAGAATTTAATAAAATTAAAAATGCTATAAGAGAAGAAGTAGGTAAATACTTATATTATGAAACAGAGTGTAAACCAATGATTATTACAGTAATACAAGAGGTTTAAACTCTTTTTTATTCTCCAAAAAAAGAACAAGAAAGACTGCAAATGATTACAAAGGTAAACCAATAAACTTTGATTTAATTGATTATAAACTAAATGATAGTTCTCATAATATGAGAGTATTCAAATAAAACAAATTTAATAATTTCACATCGAAGCTTTATTAAAGCCCTTCATTTAATCAAAAAAACTCTATTCTTTACAAATATGAGGAAAGATGCTGATGTATTTGGAACTTACTTTTTAACACTACAAAAGAATATATGGTAAACAATTTTTATCCAACCGTTAATAGATTCCATAGCACCATTTTCAGTTGGAGAACCTGGCTTAGAAACAGAATGTATGATATTATATAGGTATAAAGATTCATTGAAACTTTTAGAGCAGTACACGGAACCTTGGTCTGAGTGGATGATCATTTCAAGGTCTGTGTACTTTTTATTTTTTTCTTCAATAAGCATAGACATAGCAATAAGATAAGCATCAGGATTGCCTTTTTTATTTGATAAATAGTAAGCAACTATTTCGTTATTAAATAAGTCCATATAAAGTGTAAGCTCATAATAATGTTTATTTGCCAAAAAAGCAGTCATATCAGTAACAATAAGCTGAAAAGGCCTTAAAGGATTTAATTCAGCTAAAATGTAATTAAGAAAGTTTTTAAGCTCACGATTTACTTTTTTACCAAACCTTTTAAAATGTTTAGAAGCAGATTTAATATTAAGAAATTTACATATTTTGTGAGCATAATTATCAGAGTAAACGATACCGTTATCTAATCTAATTTTAGCATTTAACCAGCGATAGCCATGAGAAGGATATCTCTTATGATATTCCTCAAATTCTCTGCAAGCATAAGATCTACTTAATTCTCTTTGAGAAGGATTGTTTCTTCTACCTAACCATTTATAAAAACCAGAACGGTTAATACTCATTTCTTTACACAAAGCATTGATAGAATATTTATTAGATAATTCCAAAATTACTTCATATTTTTTTTGGAGGAAGTAACGAATACCTTTTTTCCGTACCACCTCCTTTCACAGTGTAAGCTTTTTTTAATCTAGCAATCTCAATATCCTTTTTCATAATAATATTTTTAAGTTCATCTTTGTTAAGGTCGTCATAATTAATATCATTGTCATTATTAACAGGATTAAAATCATAAACTATTTCAGTGACATGGTCAAACAGTGAGGATTTTTATTGTAAGAAGTAATCCATTTTTCTAATATTTTAATAGGGATATTATATTCATTAGCAGTTTTCAATGTTGAAAAATGATTAATGCAAATATTTTCACAAATTTTCTTTTTAAGTTCACGACTATGTAGCATATTTAATTCCTCCTTATTGTCTAAAAATGCAGTATTTTCTTGCATAAATTGTCCACTATTTATTTTTTTATTCTTCTCTTTATAATTTTCTTTAGACATATATATATTACACCTTTCTTTATTTTACTTATAATAAGTGTAATATTTTTATATGTCCTTTTCAATGTAACTTTGTTGCACTTCAGAAAAAAATTTTCCATTTTTTAAAAATTTGACAAAACATAATAAAAATGCTAGAATATGACCTAAAAAAAGGGGGATTTTAAATGAATACTAAAGATTTAAAATTATTAAAACAAAAGTTACAAACATTAAATGAATTAGAAACAAAAGAAAGAGATAAATATTTAAGAGATATTGCACTAGGAAAAATATATGGACCACAAACAAATTATCCATCAATCGATAAATCATGGTTAAAATATTATCCAGAATCTGCTATTGATGAAGAAATACCACAAATGAAAGCATATGACTATGTACATGAGAATAATAAACATAATTTAGATGATATTTGTTTATCATATTTAGGTAATAATATACCTTATAAAGAATTATTTAAAAATATAGAAATGGTTGCTAAATCATTTAAAGAATTAGGCATTAAAAAAGGCGATATTGTTACTATGGCAATGGCAACAACACCTGAAATGGTATATATTTTATATGCTTTAAATAGAATAGGTGCATGTGTTAATGCAATAGATCCAAGATTAAAACAAGAGGAAATAAAACAAAAAATAAATGATTCAAAATCAAAAATGTTTATTGGATTAGACATGGCTGTAGAAAAAATATATGATATAAAAGATGAAACTACTATAAAAGAAATTGTTAGTGTTTCTCCATTCCAATCCGCATCACCAATAATAAAGCTTTTAACAAAATTTAAAAGAAATAAAAGAAATGATATTAAATCATGGGATGAGTTTATATTAAATGGCCAAAAATATAATGGATTAATAGATGAAAAGTTTACTACTAATGAGCCAGTAATTATTTTATATACAGGTGGAACTACAGGGGAACCAAAAGGAGTTACATTAACAAATGAAAATTTAAATACAATGGCTATGACACAAATAATTTCAGAATTTAATTTAAAAAGACAAGATTTATTTTTAAATTTTTTGCCACCATTTTCTGCATATTCAATTGTTAATGCGATTCATGATCCATTGGTTCTTGGCTTTAAAACAATATTAGTACCAAAGTTTGAAGCAAAAGATTTCCCTAGATTAATGGCAAAATATAAGCCAAACCACGTTCTAAGTGGCCCTATTTTATGGGAATACATGATGAAAGATAAAAAGTATTCTAATACAGATTTATCTAATTTAAAATCACCAATTTCAGGTGGTGATGCATTATCTGTTGAAAAAGAAACAGAAATAAATAAATATCTAAAAGATAGAGGATGTAAGTATAAATTACAACAAGGTTATGGAATGACCGAAGTTTCTGCAGCAGCATGTTATTCTATGGAAAAATCTTATTCACTTGGAAGTGTTGGAATTCCTTACGTAAAAAATAATGTTGCTATTGTAGATTCAGATAATGAACTAGAAACAAATCAAATTGGAGAAATAAAAATATCCACACCAACTATGATGAAGGGATATTATAATAACGAAAGGGCTACAAATGAAATCATAAAAGTTGGTTTAGATGGAAAAAGATGGATTGAAACAGGAGATTTAGGTTATATTGACAAATCAGGAAGAGTTTATGTTATTGGAAGAAAAAAACGTATGATTGTTAGATCAGGTAATAAATTATTTCCAAGTAATATAGAAAACCTATTAGTTTCTATGCAAGAAATATCACAGTGTTCTATAGTTGGAATGCCAGATGAAAAAGAAAAAACTGTTCCAGTCGCACATATTGTATTATCTGATAATTGTAAAAATATATCAAAAGAAAATCTAAAAGAACAAATAGAAAAATTAATTTCTAGTAGTTTTCCAGAATTTAATATTCCAAAAAAATATATTTTTAGAGATGAATTACCTTTAACAGGTATGTCAAAAATAGATTTCAAACAATTAGAATTAGAAAGCTTAGAATTTATTGATAATAAAAGTGATTTAATTGTTTTGAATGAAGAAGAAAAAAATTTAATTAAAAAATAAGGATTATATTTTATAAAATATAGTCCTTTTGTGATATACTTATGTAGGTGGTAGTATGTCAGAACAAAATATAGTTGTATCAATAATTTCTTTAATAAACATTATAATATTAATGTTTGTTTTCTTTGGTAAAGAACATATAAAAACTGTTGAAACAAATCTTTATCAAGCATTACTTGTAAATAGTTTTATTACACCAGTTTTAGAAATCATATGTTACTTTACTGTAAAATTTGGATTAAAACATTTTTCATTTACATATGCAATATTAAATAAATTAATATTAATATCATATGTAACATGGATATTGTTATTTTTGCTTTACGTTATAACAATTCTTTTAAATATTTCAAAACAAAAATTCAGAAAATTCTTATATATATACTTAGGAATTGGTTTACTAATAATAACTCTAATTATAATAAACAAATTAGAATTTAAAACAATAGATAACCTAATAATACCTAGTGGTTTACCATCAGTAATTGTATACTTAACAGCTGGAATATCAGATTTTATAATGATTATATTACTATTATTTAATATAAAAAAAGCAACAAGTAAAAAACTAATACCATTATACACTATGTTAGCTTTTGGTATTATGGCAATGATATTTCAAAGCACAAATCCACAATACTTTTTACTTACATCAGTATTAATTTATACAACTATTATTATGTATTTCACAATAGAAAATCCAGATTTAAAAATGATAAGTGAATTAAATATGGCAAAAGAACACGCAGAAAAAGCAAATAGAGCAAAAAGCGATTTTTTAAGTAGTATGAGTCATGAAATAAGGACACCACTTAATGCAATAGTCGGGTTATCAGAAGATATAGAAGGAAGAGAAGATTGCCCTAATTCTATTAAAGATGATTTAAGTGATATTGTATCCGCATCACATACACTTCTTGAAATAGTTGGTAATATAATGGATATTAATAAGATTGAAAGCAATAAAGTAGAAATAATTGAAATACCTTATGATTTCAAAACAGAACTTGAAACCTTATGTAGAGTAAATAAGATAAGAATTAAAGATAAACCAATTGATTTTAGCGTAGATATCGCACCAGATATACCATATGAATTATTAGGAGATAAACCACATATTAAACAAATTATTAACAACCTAGTTTCTAATGCTATAAAATATACAAATAGTGGGTTTGTAAAAGTAAGTGCAAAATGCATAAATAAAGATAATATATCAACAATAATACTTACTGTACATGATTCAGGAATTGGTATCAAAGAAGAAAATATAAAAAAATTATTTACTAAATTTGAACGATTAGATGTAGAAAAAAATACAACAACAGAAGGTACAGGACTAGGACTTGCAATAACTAAAAAATTAGTTGAACTTATGGGTGGGAAAATAAATGTGTCATCACAATATGGAAGTGGTTCTATATTTATGGTTACTATTCCACAGAAAATAAGTAAAATTAATGAGGAATTAACAAATACGCAAAAATTAAATTTAGGAATAAATGTTAAGAATGTAGATTGTAGTAATAAATCTATTCTGGTTGTTGATGATAACAAATTAAATATAAAAGTAGCAAGAAGAAGTATAGAAGCACTTGGGTTTAAAAATATAGATGAATGTTATAATGGACAAGAATGTTTAGACAAAATAAAAAATGGTAATTACTATGATGTGATTCTTATGGATATAATGATGCCTATTATGAATGGAGAAAAATGTATACAAGAATTAAAACAGATACCTAATTTTGATACACCAGTTATTGCACTTACAGCAGATGCAGTAGCTGGTTCAGAAGAAAAATATAAGTCCGAAGGATTTATAGATTACATAGCAAAACCATTTAGTAAAGACCAAATAAAAGAAAAACTGGATAACATATTAACAAATCAAACTCCTACTAACGAAAAATACTTAGAAGAAAATAACATAGATTATAAAAAAGGAATAGAATTATTCGGAAGTATAGAAATGTATAAAGAAATGTTAAAAGAATGGTATAAAACAATAAATAACAAATGGGAAAAAATAGTTACATATAAAAATAATAAAGATATGACTAACTATAGTATAGAAGTGCATTCATTAAAAAGTGATTCAAAATATTTTGGATTTACTAAATTAATAGAATTATCATTAAATCATGAACTAAAAAGTAAAGAGAATGATATAGAATATGTAAATAATAATTTTAATGAGTTAGAGATTGAATATAGGAGAATTATGAATATAGTAAATAACTATTTAAATAAATGAAGTGATAAAGTAATTTTTTTGTTGAATTGAAATAAAATTATAAATTAAAATTAAAAATTTCTTTTTTGTTTTTTGACAAATATATAAAAATATGTATAATACATATCAATGAAAGGGGATTTTTATATGAATAAAGAAGAATTAATTATTTATCTAAAAAACAAAAGAGAAACATTATTAGGTATAAAATTTAGAAATATAATTCATCCAATACTTTTAAAAATTATGGAAAAAATGAGAAATTATAAATTAGAACCTAGATTAGATACAGAAAAAAATTTAGAATTATTAAGAGAAGAACTAAAAAATGGACCTGTTATTTATGCTTTTAATCATTCTAACATGCATGATGTTCCAACAGCAGGAGAAATTATAAAGGAACATAGTTATTTACTTGCAAGTGATGAAATAAGAGGAAAAATACCCGGAATGTTATTTGAATTAATGGGTGTTGTATGGACAAATAGATTTAAAGAACCATCAAAACACACTGAATTATCACCTTTTGATCATATGTTAAAATTATTAAATGAAGGAGAATCAATAAAAACATTTCCAGAAAGAACATGGAATTTAAGCGAAAATTCATTAGTATATCCATTTAAATGGGGAAATGTTAAAATGGCACAATGTAGTGGTAGACCTATTATACCAATAGTTATGGAATATGATTATAAGAACAATATATGCAACTATAGTATCGGTGAACCAATTCATGTTAAAAAAACAGATGATTTAGAAGAAACTAATAATAAATTAAGAGATGCACTTGCAACAATGAGATATAAAATAATTGAAACTAAGGGAATTTATGATAGAGAAACAGCTAAAAAAGAGTTTGATGAATATAAAAAACAAGTATTAGAAGAATTTCCTTTTGATGAAGAAATGGAAAAAACAACAATTTATAGAAGATATGCTACAAATGAAGAAGTATTTGCACATCTTAACAATATTCGTCCTAATTTAGATAATGCATATTTATTTGGAAAAAGAAAAACGAAATAACTACTTATAACTTTTTAAGTAGTTTTTATCTTGTTCTTTAAAAAAACATTGATATAATAAAAAAAAGATAGGAGTGATTAAAAATGAGCAATTTATATTTCCCAATATGTGCCTTATTTATCTCATCATTATTATTAATTATATTTTTTTCTAAAGAAAGAATAAATATTTTAGATACAAAGCTATTTTCATTTTTATTAATTGTTAATTTTCTTGATTCATTACTTAATACCATAATAATATATTTAGGTTATACCAAACCAACAGGAATTACTTTAATAAAAATTTTAAATAGAATTGATTTTCCTTTATATATTTTATGGGCATGGCTATTTTTCTTATATATTTTTCATATAAGTACAGAAAAGAAAAAAACTCATAATTTATTTAAAATTATATTTAATATTAGTTTAGTTATTAATATTATTGCTATTTTATTTTCTATAATTTTACCTTTTGAAATACAAAATTCAAATAATATTATGTATGCTTATGGAAATAGTGTAAATGTTTTATATATAATGTGTGGTATATATATGTTTCTAACTTTATTTTGTGTTTTATTAAATATAAAAAGATTATTAAATAAAAAATATGCACCCGTTTATGTATTAATATTGTTTGCATTTATCATTGGGTATATTAGATTAATTAATCCAAGCTTAATACTCATCTCGGCTGTTATCTCTTATATTAACTTAATTCTTTATTTTACAATAGAAAATCCAGATATGAAAATGATAAGTGAGTTAAATGTTGCTAAGAATAATGCAGAAAAAGCAAATAGGGCAAAGAGTGATTTTTTATCAAGTATGTCACATGAAATAAGGACACCACTTAATGCAATTGTAGGTTTATCAGAAGATATAAAAGAAAGAGGAACATGTCCTGATAATATGAAGGAAGATTTAAATGATATTGTTTCTGCTTCTCATACTTTACTTGAAATAGTAGGTAATATAATGGATATTAATAAAATAGAAAGTGATAAGATTAAGATTACAGAAATGCCATATAATTTTAGGGAAGAATTAGAAACTTTATGTAGAGTAAATAAAGTAAGAATAGGTGATAAACAAATTGATTTTAGAGTAAATATCGCACCTGATATTCCATATGAGTTATTAGGAGATAAACCTCATATCAAACAAGTAATTAATAATCTTGTATCTAACGCGATTAAGTATACTAATGAAGGATTTATAGAAGTAAACGCTAAATGTATAAATAAAGATAATATATCAACAATAATCCTTACTGTACAAGATTCAGGTATGGGTATTAAAGAAGAGAATATAAAAAAATTATTTACAAAGTTTGAAAGATTAGATGTAGAAAGAAATACTACTGCAGAAGGAACAGGACTAGGTCTTGCAATAACTAAGAAATTAGTTGAATTAATGGGTGGTAAAATAAATGTATCATCACAATATGGAACTGGTTCAATGTTTATGGTACAAATACCACAAAAGATAAGTAAGATGAATAGTGATTTAACAAATACACAAAAATTAAATCTAGGTTTAAATATTAAAAATATAGATTGTAGTAATAAATCTATCCTTGTTGTTGATGATAATAAACTAAATATCAAGGTAGCAAGAAGAAACATAGAGGCACTAGGATTTAAAACAATAGATGAATGCTATAATGGTAGTGAATGTTTAGAAAAGATAAAAAATGGTAATAGGTATGATTTAATATTAATGGATATAATGATGCCTGTTATGAGTGGAGAAACTTGTATAAAAGAATTAAAACAAATACCTAATTTTAAAATACCAGTAATTGCATTAACTGCGGATGCAATATCTGGTGCAGAAGAAAAATATAAATCTATTGGATTTATTGACTATTTATCAAAACCATTTACTAAAGACCAAATAAAAGAAAAAATATCAAATTTATTTGATACTTCGGAACATGTTAATGTGAATGTAGAGGTACGTGCAGAGAATACTGAAGTTATATCAAGTGATAATTCTAAGGAAGATTATTTGAAAGAAAATAATATAGATTATAATAAGGGAATAGAATTATTTGGTAGTATGGATATGTATAATAGTATGTTATCTGATTGGTATAAAGGAATAAATGATAAATGGAATAAGATAATTAGTTATAAGAATAATAATGATATGACTAATTATGCAATAGAAGTACACTCATTAAAAAGTGACGCTAAATACTTTGGATTTACTAAGTTAGCAGAGTTATCATTAAATCATGAATTAAAAAGTAAAGATAATGATATAGATTATGTTAATAGTAATTTTAGTGAGTTAGAGTTAGAATATAAAAGAATTCTAAATATAGTAGATAATTATTTAAATAAGTAAAGGTATACTTTTTAAGGTATGCCTTTTTAATTATTTTTAAAAATTTATTAAATTGTTGTTGACAAAATTATTTAGAGATGATACGTTAAACTCAAATTAATTAAGAGGTTTTGTATGAATAGGTTAAACATTGATAAAATTAACAAATGGAAAATGAAAGGTTTTATAAAAGAAATTTATCTTTTTTGCGCTCTTAGTCTGCTGTTTGTACAAAATAATAAGGAAATTGGTGTCTAAAAATGTTTTGCATTTAGAATGCCAATTTTTTTTGATTTTTATAAGAGAAACACAAAAATTTAATTGAATTAAATAGGGGATAACAAAAATGAAAAAAAATATAATGATGGTAGGTGTAGGTCCACACGCTAAAAGAATATACTTTAATTATTTTAAAAATCATAATATATGCCCTAAAATTATTGTAGATTTAGAATCGAATGAAGTTGAAATAAAAAACTATTTAAAAATAAATGGATATGTAAATACTGTACTATGGTTATTGCCTGATAAATATAAAGATTATGAAAGAATGCCATCGAAACAATATAATGAATTGTTGAATTTATGTAGAAAACATAAAATAAATTATATAATATCTTCAACAGAACCAAAAGCACATAACATGTATCTTTTGTTTGCACTTGAAAACAATATTAATATATTATCCGACAAACCAATTACTGTTGTTAAAGGTATGAATTGTAAAAAAAATATTGCAAAAGTAAAAAAACAATATTATGACTTATTAAGTATTTATAATAGTGATAAATGCAAATGTAACATTATGTGTCAACGTCAATATCATAAGGGTTATATTTATATAAAGCAACTATTAAAAGAAATAGTTTCTAAATATGGTATTCCAATAACATATATAGATATTTACCATTGCGATGGAAATTGGGAAATGTTACACGATTTAGAAAAAGAGAATCATCCATATAAATATGGGTATGGTAAGTTATATCATAGTGGGTATCATTTTATTGATTTATTGGCAGAATTAATAAAATTGAATGATACGATTGATGAAAGCAAAAAAATTACAAAGTGTAAAATATATGGAGATACATTTACACCAAATGATGAAAAAATGGTTTTTAGTAAAGCTGATTATATAAATATATTTGGTTTAGATGCATCAAAAGAAGTATTAGAGGTTGAAGATAAGAATTATAATGAGTATGGAGAAAAAAATTTCTATGGTAATTTGAATTTTTACAATAAAACAGGCGAAATGATAACAAAAGCAAATATTAATCTTTTACATTATGGTTTTTCAAGGAGGGGATGGATTAAATCAAAGGATTATTATAAAAACAATGGTAGAATTAGGCATGAAAGAATAAATATTCATGTAGGACCACTAATGAACATACAAATACATAGTTATCAATCTAAAGAGATTAAGGATAGGACAAATTCAATAAATGAAATTATGACTGGTGGTTTAGAGCATTTTGATATTGATATTTATCGAAATGTTGATTTAATTGGTGGTGTACCTTTTCAAAGGATAAAGTTAATGGATTTATATAATGATGATGTTTTAAAGAACAAATTTATTGGTTATAACGAATATAGTAGAGAAGAATTTATTAGTTCTTTTTTGAACGATAAAAAAACAAAAAGTGATCTTAAAAGTCATAAATTAGCAATGGATATTTTAATAAATGCCTCATTAGTATCTATAAAAAAAGCCAAAGTTATAAAATTTGATGTCGTGAATTATATGGGAGAATGATTATGAAGTTGATAGCAGAAATAAATGGTGATAAAAATTTCAATTTAAGTAAAAATAAATTAAACTCAACAGCATCAATAGTTTTTATTGTATTTAATGGACTTGGTGAAATAGGTTTAATAAAAGAAATAAATTTACATTTACCTAATATTGAAGTTGAAAATAACTATAATGAAAGTACTATTTTGGAGTGCTTTGAAAAAAAATATAATATAAGGATAGACATAATAAGTGAAATTGGGCAAATAAGAGAAAAAAATAATAATAAAATTTTAAATTCAGATGTCTATCTTGCAAAATATGATTGTGATGATAAAAATGAATCAAAACTACATTGGAAATCATTAAGTAATATTAATGTTGACTTAAAATGTTTAATTAAACCTAGAGATATTGAAATATTAAAATATTTTCAAAGCAGTGATAATGATGTGTGGTATAAATTGTATAGCAAATATATAGATAAAGATTTTAAAAATTGGAATCATTATTATATAACTAAGATGAAATTAAAAAGAAAATTTAATAAGCAAGTTATTAAACATTATGATAAAAGGAAGCCAGTTCTTGAATGTGGATGTGGTTTCGGTAAAACTTCAATTTTTTATGCATCATTAGGAATGAATTCATATGCGATGGATTTAGAACAAACAATGGTTGATAAAACAAAAGAACTTTCAAGAAAGATAAATAAAAATAATGAAGTAAAATGTTTATGCGGTGATATATTTAATATACCATTTAAAGATAAATTTTTTAGTGTTACACATAGTAGTGGTGTTTTAGAGCACTTTCAAGATGATGAAATTGTTAAAATAATTAATGAAGAATTGAGAGTTTCGGATTATATGGTTTTTAGTGTTCCAACAAAATACTTTGAGAAAAAAATGTTGGGAAATGAAAGATTTATGTCAAAAAAAGAATGGAAAAAAATAATAAGTAGATGCAATGCAAAGATAGTAAAAATAACTGGATATCATTATAAAACATTTATAAATAGGATGCTTGATTGCATAAAAAAACCAAGGTATTTTTTGAAACCTATTGCAATGTATACATTTGTTATAAAGGAGGATAAGTAATGATTTATATTGTAAGACATGGGCAAACTAAATATAATGTAGAAGGAAGATATGGAGGGAGAATAGATATACCACTTAATAACAATGGTATAAAATCGGCAAAAGAATTACGTGATAAGTTTAAAAATGTCAAATTTGATTATGTTATATGTAGTCCATTAATTAGAACACAGCAAACAGCAAAAATCATAACAAATAAAAGTTTGATTTTGGATGAAAGATTGATTGAAAGAGATAATGGCGAACTAGAAGGAAAATTAAAAAGTGAAATACAAGAACTACCTGATTTTAATGATCCGAATGAAAATAAATACAATATAGAGTCTATTACTAATTTTAGAAATAGAATTGAAGATTTTTTTTGTGAAATTGATGAAAAATATAAAGGCAAAAATGTATTAATAGTAACTCATGCTGGAGTAGGAATATATGCTAGATGTCATTATGAAGGAGAACCTCAAAATGGGGATTATCTTATTTATAAAATGAAAAATTGTGAAGTACTTGAATATGAAAATTGATGAGGTAAATTATGGGAGAAAATAAAAAATATGTGATAGAAAATGGAGAACATAAAGGGGAAGTAATTGTTTCGTGGATAATAACACATTCTTGTCCAGAAAAATGTGCTTATTGCATAAGTCCAATAAAAAGTAAGGAAATACAGTCGTTTGAAGAACATTTAAAAATTCAAAATCAAATGATTAATACAGGATTGACTAAATGTCGATATATTGGTGGAGAACCATTTACTGTAAATCATTTAGTGCAATTAGTTAAAGAAGCCTCAATACGAGGAGTAGATACTAGAATAAGTACTAATGGAATTCTTTTGACAAAGGAAAAACTTCTATTTTTAAGAGATTATATAAATTCTTTTGCATTTCCATTTGAGTCAGTTGATGATAAACTTAATTATAACATTCGGGGAACATTAAATCATAGAGAAATTGTTACCGATAGAATTATTATGGTAAAAGAAATAACTGATGCGGGTGTATTAATTAATACATGTGTTCATAAAGAAAATATTAATTCGTTATATGAACTTGGTGACTATTTACAAAAATTAGATGTAGATCATTGGAAGTTAAGAAAATTTTATTCAGGGAGTGGACGTGGTGCTGTTCCTAATAAAGAACGTTTCGAAATCTCAAATGAAGAATTTTTTGATATTGTTGATTTACTTAAAAGAGAATATCCAAAAATGCAAATAGATGGAAGACTTCCATCCAAACTTCAAACACGACTTATGTTATCTCCGCAAGGAGAATTATATAGAATGATAGGGGAAAATGATGATGAAAATCGTGTATATGGTAATATTTTAACAAAAAAGATTAATATAGGTGCGATTTATAAAAAAGATAAATGTAATTAAGGAGAAGTTATGACTATAGAATCAAAATCATGGAATTGGAAAATTGTTAATGCAAATAAAGAAAGAGAATGGCTATTACCATCTCAAGAAGTTTACTATTTAATAGATAGATGGAAAACACTTAATAAAAAAAGTGTTTTAGATTTGGGATGTGGTATTGGTAGACATGCTCTATTGTTTTCAAAAAGAGGTTTTAATACTTATGGACTAGATTTGTCAGAAGATGCAATAATGAAGGCTAAAGCATATTCCGACATAAACAATGCAAAAATAGAGTATGTTGTTGCGGATATGCTAAATTTACCATATGATAGTCAGACAATGGATGCTGTTTTTGCTTATTATTCAATTTCACACACCGATACGAGTGGCGTAATAAGAATTTTAGAAGAAATTCGTAGAATTCTTACAATTAATGGAGAATGTTATTTAACTTTTGGTTCTAAGGATTCGTGGGGGTATAAGGAAGAATGGCCAATTGTAGATGATAACACAAAAATAAGGATTGAAGATGGTCCGGATAATGGCGTTCCTCATTTCTTTGCTGATAGTGAGCTTATTTATAATTTGTTTGAAAAATATGAAATTATAGATTTGAGACAAATTCAACGTATTGAAAATGAAAATGATATAATAAAGAGTCATCATCATTATCATGTGTTGGCAAAGAAAAAGTAAAGAGAATGATATAGAATATGTAAATAATAATTTTAATGAGTTAGAGATTGAATATAGGAGAATTATGAATATAGTAAATAACTATTTAAATAAATGAAGTGATAAAGTAGAATTTTTTTGTTGAATTGAATAAAACAGTTGACAATATAATATATTTATAATATAATTAGACACGTAAGAAAAAGGAAAGCGATGTATTCATCCACCTGAGAGCGAGTAGTTCTAGGTATAAAGCCATAATATGTTTATGAGTTTTTGAGTGGATACATTGTATCTACTTTTTTAAATTGGAGGTGCTTACTATAGCAAATAAAGAACGTGATTTACCAATTAATGATCAAATAAGATGTGGATCTATGTTGGTAATTGGACCAAAGGGAGAACAATTAGGTGTAAAGACAAAATCTGATGCTTTAACATTAGCAGATTATGCTGGATTTGATCTTGTACTTATTAATGATTCGGCTAATCCACCAGTTTGTAAATTAATGGATTATAAGAAATATAAGTATGAGAAGAAGAAGAAGCAAAAGGAAAATGATAAGAAGCAAAGGGAAACTAGTTTTGAGATTAAGGAATATAGGTTATCTGTAACAATAGATAAACATGATTTTGAGACGAAGTTAAGGAATGCAGAAAAGCAATTGCAAAAAGGAAATAAGGTTAAAGCAACTGTAAGATTTAAGGGTAGACAACTAGCACATACTGAGTTAGGTGAGGAAGTACTTAATAGGTTTAAAGAGGGTTTAAATGAAGTTAGTGTTGTTGAAATGCCACCTAAGTTTGAATTTAAAGCTATGTATATGATTTTAGCACCAAAAAAGTAAGGAGGAAATAATATGCCAAAATTAAAAACACACAAAGGAACAAAAAAAGTATTAAAGGTTCGTAAAGGTGGAACTATATCAATGGGAAGACCTGGTAGTAGACATAATACAGGTAAGAAAAATACAAGTGCAAATAGAAAAAATAGAAAAGGATCAGTTTTGAGTAAATCAGATTCAAAGAGATTAAAAACTGTAAAATTTAATTAAGGAGGTAAATTATGGCAAGAGTTAAAGGCGGAACTGTAGCAAGAGCAAGAAGAAAAAAAGTTTTAAAAGAAGCTAGCGGTTACTTTGGTAGTAAACATAGATTATTTAAAACAGCAAAAGAACAATTATTACATTCTGGTGTATATGCTTATCGTGATAGAAGACAAAAGAAAAGAGATTTTAGAAAATTATGGATTACAAGAATTAATGCTGCTTGTAGAGAGAATGAAATTAGTTATTCTAAGTTTATAGATGGATTAAATAAAGCAGGTTTAACTGTTAATAGAAAGATGTTATCAGAACTTGCAATAGATAATCCAAAGGCATTTAGCGATTTAGTTATAATTGCTAAGGATGCTTTAAATGGTAAGGAATATAAGCCATCAAAGGTTGTTTTGGAAAGTAAGAAAGATGATAAAAAGATAGTTAAAGAAACTAAAACAGCAACTAAAAAAGTAGAAGCTAAGGAAGAGAAAACAACAAAAGGTACTACTAAGAAAGCAACTACAAAAAAGGCAACAACTAAGAAAGAAGAAAAATAGTACTTAGGTACTATTTTATTGTAATAGGGGTCATTATGGATGAACAATTAAAAGAGTTGTTAAAAGATGTTGATGACAAATGTGAGTACTCTGATGAAGCGATAGATGTACAAACATTTACAGATATGTTATCTTCATATTTTGTCGACTATAGAATTTTGCTTTATGAAAAAGAGAAAAAAGTTAGGGACAGTAAAAGTTTAGAAGATATTTCATTTTATCTTGGAAATGATGTTGAGATATCTTTTGATTATCCTAAATCAAACTTTACGGTAACATATGATAAATATAAGAAAACTTTGAATTATAGACATGAAGGAATGAGCGCATTTAAGGCGAAGGCATTTCTTGTTGCAAATTCAAAATTTATTAATAGATCAATGACTGTTTTAAGAAATGTAGATTCTATGTTAAAGAGTGATATGGCATTATATCGTTTGGAAGAATTGGAACAGGAAGTTGTGTATGGAGATATAAAAATAGTTTTTAATATAATCGGACAGTATGCAGTTTATTTTAAGGATAGAAATATTACTAGAGAAAAAAATGTGATAAATTATGTGGATAATATTTTATCTAATATAAGAATAAATGTTTCTGATTTGAAACCGGAATTTAAAAAATTATATTTTGAGTTTGATGAAATGTTAGGAGAAAAAGAGTACAAATATAAATAAAATAAGGAAAAACTTTGGTTTTTCTTTTTTTTCGTGATATAATTTTATTGGTGAATTATAATGCAAGACGTAATAAAAAAAATATATGATTATTCACTCGAAGAGATAATGGGTGAAAGATTTGGAAGATATTCGAAGTATATTATTCAAGATAGAGCAATACCAGATGTAAGGGATGGTTTAAAACCAGTTCAGAGAAGAATATTGTATTCTATGTATAAAGAAAAAAATACTTATGATAAACCATATAGAAAGAGCGCTAGAAGTGTTGGAGATATTATGGGTAAATTTCATCCACATGGAGATTCTTCAATATATGATGCTTTGGTAAGGTTGAGTCAACCATGGAAGAGTAACACTCCATTTGTTGATATGCACGGTAATAATGGTTCAATAGATGGGGATAGTCCTGCTGCAATGCGTTATACAGAAGCAAGATTATCTAAAATAGCAATGGAAATGCTAAAGGATATTGATAAAGATACAGTTATATTTGCTCCTAATTATGACGATTCATTGCTTGAACCAACTATATTACCTGCTAAATTTCCTAATTTGCTTGTAAATGGTACAACTGGAATAAGTGCTGGATATGCAACTAATATTCCTCCACATAATTTATCTGAGGTAATAGATGCGACTATATATAGAATTGATTATCCTAATTCTAAATTAGAAACAATAATGGATATAATAAAGGGACCTGATTTTCCTACTGGTGCTATTGTAGAAGGAATTAATGAAATAAAGAAGGCATATCAAACAGGTAAAGGTAAAATAGTAATAAAGGCAAAAACAAGGATTGAAAAAAATCAAATAATAATAGATGAAATACCATTTGAGGTAAATAAGGCAAATTTAGTAAAAACAATTGATGAAATAAGAGTTAATAAGAAAATAGATGGAATAACTGAGGTACGTGATGAAACTGATAGAGATGGTATTAGAATAGCAATAGATATAAAAAAGGAAGCAAATAGTGATTTAATACTTAATTATTTATTTAAGAATACAGAGCTTCAGGTATCATATGGGTTTAATATGATAGCTATTGTAAATAGAAGACCAAAATTATTAGGTATACTTGATATATTGGATGCTTATATTGTACATAAAAAGGAAGTAACTATAAAGAAAAATGAGTTTGATCTTGCACATGCTAAAGCAAGATTGCATATAGTAGAGGGCTTAATTAAAGCAATAGGTATATTAGATGAAGTTATATCTACGATTAGAAGTAGTAAAAATAGAAGTGATTCTGAAATTAATCTTATGAATAAGTTTGGTTTTACTGATAAGCAAGCAAAGGCAATAGTTGAATTGCAATTATATAGATTGTCTAATACTGATATAACTTTATTAGAAGAAGAAATGAGTAATTTAAATAAAATTATAAGTGCAATAGAAGAAATATTGAAAGATGAGAATAAGTTGAAAACATATATGAAGGAAGAACTTAGGAAAATAAAACAGGAATATGGTGTTGAAAGAAAAACATTAATAAAAGATGAAATAACAGAAATAAAAATAGATACTACTATGATGATTCCAAAAGAAGATGTGATAGTTGTTGTTAGTAAAGATGGATATGTAAAAAGGGTATCTTTAAGAAGTTATTCTGCATCGATGAATGAAGATACGTTAGTAAAAGAAGATGATTATGTAATTGGTTTATATGAAATGAATACATTAGATACATTACTTTTATTTACTAATTTAGGTAATTATTTATATGTTCCAGTATATGAAATAGTTGAGGCGAAGTGGAAAGAACTTGGAAAGCATATAAGTAATATAATACCTTTAAAAGAAAATGAAAATATAGTTGGTTGTATGCCTGTTTATGATTTTGATAAAGATTTATATGTAACAACATTTACACGTTTAGGTATGATAAAAAGAACTAAGTTATCTGATTATAAGTTGCTTAGATATTCAAAACCAGTTTTAAACATAAAATTAAAAGATAATGATTATGTTACTAATATAAGTTATATGACTTATAATAATGTAATAATTACTACAGAGAATGGTTATTCATTAATATTTGATATAAGTGAAGTACCAATAACAGGTGTGAAATCTTCTGGAGTAAAATCAATAAATCTAAAAGATGATTATGTAACAAATGGAATAATATTTAATGAATCAAATGAATTTTTATCTGTTATTACAAATAAAGGTACAGGTAAAAGAGTAAGATTACATGATCTTGAGAAATGTGTAAGAGCAAGAAGAGGAACAATGGTTATAAGGGAGGTTAAAACTAATCCACATAAGATAGTTAAAACGCTTATAATTAATTCAAAAGATTTACTATTAATAAAGACGAAAAATGATATTAAGAAAATAAAGAATACAGAACTTCCTATAATGGATAGGTATAGTACTGGTTCTGCTATATCAAAAGAAATAATAGATGTTGGTGTAGTGAAAAGGTTAGAAAACAAAGATAATATGTTTGAAATAATAAAGGAGGATATTAAAGAAAATGAAGTGTCATTAGAGGAAGTTGATAATAAAATGCTTACAATAGATGATTTTTTAAAAGATATAAGTTCTATGTAAAAGAAAACATACATTTGCATAAGATATTATAGGTGAATGTAATGGATAGAAAAGAAGAATTTAAAACGTTTGTGAGAAAATATCCCTCATTTGCAGAATATGTTGGGAATAAAAGTACATCATGGCAAGAGTTGTATGAACTCTGGGATATGTATGGAGATGATGACAATGTATTTAAAAAATACAAAACTACTACTTCAAATGATTTAGGGAATATAATTTCAAGTATTAAGAATATAAATATGAATAATGTAAAAAAGAATTTAAATAGTATAGAAAAGGGTATTAAATTATTACAAGATTTTGTGAAGAAAGAAGATGTAATGCCTACATATACTCCAAGACCAATATTTAAGAAGTTTGAGGATTAATGAATTTAAATACACAATTTAAAATTTATAATGATGAATTATTGCATAGATATATTAGAGAGAATTCTTATTGGTATAAAATTTTAAATAGAAATCCAGATTTGATTAATGAAATGGTAAAAGAAATGAAAGATAGATATAAACTTAATACAGGAGATAAAATAGAACGAATTGGTGAAAAACTTTCTATGATAGATACTATTCTTAAAGTAATAGAATAATAATGTTTGAAATATTAGATGAATTAAGAACAACGAGAGGACATATCGTAGTGGATCGAAATAAGTATAATACTCAAGATAAATTGCGGGAACTGGTGCGTAAGGAACGTTGTCTCGAATTGGCAGGAGAAGGTTTGCGTAGGGCAGACTTACTTCGCTGGAGGGATACAACAGGAAAACCTTTGGCCGAAACAATTATGAATCAGACATTGTATCGTATTTCAGGTACAGTGGATATGAAAGAAACGGATCCTACTCGTAGGGCAGTAATAGAATTACCAACAGCGGAGAATGAGAAATTTCGTAAATTGGAACAACTTAATTATGAGCCACATAACCGATACTTACCTTTTACACAAACGGAATTAGATCGGAATCCTAATTTGAAACAGAATGAAGGCTATTAGAACTTTTAAATATTAAATATAAATGAAATGGAAAAAGTCAAGCGCTTTTTGATAAGCATTCTTTTGATATGCTTTGGAGCGGTGGTAATATTTGCTCAAGAACGCGTGGAGATTAAATATGGTCCATATTTGCAGAATCTGAAGGAAACAGAAACTACGATTGTTTGGGTGTCTAATAAACCTTCAATAGGTTGGGTAGAACTGGCTCCAGATGATGGATCTAATTTTTATCAAAAGGAGAGAAGTAGGTATTTTGATTCTAAGAATGGAGTGAAAAATACAAGTTTGATTCATAGCGT
>URRF01000003.1 GCA_900550145.1 uncultured Mollicutes bacterium
CAAAATAATAATGACATTATATATATTTCCAGAAGTAAATATGAAAGTTGAGATAGAAAAAAATAAAATATCTGTATATGATAATTTTACAGAAAAATGTGTTTATCAATTTGAAGGAGTATTTATTTTTAAGGTTTTAGATAATAGTAATTTTATGATATTAGAAAAATGTAATAAAAATGATTTAAAAGATAATTGTGGTAGACAAAAATTAAGCTTTTTTAGAATAAATGAAAAAGGTTCAAGGTCTGTTAATTCATTTTGCGTTAGACCAAATAGTTTAAAATTAAATAAAAGTCTATTATCAAGTAAAGAAATAATTATTCCTGGATTTTATAAAGATTTTATTTATTCATTTGAATTTGACAAAGTTATTTCAGATTTTTATGATAGAATTTCTTTTGATGAAGAAAAGCAACAATTTTATGTTATGGAAGAAGTGCTTACTGATTTTGGTACAATAACTTTACATGGGGTGTTAGATATTGATGGTTTCTTACTTAACGAAAGTATGTATTCAAAAGAATTAGATAGAAGTTTTTATATTAATCCATTTGATAAAGATGGTTCAATATATGAATTAACTGATAAATTTAATAAATTAATGAAAAGAAAAACAAGCAAAGAATATTTTACTAATTTACTAAATTATGAAAGAGATTGTTATTTAACTAGAAAAAGAAAAATACCCAAACAAAACTCATCATCAAGATGAGTTTTATTTTTGGCTATATCTTAAAATTATGACTTTTTAACTTTGACATTTCTATCAGTTTCTATAATAATATTTATAAGTGACTTAGAAAAACTCATATATTCACAACTTAATTATGTATTTTTACAATTAGGCAATGGGTTTATGTGGGTAGTTAATCAATATAAAATAAGTGATGGTAATAAAAATTATTTTATTGATATGTTACTTTATAATATTAAATATAGGTGTTATGTAGTCGTAGAATTAAAGATAACAGAACTTAAGAAAGAGCATACTGGTCAAATTATGACTTATATGAATTATATTGATAAAAATGTAAAAGGTATTGATGATAATAAAACTGTTGGAATTATTATTTGTAAACAAAATAATCAGTATGTAATAGAATATTGCTCAGATGAGAGAATTGCTGTTAGAGAATATGAATTAGCATGATATAATATAGATACTGGATGGTGTTATATGAAAATTGAAGAGTTAAACGAATTAAAAGAAAAAGTAGAACAATTAATAAAAAAAAGAAATGAAGTATTAGAGATTCAAGAAGAAATAAAAAAATTAGAAGAAACAGATGAAATTAAAAAATATTTAAATTTATTAAATTTATTCCAAGAAAAAACAGCAGGAAGAAATACTGGAATTGAAAAATTTACTAACAAAAAAATTATTGATATTGCAGTAAGTAATACAACAATAACTCCTGATGAGGAAATATATGTATATATAGGAACGTATAAGTATAATAATGAAATTGACATTGTTCATGGCTCTTGTGATATTTTAGTAAATAGGAATGACCATAAAGCAAATTATGTTTTATATCAAAACTTAGAAGCTAAATATTATGAAACTGTTCAAATTCCATATAAAAAAGCTGACGAATTTGAGTCTACTCATAAAATAATATTTCCACAAAACGTTGCAAGTAAACAAAGATTTTTTTATGATTTACAATTTGAATATTTTGAAACAATGGTTTTTGAATCTCCTGAAAAAGCAAAAGAGAAAGTTAATAGATTAATAAGAAAATAGTATTAGTAAATTGAAGCTTAGAAATAAGTCTCTTTTATATAACATTATATTTGATTAAATTCGTATGCATAAACATATGTCACCACATGGGGATTTTGATCATATGTGTGATAGTTTATATTTAATTGTGGAGAGTTTAAAGCTTTAGAAAAAGAATTGATTAAGAAATTAAATAAAAGTAAAGTAAACTATTGTTTTTGTATCAAGGAATTAAGTATAGGCAAGTATAAATTAGATTTTTTGAATACTAAAGATTATGATAATGAGAATGATAATTCAAGTGTAATTTATTTAAAATTTAATAATTATAAGTTCTTATTTATGGGAGATGCGGGTGAAAAGAGAGAAAATGATATATTAGAGAAATATGATTTAAAAAATATAGATTTTTTAAAAATAGGACATCATGGTTCTAATACTTCTTCTAGTAAAGAATTTATTAGTAAAGTTAAGCCCAAATATAGTTTAATATCTGTTGGTAAAAATAATAGATATGGATATCCAAAAGAAGAGGTGCTTAATACTTTAAAGAGTAGTAAAATTTATAGATGGAAGTATTATGTTTAAAATTAAAAATAATAAATTAAAAATAGAAACTTGTAGTCCGTAGAAAGGAGTAAATATTAATTATTTATGAAAGAACTTTGTAATTCATTTAGTTTTATAGATAGTGAATATAAAATAAAAAGATGAAAGAAGAATTATAGTTAGATAATATTAATTGGTGTGATATAATGTGTGTAAATATGGAGGGATATAGATGACTATAATTTATTTTATGAAACACTCTGAAGCATTAAAATATAATAATGTAAGTAATAATGATTCGTTGCAATTACAAAATGAAAAATGGATATTAACAAATAATGGTGAAGAAATAGCTAAAGAAAAAAGTAAATTAGATGAATTACAAAATTTTGATATAGTTTTTTCATCTAATTATGTACGTGCTATAGGAACAGCCAAGTATTTTACAACTGATAAAATTAATATAGATGAAAGATTTGGAGAAAGGAAATTTGGAATAAATAATTGGGATGAGCTTCCAAATGATTTTGAAGAAAAACAATTTAATGATTTTAATTATAAAATTGGAAATGGTGAATCCATAAATGAGGTTATTAAAAGAGAAGAAGAAGCTTTAAACGATATTTTAAATAATTATAAGGGAAAGAAAATTTTAATTATTGGACATTCCACTGCTTTAGCGGCTTTATTTAGTAAATGGTGTAAGATAGGTTATAATGAATCGTATACATATAATGATAATGACTTTTTTGATGGTAAATGGAACTATTGTGAGACATTTAAGTTAGAATTAGATGACAATAAACTAATAAGTATAAAAAATATAAGATAAGAAAATTTAAATAGTTTTTTCTCTAATAGTATTAAACTTAAATATTCTTTAATTAGTGTTGGCAAAAGCAATAGAAAAAGAAATAAATGAAAATGGTTTGTATAATGGATATAGTTTATTTCCCTTTGATGACAATTCATATTTAACATTAGATGAAATGCATGAAAAAATAAAAAATTATTGAGATATAGAGAAATGTTACTTAGGAATACATCATTTTGACTAAGAACTGTTAGTTTTTTTATCAAACAAGGCAAAAAAGAAGTATTTAAATAATAATTTATAAATTAATTTGTAACAATTTTTACCATTTGAACATAATATATATTGTAACGCTATCAAGCGTTTATATATAGATTTTGGGTTCTTTATGAACCCATTTTTTGTTTTTTATAGAAATATTTTTGTTTTTTTGATAAAATTGTAGTGGTGGTTTTATGAATAAGGTATATTTAATATATGGCAATGAGAAATATTTTATAGACGAACAAGTAAACAAAATAGTGAGTGAGTATAAAGAATATGATTTAATTAATTATGATATGTGTGAAACCAATATAAATAAAGCGGTAGAAGAAGTATCAATGATATCATTGTTTTCTACTGATAAAATTGTTATATGTTATAATGCTTTATTTTTAACAGGAATTAAGTGTGATATAGATCATGATATTGATTCGTTATTAAAATTTATAGTAAATCCATCAACATCAATTCTTGTTTTAGTGGTTAACTCTGATTCTCTTGATAAAAGAAAAAAAGTTGTGAAAGAATTACAAAAATATGCTGAAGTAAAGGAATGCGATAAATTAAAGGAAAATGAGTTGTTATCATTTATTAAAAAAAGATGTGTGGATAATGGATATGAGATTAATAATGATGCGTTAAATAAGTTTGTTTTATTATTAAATGATAATTTGTATGTAATAAATAGTGAACTTGATAAATTATTTATTTATAAAGAGGATGATAAAGTAATTTCTATTTCTGATATTGATATTTGTACTTCTAGAATGTTAAATGATAATATATTTGATTTAGTTGATGCTATAGTGAAGAAAGATATAAATAGAAGTTTGGCACTTTATGATGATTTAATAATTTTAAACGAAGAGGAAATAAAACTGATTGTAATACTTGCTAATCAGTTTCGTCTTATATTTCAGGTTAAGGAAATGTTTAAAACTGGTTATAATGAATTTGATATAGCAAAAAAGTTAGATATTCACCCATATAGGGTGAAGCTTGCTAATAATGTGGGTATTGATGGTATGCAAGCATTGAAATATTTGAAAGAATTGTCAAAATTGGATGCTGATATTAAGACGGGTGTGTTAGATAAAAGGGTTGGATTTTTGGAATTTATATTGAATTTAACTATTTGATTTTATAAAAACTTTATAGTATAATAAAATTGATTATAGTAGGGAGATGAGATAATGAGAAAAATTTATACTAGTGTTGATCTCGGATCTGATTCTATAAAAATATTAGTTGCTGAAATTTATAATAAGAAATTAAATGTTTTAGCTGTTTCGAATGTTAAATCAAGTGGCATAAAGAAGGGATTAATAGTTGATGCAAACGAGATATTAGTATCTTTAAGGGAGGCAATTAGCGAGATAGAGGGAAAATTAATGATAACAATTGATAAGGTTATTGCTAGTGTTCCGTCTTATTATTCGACATTTGAAATTGTTACTGGTGAAGTAGATATTGATGAATATGGTAAAATTACTGGTTTGGATGTTGTAAAGGTTTTACAAAAAGCTGTGAAGTCTAAGTTGAAAATGGATAGAGAGTTGGTTACTATAATACCAATTTATTATATAGTTGATGATAAAAAAAATATAAAGGATCCAAAGAATTTAATAGGGAAGAAGTTAGGAGTTAAGGCAATGATGGCTACTACTCCTTCTAAGAATGTTCAATCAATAATAAGTATATTTCAAAGTTTGGGTATAGATGTTGTTGATGTTAATCTTGGCTCTATTGCTGATTATAATGAGTTTAAGAATAATACATCTGATACAGGGGTATCTGCTGTTATAAATATTGGACATGATATAACTACTGTTTCGCTATTTAATAAGGGAATTATAATTAATTCTGAAGTAATACAAATAGGTGGTAAGAATATAGATAATGATATTTCTTATGTGTTTAAGTTAGATAAAAAAGATAGTTCTAAATTAAAGGAGAATTTTGCTGTTGCACATAAGAAGTTTTCTAGAGTTAATGATGTTAAGGAAGCTGTTACGACTAATAGGGATTTAATTAGTATAACTCAGTATGATATTTCGCAAGTGGTTATGTCTAGATTAACTGAGATATTAAAACTTGCAAAAAAACAAACTTACCTCTTAACAAATAGGGAAATAAGTTATATAATAATTACAGGTGGGACTGCTGAACTACCTGGTATGTCTTATTTAGTAGAGGAGATATTTGGTAGTAATGCAAAAGTAGGAAATATTGATACAATAGGTATTAGAAATAATAAGTATTCTACTGTGTCTGGCTTGATAAAAGGCATCAATGATAAGCTAGAGTCAAGGGATAAAGAATATACGATGATTGATTTAGATAATGATGCATCTGGACAAAATAAGTTGAGTATTAATGATAGTTCAGTTTTAAATAAAGTATTTGGATATTTTTTTGATAATTAAGGAGGAAATTATGTTAGGATTAGAAATGGACCAATTGGCTAAAATAAAAGTAATTGGTGTAGGTGGTGCCGGTAATAATGCTGTAAATAGAATGATAGAATCTGGTGTAAAAGGTGTAGAGTTTATTGTGGCTAATACTGATTTACAAGTGTTAAATAGTTCTAAAGCACCAATTAAATTACAGATAGGTGAGAAACTTACTGATGGTCTTGGTGCAGGTGCTAAGCCAGAAGTTGGTAGAGAAGCTGCTTTAGAGAGTAAGGATGCTATTAAGGATATTTTAACGGGTGCAGATATGGTGTTTGTAACTTGCGGTATGGGTGGAGGTACTGGTACAGGTGCTGCACCAGTAATAGCTGAGATTGCTCAGGATTTAGGAGCTTTAGTTGTAGGAATTGTTACGAAGCCATTTTCATTTGAAGGTAAAAAAAGAATGGAACAGGCCTTGGCTGGTTTACAAGAGTTGAAGAATCATGTGGATACTTTAATTGTTATTCCTAATGATAGATTGAGAGATATAATTGATAAATCAACTCCTATGCTTGATGCATTTAGGGAAGTAGATAATGTTTTAAGAAGAGGTGTTCAATCTATATCAGATTTGATAGCTGTTACTGGACTTGTTAATCTTGACTTTGCTGATGTTAAAGAGGTTATGAAGGATAGCGGTAATGCGCTTATAGGTATAGGTATAGGTACTGGTGAAGGAAGGGCTGTGGAAGCTGCTAAACAAGCTGTTTCAAGTCCATTGCTAGAAGCAAGTATAACAGGTGCTACTAGTGCAATTATAAATGTTACGGGTGGTTCTAATTTAACTTTATTTGAGGTTGAAGATGCTGCTGAAGTAATAAGGGCTGCTGCTAATACTGATATAAATACTATATTTGGTGCTGTTATAAATGAAAATTTAAAAGATGAGGTAATTGTAACAGTAATAGCAACTGGTTTTGATAAAGAGACTGAGCCGCTTTATTTTGAGAATAGATCATCGAAAGATATAAAAACATCATTGGTAAGTGATGATGATAGTGATGAAGGTTCTGTTTTAGATATACCGCCTTTCTTAAGAAATAGAAAATTTTAAAGGACTTTGGTCCTTTTTTATTTTGCTTTTAAATTTAAATGTACATATTTTATATAAAACTATATAAATATATTTAAAAAATGTCTTGATTTTGTTATAATTATACTGGTGGTATTATGAATAGTATTTATTCTTATACAAGAAGTGAATTAGCCGATTATTTTAAAGGTATTGGTGAAAAAGCTTTTAAATCAGATCAGTTATTTGATTGGTTATATAAGAAAAGAGAAGTTAATTTTGATAATATGCTTAATTTAAATAAAAGTGTAATTTCTAGATTGAAAACTGATATGGTGATTGATAGTATAAAGATTATAAAAAAAGATGTTGGTAATGATGTTTCTAAGTATTTGTTTTTATTAAAAGATGGAGAGAAAATAGAAGCGGTAGTAATGTATCACGATTATGGAACTAGTTTGTGTATTTCTACTCAAGTTGGTTGTAATATGTCATGTGCTTTTTGTGAAAGTGGTAGATTAAAAAAAAGACGAAATTTAGAAGCATCTGAAATGGTTTTACAAATTCTTGAAATAGAGAAAGATATAAACTCTAGAATTTCACATATAGTTTTAATGGGTATTGGAGAGCCATTTGATAATTATACAAACGTAATGAAGTTTATTAAAATAATTAATGATTCAAAAGGAATTGATATTGGAGCAAGACATATTACAATTTCTACGTGTGGACTTGTAAATAAAATAAAAGAGTTTACAAAAGAAAAATTGCAGGTTAATTTAGCAATAAGTCTGCATGCTCCAAATAATGAACTTAGGGATATGTTAATGCCTATAAATAAAGTGTATAAGATTGAAGAACTTATTTCCTCGATAAAGGAATATATAAGTGTTACTAATAGAAGAGTAACATTTGAATATATTATGTTAAGTGGTATTAATGATACTAAGGAATGTGCTATAGAATTATCTAAGTTATTAAAAGGAATGAATTGCTATGTTAATCTTATTCCGTATAATGAAACTAATAATATTGGATATAGAAGAAGTACTGAGGATACAATTTTGAAATTTTATGATATACTTAAGAAGAATAATATATGTGTGACTATAAGAAAAGAGTTTGGCGGACTTCTTTCTGCTGCTTGTGGTCAACTAAGGAGCCATAATGAGGAGGAATTATGAAAACATTTTATTTAACTGACTCAGGGAGAGTAAGAGAGCATAACGAAGATAATTTGATTATAGTTAAGAATAAAAATAATGAGTATTTATTAGCAGTTGCTGATGGTATGGGTGGCCATAAAGCAGGTGAGGTTGCATCGTCTATTGCTATAAATCATCTTGCTACAAAGTATTCAAGTATGGATACTATTGGAAATAAGCAAGATGCTATAAAATGGATTAGAAATACTGTATCTGATATAAATGATTTGATATTTAAATATACAAGTGAACATGGTGAAAGTAAGGGTATGGGAACAACTTTGGTTATAGCAATTTATACTAAAGATTTTCTTTTGTTTGGTAACATTGGAGATAGTTCTGGATTTGTTAAAAAAGATAATAAATTGTTTAAGGCAACAAAAGATCATACATTAGTTAATTTACTTATTTCGACTGGTGAATTAACTTTAGAAGAAGCAAAATTCCATCCTAAAAAAAATGTTCTTATGAAAGCACTTGGTGCGGTTAATCCTGCTGAAGTAGATATATTTGATGTAGAAAAAAATATTGATGGAATATTGTTATCAAGTGATGGGCTTACTAATATGCTTAGTGTTGAGCAAATAGAAAATGTACTTAAAATGGATATATCGCTTGAAGATAAGGCAAAAAAGCTTATTGCGAAAAGTAATAATAGAGGTGGAACTGATAATATTTCTGTTGCATTATTAGAGTGTGAAAGTGGTGAAGAATAATGATTGTTAAGGGGCAAAAAATAAATGATCGATATGAAATAATAAGAATCCTTGGTGAAGGTGGAATGGCTAATGTGTATTTGGCTAATGATACTATTTTAAATAGAAAAGTAGCAGTGAAGGTATTAAGGGGAGATCTTGCTAATGATGAAAAATTTGTAAGGAGGTTTCAGAGAGAAGCGCTATCAGCATCTTCTTTAAATCATCCTAATATTGTTGAAATATATGATGTTGGAGAAGATGATGGAAATTTTTATATAGTAATGGAATATGTTGATGGAAAGAACTTAAAGCAATTAATTAAGAGAAGAACAAAGTTGTCACTTCCTGAAGTAATAGATATAATGAAACAACTTACTGATGGAATTGCACACGCACATGATTCTTTTATAATACATAGAGATATAAAACCGCAAAATATGTTAATATTAGATAATGGACTTGTTAAAATAACAGATTTTGGAATAGCGGTTGCGTTAAATAGTACTCAACTTACTCAAACTAATTCAGTAATGGGTTCTGTGCATTATCTTCCACCTGAACAAGCTGCAGGAAAAGGTGCGACTATTAAGAGTGATATATATTCACTTGGAATATTAATGTTTGAACTTTTAACGGGTACTCTTCCATTTAAAGGAGAAAATGCAGTAGAAATTGCTTTAAAACAAATGAAAGAACCAATCCCATCTGTAAGAGAAATTGATGAATCTATTCCTCAGAGTGTTGAAAATATAATATTAAAGGCATGTGCAAAAAATCCTGAAAACAGATATAATAATGCAAGAGAAATGTATTATGATTTGTGCAGATGTTTAACTGATGAGGCAAAGGAAGATAAAAAACTTAAGTATCAATATATAGAATTTGAAGAAGGAGATATAAAAAGAACAAATGAGAAAAATGTAGAAGGAGATGAAGTATCTATTAAAAAGGTTGATAAAAAGGATTATAAGCCAAAAAATAAGTTCGCGTGGATAATGGGTTCTATAATAGGTGTTATATGTATAGGCGTAATTGTATTTTTGCTACTTTTGCCTAAGATAACTAAGGTTCCTGATGTTAAGATTCCTGATGTTTCTAATATGACAGTAGTTAAAGCAGAAACAGAATTAAGGAAAGCAGGTTTTGTAGTAGATGTTAAAGTTGAAGAGGTATATAGTGATACTGTTGAAGAAGGAAAAGTTGTAAAGACAAATCCTACTATAAATAGAACTGTAAAGAAAGGTACTACTATTACACTTTATCAATCTAAGGGAACTGAAAAAATAAAAATAGAGGATTATAAGGATCAAAATATTTATGAGGTAAAAGCAAAGTTAGAAATAAAAGGATTAAAAGTATTGGTTGAATCAAAAGATGTTGATGATGTAAAAGAATATGAAGATAAGGAAGATATAATAATTGATCAAAATCCAATTAGTGGAGAACTTAATAAGGGAGATCAAATTATATTGTATTATCCTAATATAGTTGTATATCCTGATTTAACTACATATTCACTTTCTGAGGTTCAAGATTTTGCGACTAAATATGATTTAGTGTTATATGTAGAAGAAGTAGAAACTGAAAGTGCAGAACCAGGTACAATCTTAAATCAAAGTAGAAGACAAAATACTCTTATTGCAAGAGGTGCCGATTTAACAATAAAGGTTGCTGTATTACCAAAAGAAGAAAACGAACCATCACATGAAGTGGAAAATAAAGAAAAGGAAAATAAAGAAGAGCAATAATGGATGGATTAATAATTAAAAATATAAGTGATTTATATACAGTAAGATGTAATAATGAAAATATTATATGTAAAGCAAAGGGACTGTTTAGGAATAAAAAAATAGTTCCTTTAGTTGGTGATAAAGTACAAATTGATTATGAAAAAAAAATAATTACAAAAGTATATTCTAGAAAAAATTTTCTAATAAGACCACCAATAGCTAATGTTGATAAAGCGGTTATAGTGATGAGTGTAAAAGAACCAACGTTTAGTACAAATTTAGTTGATAAACTTATAAATGTAATTGAATTTAATAATATAAAACCAATTTTGTGTTTATCAAAGTTAGATTTAATTAATGATATGAATTTAATAGATGAATATATTACATACTATAAAAAGATTGGTTATGAAGTTATTTTTAATACTGAAATAAATAAAATTAAAAAAATTTTAAAAGATGAAATAACTGTTATAACTGGTCAGAGTGGTGTTGGTAAATCTACTTTATTAAATCATTTAGATAGTAGTTTGACATTAAAAACAAATGAAATTTCACAAGCATTAGGTAGAGGTAAACATACTACAAGACATGTTGAACTTATAGATTTGTTTGGTGGATTTGTTGCAGATACACCTGGTTTTAGTGCTTTATCATTTGCCCAAATGAAAAAGGAAGATATCAGAGATAACATGATTGAATTTAATAGATATAAAGATAAGTGTAAATATAAAGATTGTATGCATTTAAAAGAAGATGAATGTGAAGTAAAAAGGATGGTAGAAGCGGGCGAAATATTAAAGTCAAGATATGATAATTATGTTAAGTTTATAAATGAACTTAAAGAAAAATATTAGGAGTTTATATGGTAAAAGTATCAGCATCTCTATTATCGATTAGAGATAAATTAAAAGAAACAACAATAGAATTTAATGATTTAGATATTGATTATATACATTTAGATATAATGGATGGAATTTTTGTTCCTAATAAGTCATTTACGTATGATGAAATAAAGGAAATAATCAATAATACTAAATATCCTTTAGATGTTCATTTAATGGTATCGGATATTGATTCGTATATTTATGATTATATAATGCTTAATACTGAATTTATAACTTTTCACTATGAGGCATTAAAAGACATAAAAACTATACAAAAAATAAAAAACCATGGTATTAAGTGTGGTATAAGTATAAAACCAAGTACTAATGTGGAAGAAATTTTTGATTTATTACCTTATATTGATTTGGTTTTAGTTATGAGCGTTGAGCCAGGCAAAGGTGGACAAGAATTTATGACTATGGCATTAGATAAAATTAAAAAATTGAAAAATAAAATTGAAAAAGATAATTTAAACGTATTAATTTCTGTAGATGGGGGAATAAATAAAAATAGAGCAATTGAATGTATAGAAAGTGGCGTAGATATATTGGTAATTGGTTCAGCACTTACAAATAATGATTCTAAAAGCGAGTTGTTAAGGTGTGTAAAGCAACAAAAATAAAATTAAAAATTATTGACACTTAATATTCAATATGCTAATATAGTAGTGTAAAACATAAAGATAGGAAGGGATGGAAATATGAAAAAGAAAAATGGTTTTACTTTAATTGAGTTACTAGCAGTAATAGTAATATTAGCAATTATCCTAGTAATAGCAGTACCTAAGATATTATCTGTTATTAATGATGCTACTAAGAATTCATTCGAGTCTTCTTTAAAAATGATAGCATCATCTGCAGAAAAAGATTATCAAATTAAGACTATTAAAGGTGAAACTCCAGCAAATGGTAACTGTGAGGCAGTTGCTACAGTTGATGTTGGTTTAAAGGGAGATGCTTGTACTGTAACTTATGGAACTGGTGATAATAAGGGAACTGCTAAGGTTGAAGTTACAACTGCACCTACAACTGGTAAGTTTAAAGGATGTTCTGGTTCTTATGATTCAGCAACACAAACATTATCTGTAACTTGTTCATAGTAATGTAAATGAAGGCCTATGGTCTTTTTTTCTTTTACATATTGTTGTATAATTGTAATGGTGATAAATATGAATTTGATAATTGGTTCTCATGTTTCTTTTAATAAAAATGAACAGTTATTAGGTAGTGTAAAAGAGGCGGTTAGTTATAAATCTAATTGTTTTATGTTTTATACTGGTGCACCTCAAAATACAGTTAGAGTTCCTATTAGTATTGAATTAAAAGAAAAGGCATATAAGTTGATGATGGATAATAAAATTGATGTAGAGAATGTTATAGTTCATGCTCCTTATATAGTTAATTTGGCTAATCCGAAGAATTTTCAGTTTAATGTTGATTTTTTAAAACAAGAAATTTCTAGATGTGAGTTTCTTGGTATTAAAAAAATGGTTCTTCATCCTGGTAGTCATGTTGGAAATGGCATAGAATTTGGTTTAAAAACAATTGTGTCTACGCTTGATGAGGTATTAAATAAGGATAATAGTGTATATATATGTTTAGAAACAATGTCTGGTAAAGGTAGTGAATGTGGAGTTAATTTTGATGAACTTAAGTATATTATTGATAATACAAAATATAGTGATAAACTTATGGTATGTTTTGATACTTGTCATATGAATGATTCTGGATATGATATGAGTAA
Organism: uncultured Mollicutes bacterium; assembly: GCA_900550145.1. GTDB lineage: Bacteria > Bacillota_I > Bacilli_A > RF39 > UBA660 > CAG-1193. The sequence goes on from URRF01000003.1 coordinate 13,089, forward strand.
GTTTGATAATATATTAGATGAATTTGATAATAAAATTGGTTTAGATAAGCTTGGATGCATTCATGTCAATGATTCTAAAAACAATATTGGTTCAAAAAAAGATAGACATGCTAATATTGGATATGGTACTATTGGTTTTAATAATTTAATAAATATTATTTATAATAAAAGAGTAGAAAGTATTCCTAAAATATTAGAAACTCCTTGGTATACTTTTGATAAGGAATCTTATCCTCCTTATAAATTTGAAATAGAAATGATAAGAAATAAAAAATTTAATGAAAATTTAGAAGAAAATATAAAAAACTATTATTTACAATAGTTTTTCTTTTGCATCTTTATACATTTTTTCTATTTTTGTTAGTGCTATATTATTTATTTTTCCTTTCAAATCATTTATTATTTTTGTTCCATCTGTTTTATATAGTTCTTCCCATTTACTTTTTATTGTATTATATATTATATTTATTTCTTCATCATTTAGAGTGATATTCTCTTTATATGCATACATAATGATATGTTTTTTTTCTAATTTATCTATATAATTTTTTAAAATATTATAATACATTTTACACCTCTAATTAATTATATGTATAAACATTAAAATAATAACAAAAATAATATTAGAGGTGATATTATAAAGAAATTAAGTGAAATTATAAAAAAAAGATTTAAAATAATCACCTATATTTTGTTTTTTTTGTTTTTTATTATATTCTTAAGAATAACATATATTACTATATTTAAAAATAAATATTATGAAGAGGAACTTAATAATTTAGTATATGCAAGTATAGAAGGTGAAAGTGCACCAAGGGGAAGAATATATGATAGGAATTATAAGTTGTTGGTAGATAATGTTGGTGTTAAGTCCATATATTATAAGAGAAAAAGTGGAGTAAGTAAAAGTGATGAGATAGAAATAGCAAAAAAATTAACTGAAGTATTAGAACTGGATTATAATAATGTAAAAGAAAGTATGTTAAAGGATTTGTATTTAATTATAAATGCAGATACAATAAATCAAAAGATTACAGAAGAAGAATGGGAGTTGTTGAAAACTAGAAAAATTACTAATTCTGATATTGAGTTAAAAAAACGTGAGAGAATTACTAAAGAAGAATTGGAAACTATTGATAAGAAACTTGCTTATGTTTATTTTTTGATGAATAATGGTTATTCTTATCAAGAAAAACTTATTAAGAAATATGCTACTGATAAAGAATATGCGTTACTTAGTGAAAACTTAGATTTTTATAAAGGTATAATAACTAAGTTGAGTTGGGAAAGAAAATATTTGTATGGTGATACTTTAAGAGGAATATTTGGAAATGTTTCTAGTGAAAAAGAAGGTGTAACTGAGGATTTTAAGGAATATTATTTAAAGAAGGGATATAAATTAACAGATAGAGTTGGTTTGAGTGGGTTAGAGTTTCAATATGAAGATTATTTGAAAGGAGAAAAACCAATATATAAAAATGATGGGACTGGTTTAAAAAAGATTAAAGATGCGGTTAGAGGAAATGATATTGTTTTATCTATAGATATAGATTTACAACTTGAACTTGAAGAGATAATGAAGCGTGAGATGATAAGAAGTAAAAATGAACCGAATTCAAATTATTTTAATAGAGAATTTGTAGTTATAAGTAAACCGGATACAGGTGAAATATTGTCTCTTGCTGCAAAAACAATAAATAATAAAAAGGAAATATATGATTATACTGCATATTTACCAACATCTTCTGTTACAGTTGGTTCTGTTATAAAAGGTGCTTCTATTTCGGTTGGCTATAAAACTGGAGCGATTGATATAGGAACTGTTATGAAAGATGAATGTATTAAACTTGCTAATACTCCTTTAAAATGTTCTTGGTTAAGAAGTGGACTTGGTATGTTAAATGATGTAGATGCTTTAAGATTGTCTTCTAATTCGTATCAATTCAAAATTGCGATGAAAGTATCTGGTTTTGATTATGTATATAATGGTGGATTTTCTTTAATTAATGATCCTTTTAAAATATATAGAAATATGTTTAATTCATATGGTTTGGGTGTAAAAACAGGAATAGACTTACCTAATGAAAGTACTGGTTTAAAAGGTATGAATGATACACCTGGTCTTATTTTGGATTTTTCAATTGGTCAATATGATACATATACTCCTCTTCAACTTACTCAGTATATAAATACAATAGCAAATAATGGTGTTAGGAATAAGTTAAGTTTGTTAAAAGAAGTGCATAAATCGAGTATAAATGATATATCAAATAATATAATATACAAAAATGATGTAGAGAAACTAGGAAGTGTTGATTTAGATATTAAGTATATAAAAAGAATACAAGAGGGATTTAAGGCGGTAATGGGTTATAATGGATTAGGGTTTGGATATATTAATCTTAAATATGAACCGGCTGGGAAAACTGGTACTTCTCAAAGTTTTTATGATAGTGATTCGGATGGGGTAATAGATAAGCAAACTATTTCTACTACTTTTGCTGGATTTGCACCTTTTTCAAATCCTGAAATTAGTATAGTTATTGTGTCTCCTGACATATCACATATTTATGGTAGTGAATACATTTCCTCAATAAATATGCGAATATCTTCACAAATTACTGAAAAATACTTTGAAAATTATAAATAATTTGCTATAATGTAGTAGTTAAAGAAGGAGTGAAAACTATGGCAAAAGCTGGAAATAGAGAAAGAATTACATTAGTTTGTACAGAATGTAATGAAGAAAACTATAGAACAATAAAAAATAAAAAAAATAATACTGAGAGATTAGAATTAAATAAGTATTGTTCTAGATGTAATAAATCAACTAAGCATAAAGAAAAAAAATAACAGGGGGAAAATATGGTAAATGTTAATGATGTTAAGAATGGAATGACTATAGAAGTAGATGGTAATATATTTACTGTATTAGAGTTCCAACATGTGAAACCGGGTAAAGGTGCTGCTATCGTAAAAATGAAACTTAAAAATTTAAGGACTGGTGCAATTTACGAACAAACTTTTAATGCAGGTATTAAAGTTGGCAAGGCATTAATTGAAAAGAAAACTATGCAATATTTGTATAGTAGTGGGGATAATTTTGTGTTTATGGATATGGAAGATTATTCTCAAGTAGAAATTCCTGTTTCTCAAATTGAAGATGAAAGTAAGTATTTAACTGAAAATAGTGAAGTAGAAATACTTTATTATAACAATGAAATGTTAGGTGTTAACATTCCAGAAAAGGTTGAATTGACAGTTGTTAAGACAGAGCCAGGTTTAAAGGGAAATACTGCTACAACTGCTACTAAAGAAGCGGTTCTTAATACTGGCTTAACTATTAGAGTTCCATTATTTATTGATGAGGGCGATGTAGTTATTGTGTCTACTAAAGATGGAAAGTATGTTTCTAGGAAATAATGCTTTCTTTTTTTTGTAATATTTTATAATTATTTTAATAATATATATTAGAAACTGGAGGAAATACTATGATTAATAAGCAAAAATTATGGTTTTTAACGTTATTTAGTTTGATTTTGGTTCTAAGTATTTATTATATAACAATGCCTAAAGAAGTATTTGAATCTAAAAAAGAAAATGAAGTGAATAAGGAAAATGATAATAAGGTTAATATTGAAATAAGTGATTCTTCATCTTTAGATGTTTTAAGAGTGTCAGATGATGAGGCGAGATTAAAGGAAATTGAGGATTTAAGAATAGTGTTAACTAATGTAGATAGTTCTATTGATGAAAAAAATAAGGCATATGAGAAATTAAAACTTATTGAACAAAATAAGGGTAAGGAAGAGAGTTTAGAAGATAAAATCAAAAGTGAATTTAATTTAAATTCGTATGTAAAAATAAATAATAATCAAATAAAAATTACTGTTGTAGAAAGTAAACATAATTATGAACTTGCTAATAATATTATAAGAAGTATACAAGAAGAGTATAATGAGAAAATGTATATTACAGTTAAGTTTCAAAGTTAAATATTTTTAATTAAATTGTTAATACTAATAATATAGTCCATGAAATGTAAAGGAGATGTTATTAGTGTTTTTAAAAAAAATTAAAAACATACTATTCACCATTCTTCTTATTATTAGTATTATTCCCATTAATTCATTTGCATATTCTGACTATATAATCGCATCAGGACAAAATATTGGTATTAACATCAAGAGTAAAGGGATTATGGTAGTTGGATTATATAATGTGGGTGATGTTTCTCCTAGTAAAGATGCTGGGATACAATTAGGTGATTATATAACTAAAATAGATGGTTATGTAGTTAATGATATAAACTCTATGGTTAATAGAATAACTAATTCAAATGATAAAAATAATGTTAAGATTACTTATTTGAGGGGTAATAATGAAATAACAACGAATTTAAAATTGATTAAATCAAGTGATGGAATATACAAGACTGGGCTCTATGTTAAGGATACAATAAGTGGTATTGGAACACTTACATTTATAGATCCAGAAACTAAAATGTATGGTGCATTAGGTCACGAAATTATTGATAAGAATACAGCACTTAAAATAGAAGTGAAAGATGGTAAGATATTTAAATCAAAAATAACTGGTATTACTAAAAGTTCAAATGGATATCCGGGCGAGAAAAATGCTACATTTTACTCTGATAATGTGTATGGTTCGATAATTAAAAATACATCTAGTGGTATATTTGGTAATTATGATAAAGAAATTAATAATTCAAAGTTATATAAAGTTGCAAATAAGGATGAAATAAAGCTTGGTAGTGCTAAGATATTAACTGTACTTAAAGAAGAGGAAATAGAGGAGTTTAATATTGAAATAATTAAGATAAATAATAATGATAATGGGATAAAAAATATATTATTTAATATAACAGATGAAAATATGTTGAAAGCTTGTGGTGGTGTAGTTCAAGGTATGAGTGGTTCACCAATAATTCAGGATGATAAAATAATTGGTGCAGTTACGCACGTAGTAGTTGATAATCCTACTAAGGGCTATGGTATTTTTATAACTAATATGTTAGAAGAAATGGAAAAATAAGAGATTTATTCTCTTATTTTAAGTTGTAATTAGTAATCGTTTATTATATACTTATTTTAGGAGTAGGTGACATATGGAATTTGTAATGTTGAATGAAAAAGAATTTACTGAATTTGAACAAAATCATGAATTAGGTAGTTTTTATCAAACTGTTAAATGGGGTAAATTAAAGGAAACAAATGGTTGGCATTATTATTTAGTTGGTGTAAAAGAAAATAAAAAGATTATAGCTGGGGCTTTAATACTTAAGAAAAATGTTTTATCAAAGTTATCTATTTTGTATTCTCCACGTGGTTTTTTACTTGATTATAATAATCATAAATTATTGAATTTTTTTACTAAAAATATTAAGAAGTTTGCAAAAAAGCATCATGCGATATTTGTAAAAATAGATCCTGCTATTATATATAAAGAAAGAAATAAAGATGGAAATTTAGTTAATAATGGTATAGATAATTCAAATATAATTGATTCTTTAAAGGAACTTGGATTTAAGCATAATGGATTTATAGATGTTGGTAATTTACAACCTAGGTTTGCATTTACTCTTGATTTAAATGGTAAAAGTATAGACGAAATATATAATAAAATGGAAACAACTACAAAACAAATGATAAAAAAAGATGAGAGTTTTGGAATAAAGACAAGAGTTATGAAAAAAGATGAACTTAATAAATTTAAAGATGTTATGGAAAAAACTTCTATAAGAAGAAATTTTATTGATAGACCATTAGAGTATTATAAAAATATGCTTGATATATTTAAGGAAGAAATAGAAATTCTTTTTGCTGAAATAAATATAGAGGAGTATTTAAACAATTTGAATAATAGAAAAAAAGAAGAAGAGAAAAAACTTGATAATATTAAGGATGATCTTAAAACTAGAAAATTTGCTAATAATAAAAAGGCAAATAATAAGATTAATGAAATTCAGATTATAATAGATAGTTTAGATAAAAAGATAAATATTGCGAATAATATGAAAAAGGATGGTAATGTAGTTTTATTAGGTGCACTTATGTTCATTTTTCATGGTAAGGAAGTATTATCTTTATTTGGTGGTGCATATGGTGAATATAGAGATTTTATGCCTGCATATATGTTAAATTGGGATATGATTAAATATGCAAAAGAGCATGATTATGCTAAATATAATTTTTATGGTATATCTGATGTATTTAATAATAAAAATGAAAATATGTATGGTTTATTTGAGTTTAAGAAGGGGTTTGATGGAGTAGTAGAGGAATATATTGGTGAATTTAATTTAATAGTTTCAAAATTTTGGTATTTTGTTTATTCATTTGCTTATAATAAAGTATATGTAAAACTTAAAAGTTTAAAAATAAAGAGTCCTAGAAATTAGAACTCTTTATTTTTACTGGTTTTCTTGTTGTTTCATCAATGTATTTTAAGTTATTATAATCTTCTGTATTAATTGGTAATTCTTTTTTTGCTAAGTATTTCTTTAAATAAAATGCTGCAAAATGATAAATAATGGCAAATATAGGTACTCCTATTATCATTCCAACAAATCCAAATAAATCTCCAAATATAATTATAGAGAATAATACCCAAAATCCAGATATACCTGTATTATTGCCAACAATTTTTGGTTCTATAATATTTCCTTCAATTTGTTGTAATATTACTATAAGAATTGTAAAATATAATGCCTGCATTGGATTTACCAAAATAATTAGTATAACACTAGGGATCCATCCAATAATTGGTCCGAAAAATGGAATTATATTAGTTGTGGCAACAATTAATGAAATTAAAAGAGCATATGGTAATTTAAGAATGAGCATACCTATATAACAAGCAACACCTATAATAATCGAAGTTAATAATTTACCTTTAATAAATCCATTAAATACACTATAACTATATCTTCCACTTTGAAGTATTGAATTACCTTTTTTTATACCGAATATTGAATAAATTACTTTTTTAATTTGAGCAATAAATTTTGATTTATTAGCCAAAATATAAATTGAAAATACTAAACCTATAATAAAATCTTTTAAAAATACATACATGTCATTTAATCCAGTTGTAACACTTTCAAAAATATTTTCCATAGTAGGTAATAATCCTTCTGATATCCAAATTAAAATGGATTTTGAAGAATCGTTTATCGCTTCATGTACAATATTTTCTATTAGTGGATTAAATTTAAGAATATCTTCAAGCCATAATTCTATATTATTTATGTTTTCCTCACTAAGAGTATCTATTATACCAATTATGCTATTTATAAGTTTTGGTATTAATACATATAAGATAATAAATAGTATAAAAAACATAATTATTATTGAAAGTGCAATACTTATTATTTTTGATAATTTTTTTGTCTTTTCTTTATCAGGGAATTTATTTGATAATAACTTATTAAATCTCTTTTCAAAAAAATTATATATTTGGGTTAAAAAGAATGCAATAACTATTCCATATAATAATGGTCTAAATATCACCAAAACCTTGCCAATTGATATTATTATTTTGTTAAATCTTAGTATAAAAAAATATAATATTATTGAAACTGCTATAACACTAAAAGCAGTTACACCATATGCAATATATTTATTTTTTAATTTTTCTTTCATAATTACCTCCAAAGAAGTGGGGATATTATTGATATAATTACACTACCCACCATCAATAATAGTGCAATCCATACAAATATTTTCATTCCAGTTTTCATAATCTCACCTCGATGTAATTATAACATATTAAGTAATAAAATAAAATTATTTTAATATAATTTTATAGGTGATGAAAGTGAACAAGCTATTTAAGGTAATGTTAAATGATATAAAAAGAGAAAAATCAACTTATATTTCTTTAATTGTAGTTGTAATCATTTCTTTGTTTTTTGGTACATTATTTATTACAATATTAAAGGAAGCTGATAAAAAACTTATAGTGAGTGAAATAACAAATTTTTTTGATACTGTAAATTCAAAAAATTATGTACTATCAAGTAATTTGTTACCAAATTTAGTAAATAACGATGTATTTTTACTTATTATATTTCTACTTGGATTGTCTATAGTTGGACTTCCGTTTATAGTTTGTATGTTATTTTATAAGGGATTTACACTTGCTTTTACAGTTACAACTTTAATATATAATTTTAAGTTTGAGGGTATATTGTTTAGTTTTTTATATATATTTCCTCATTTAATACTTAATTTAATACTTTATTTTATAATGTGTGTGTATGCTTTCAATTTATCAATAAAAATATTTAAGAATATATTAAATAAGGAAGATTTTAAAATAAAAGATCAATTAAAAAAGTATATTTTAGTATTTATAATTTTGATATTAACTTTATCTATTTCTTCATTATATGAAACATATATAATACCTTATATAATAAAACTTATTTACTAATTTCATAAATAAAAGTATAATAATCTTGGTGATATTTATGAAGGTTGTTATTGGAATGAGTGGCGGAGTTGATTCATCGGTTGCTGCTTATTTATTAAAAAAAGAAGGGTATGAAGTAATTGGATTATTTATGAGAAATTGGGATGCTTCTGTAAACAATGACATTTTAGGTAATCCGACATTAAATAACAATATATGCCCACAAGAACAAGATTATAATGATGCTTTAGCAGTTTCGAATGAATTAGGAATTCCTCTTCATAGGATAGATTTTGTAAAGGAGTATTGGGATTATGTTTTTACTTATTTTCTTGATGAGTTAAAAAAAGGTAGAACTCCTAACCCTGATATTATGTGTAATAAATATATTAAATTTGATTTATTTATAAAAGAAGCAAAAAGATTAGGTGCTGATTATATTGCTACTGGTCATTATGCAAGAATAAAAGATGGATATTTGTTAAGAGGTATAGATGATAATAAAGACCAAACTTATTTTTTATCTCAACTTACAAAGGAACAACTTAAAAATGTATTATTTCCAGTTGGAAATATAGTAAAGGATGAAGTAAGGAAAATTGCTGATGAACTTAAACTTACTACAGCAAAGAAAAAGGATTCAACTGGTATATGTTTTATTGGAGAAAGAAATTTTAAAAGATTTTTAGAAAATTATTTACCTAATAAAGAAGGAGATATTATAAATATAGAAACAAAACAAGTGTTAGGAAAGCATATTGGACTTATGTATTATACCATTGGTCAAAGAAGAGGACTTGATGTTGGTGGGACGTCTGATAAGTTATTTGTAGTAGGAAAAAATTTAAATAAAAACATACTTTATGTATGTGAAGGAGAAGATAATGAATATTTATTATCAGATTCATGCATTGTTGAACAAGTTAACTTTAATTGTGATTTAAGACCAACTGAATGTAGTGCTAAGTTTAGATATAGGCAAAAAGATAATCCTGTATCCATAGAATATTTAGATAATGGTGAGTTACTAGTAAGGTATAAAAATGTAAAGAGTGTTACTCCAGGTCAAGCATGTGTTTTTTATCAAGATGAAAAGTGTTTAGGTGGGGGTATTATTAAAGAAGTAAGAAAAAATAATGAAAAATTATGGTATCTATTATAAAAGGTCAAATTAATGACCTTTTTACATGCAACTATTTTGGCAACCACAATTTCTTCCACCAAATCCAGGTGTAAATAAGAATAATACTATAAATATAATTAAAATAATCCATAGTGCACCACCGCCATTATAGCCATATCCGTATCCGTACATACTAAAACACATCCTTTCTAGTTTATAATATTTATATTTTGAAAAAATGTATGTTTGTATAACATGTATTTTTAAAATAATAAGAAATGTTTTTTCTTATAATATAAATGTAGGTGAGTGATACTTATTTCAAAGTTTATTAAAGCTCTTATAAAAAGTGTAAAGTGTTATTACTTGACACTTTTTTATGTTTATGATATTATTTAGATGTAGAGTAGTGGAGGTATTTGTTATGAAAGAAGTAAATGGCTTATTAAAAGAATTGGGGATATCGAAGGTAAAATTGGCTAAGTATTTAGGTGTTTCTAGACAGATGGTTTATAATTATTTAGAGATGAATTCTATTAGTGAATGGCCAAAAGATAAAAAAACAAAGTTATTATTATTACTTGGAGTTGACGATGTAAATGAAGTGAAAAATGTCAAGCCAACGAATGAATATATGATGAGGGTAGAGAAGATACTTTTGGAGAGTGAAAAAGAGAGTAGTAGTTATAAAAATGATGGATTTAGTTATAATTTGAAATCTTTAAATAAAAAAAGTCAAAAGGTATTATGTGACATAATTAATTTGCTTAAGGAAGAATTAAGTGATGATGATGAGAATGCATATAATATTTGTAGATATTTATATCACTTTCTACAAGTAATAGATGATGTAGATGAGTTGAAGTATGTACTTGCCTACTTTGCTAAATCTAATGGATTTATAAGCCCGCAGGAATGCGTATTTAATAGAGATAATCAATTAATATTTGAAGGAATAATGTATCAAGCTATATCACTATTTAATAGTAATGGTGTGTCAAAGCAAAAAGTATTAGAAGCACATAAGAAATTTGAAGCTGAAATTGAGATGAAACAAGAAGAAAAATTATCTAGAACTCAGGAATTAAATACAGTTAAGATACAGGCATTAAAAGAACTTGGTTATACTGAAATAAATGAAAAAAATGTTACAGAAGTGTTTGAAAAAATAGCAGAAATACAATCTAGAAAAATATAAATAATATATATTATATGGAATAAAATCCATATTTTGTATAGAATGACGTTTTCGTATAATACATATTATGTTGACTTCCTTTGAATTCAAAGAAATTCACTTCGTCTCCATAATAATCAAAATATTTATTTGAATAATCTAACTCTTTATTTTTTAACATTTTTTCTAAATGTTCATAGTGTTTTATTTCTGTTAAATCTAAATAACTTGTATGTGGTTGTTTTAAATTCGTACTATTAAGATATTTTCTATAACCATATAATCTATTATCACTTTCTTTTGTCATGTACTTTGATAAATATGATATGACATTCAAGTCCTTTAATTCATCTACTCTTGTAAAACCATATGACCATCCTTTTACATCATATCTATTTTTTAATACTTTACCATTTTTACCACGTTGTGGTATAATGATATTGAGGTCTTTAGATATGTCTAGATTTGTTAGTAGGTGGTAGTGCACTGCTCCCCTTTTCTGATATTCTGGTACGCAAACATAACTAAAGTCCTTTTTTAATCGTTTAATATATGTTCGCCATATATTAAATTTTTTATTTGCGTATTTAATATCTTTTAAGTTTTCAGCAAATGTTAATGTTATAAATGTTTTCCATATATGCTCATTTGTTTTTATAAGTCGTTCCATTTGAAACCTACTTCGAAGTAGGTTTTTATATTGCACTTCCCCTACTTTTCTCTCTGTTTTTATATTTTCTTCTAGTTCTATTTTTTTCTTATATAAATTTAATTCGTCAAGTTCTTCTAAACTATTATCACTTTTAAATTTAACCTCACTACTATACACTTGTACATAGTCTCCACACTCTATTATTTTTATGTTATAAGGTACTCTTTTAGTTTGAGTTATGAGACTACTATCAAGTAATAGAGCAGCCAGGCGTGTCGCCTGTCTACTCTTATTCTTCTCTACTTCTTTTTCCATTTTTTTAATCCCATTATTTTTTTATAGTTTTTTAAAACCACATCTAATAATTCTACTTCAATTATTGGTATTCCATCAGTATTAAAATTAGAGAGAAATCTTTTTCTTTCATCTTCTAAATAATTTATAAACTCTTTTTGTTGATTAATTAATTTTGTATTTTCTTCTTTAAGTTCAATGTACTTATTAGCTAAACTTTCAAAATCTCTTAATGTCATATTTTCCTACACCTTCCTTCTACTCCTATCGGCACAACACAACGCAACGAAGTTGTGTTGTGCCTACAAATCAGAAACAACTTCAAACGTATCATACATACTTGCTATTTCTTGTGTTGGTTTCCATAATATTTTCCCTATTATAGGACAATTCCATTCCATTTCATCTTTATCTAAAACCATGTTTTCAGCATCTCCTACAATAGTTATATATAAATGAAATCTATTTAATAATCTATTTTTTAATGTAGTAAACGAAAACTTAATAGGTCTACGCAACCACATAGGTAATTCTTTCCATTCTTGAGTTATTAAAATAACTATTCTATGGGTTTTCCTGGACTGATTTAACCATGCGTAAAATTGTGTATCAGTTCTACAGTTCTTATCGTATTTACGTGATATTTCATCTATGAGGTATATACAATATTCTTCACTATCTTTGTAAATATCACTAATTTTGTCAAAATACTCTATATTATATCCAGGTATTTTTATACTTTTCATATTGGTTTTAATTTTATTACATAAATTTTTATCCTGTGCTAAAAGCAAATGAATGCCCCTAAAACTCTTAAACGTTCCTTGCTTTCCTGTGATACTATATACTCCGAATCTATCGTCTATGGGCTTTATTCCACGTTTAAACAACGTGTTCCACTCGATTTTATAGTCTTTTATTTTTATAAATAACATTGTTCCTAATGCGAGAATTATTATTTTACCCATTTTTTTTCATCACTCCTTTTTGTATATGTTAACCCTTACTAATTCCTTTTTATGTTTTTATTAATATTCCAAAATCTCTTTTCTTAGGTAAAGAAAGTTTTTTTTAGTATAGTTATTTTATTCCAATTGCTTTTTGCAATAGGAACCCTATTTATGCGTTTTTAAATTACGTGGGGAGGAAGCTTCCTTCGGGCGCTTCGCTCCTATTTCCCACTTAATCACTTTGTAATATAGTTGATACTTTTTAATACTTTTTTTATTTTTATTTAGAGGTAGATTATTAAGCAGTTTTTTAGTGATTAAATTTAACACATAAATACCTATTGCAAAAATTTTCTCGGCATAAAATACTTTTATGCAGCGATTAATCCATTTTTTTACAAAGAAACCACTTTTTTTATACTTTCTTTATTAATTACCAAAATTTTATTTTTTTTATTAATTCCCATACTTTAACGAAAACATGAGTTGATATATATATCATGTGTCTAGAAATTTCAATTTTTAATATAAACAGTAAAGTTATAATTACTACTGGTGGAACTACACTTAAAGACCATGTAATACTATCAAAAATAGTATTTATATTTGTAGTTATTTCCTCTATTTTTGTTGTTAACGATGGCAACAAATTTATTATTATTTGATTAGGTATGTATGCAACAAGTTGTATAACAGTAGATAACATATTCATTAAAAAATCAAAAATATTTTCTATTGCAACATTCATATTAATAATCACTACCCCACATTTCCAATTTTCTTCTCGTAAGTGTTGTAAGTCCATCTATCCAATTATATAAAAATATAAAATAACTATATAACATCAATGTACTTGCAATAACGCCTATCCAATTAAAAAACGAAGTGGCACCAATATTTTCATAAAACATATTCATACAAGGTATATTCATCTCATAATTAACAAACGGAAATTTAATCTTAACTGGACTACATTGACCAGATAAACTTTTTTTTATACTATTTAAAAGTGCAAATGGAAGATTCAAGATACTATCTACTGGACCTGGTGGCAACCAACCACTTAAATTTGTTAATAAAGAATAATTCATATTTATATTTGATGTATCACTACTACTACCACCAACATTCATAATTGATCCGTCATTATCTCTTACTTTAATAACTTCTGAATCTAAATATAAACCACCATCATCATTTTCATAAACATAAATATATTTATATAAAGATGAATTATATGTAATATTCAAAATATGATTTGGTTCATTATTCATAAATGTTTTATCAATTTTATTCATAAAAATTAATGCGGGATATTTTTCATCATTCCATAATAAACGTCCTTTTTTATAAGCAACATCCCATTTTTCAAATTTATTCTCTGTTTTTTCCCATAAATCAACAAACTGAAAAAGACTATCAGGCGAAATTATAAACTTACCATTTTCATTTTTTTCTATATAACCTCGAGAAGCAAAAACTTTATTCATTTTTTTATAATTTAATAAATTCATATCAGTTTCAATTTCTTTTATTATTTCTTTATTTTCTAAATCGTACTCTAAATTTAAATAATCATATGGTATAAAAACAATACCTACAATATTTTTGTTGTAAAGATTTATTTTAGAATAAGTATATTTATTTTCATCGTCATTTTCTTCATCATTTTCATAAACTAGGTTTTTATCATAATCATATGTATGAATTATATTCTCATAAATCTCAATTGTTTTATTTGAACTTTTAATATCAAAAGAAAATATTATATCGTTCTTATTTGATTTATTATATTTAATTTGTAGTTCACATGTACTTGCATCAGTACTTTCATTATACGAACAAAAATTATAAGGTATTTCTACATCATTTCCATTAAAATTATCAAGATAATCTATTTGTTTTTTTCCTATATTGTAATTATTTATAACTAATTTAATATTTGCTGTTTTATTAGTTACTATTTCATCATCTCGAATAACATATGAAAATCTTCCGTTATTTAATGTTTTTTTTAATTTCATACCATTAACATAAAATTCAGGAGAATCAAATATTTTATTATTAAAAGTATTAATTACAGGTGAACTAGAAGCAAGCAAATAATTTATACTACAATCCATATTATTATTACATTCTGCTTTGTTTTCTTCTTTTGTTGGATATTTACTATATAAGTTATTAAAATCATTTATAGTTACTAAATTACCATTGTATAATGATAAAATCTTATAAAATACATCCCTGTCTAAATCACCTTTTCCACTACAACTCCATTCATTTTCTCTAAGATTAGTAAAAGAACTAATATCGTATCTATTATCATAATTAACTGAAATACTACATCTTCTTATTTTTTTTCTAACACTATTTGGTACATCATATAATTGATCTACACTTAAACCTGCATGATTAGATAAATCTTTATTAAATTTAAATGAATAGTTTCCATCTACAAGATAAGCATGTAAAATAAAAACGGCATTATTTAAATAATCAGGACCAGGATTACTTACCTTTAATGTTATATAAAATGTATCACTCTGATAATCAAAATTAGGAAAATCAGGCAATTCTAAAACTTTATCACTTATAGGTATACCAACAATTGCATATGTTTTTGGTATGCTTATAAAATTACAAAACAAACTACACAATATTCCTAATAACAAATACTTCCAATACTTTCGAAAACTTTTTTTAAAACTTATCTTCATAAAGCCAACTCCTTTAAAATCTCTTTGTAATCAAATAACTATAACCTATATAGTCATTTTTCTTTATATATTCAAATAATTGGGATAAATATTTGAACTCTTTTTCTTTACTCTTTAAACCACATGGGCTGATTATCTCTAAATAATATATTTGTTTCATAATTACCTCTTTTTAAATATTTTCATAAAAATTTTATATGGTAAGTAAAAGCAAATGAATGCTAAAGAAATAAAGATAATTAATATGCTATCAAAATCATTTCTATAATATATTTCATTTGTTAATCTATTTTCACTTATATATGTTGGTATTTCTTCTATTGTTTTATATGTTATTTTACCGTCGTTATAAACATAATGACTATTTACGTAATAATCTCTATATTCTATTTCTTCATTTATTTGGGGTTCTGTTTTGTAAGCACGTATGATATTTTCATTTATAAACTCATATTTTTTATATTCTTCTAAATTTGGTACATATATCATTTTTCTAAATCTTCCTCACTTATTTCATCTCCCCAAAAATCTGTATCAATTATTTCTATCATTTCTTAAATAACAAACTTCCTATAAATTCAAAAACCAACAATAATCCAAATATATACGGCATTAAACCAATAAGTTGTATTAGCATTTGTTCTGCTACTTCAAACATAATTATCACTCCTTTTTTTATTTTATTTCTTTTAATTTATTAGTATATTTTTCACAAGAAGCAGTTATATAATGATTTTCTTTATAGAATTTTACACAATCTTGTTCAAGTTTATCAAAAGAAAAATTAATAGCACATATAATAAGTGAAACCATAACACCAATACTTATAAAAATTAAGAACAAATCAGAACGATCTAAATTTCTAAACATAATTATACCTCCTTTTTAATAAAACATGGGGTTATGAAAAAATTTCCACAACCCCATATCTTAAAATTTTACCTTTGCTTTACCAGCACCATTAATTAACTTACGTAAAAAGTATAGTCCTAATGATATTGGTATTAATGTAACAACCAAAGGCATTAAATCTTTGATAACTGTAAAATATGTTGTGGCACTAATACCACCTTCACCAGTTAATGCAGTTACAACAGCACTCATACCAGTTGCGGCAACAACAGGAGCTTCTCCACCCATATTGCCTTCCTCCTTTCATTCTTTCATTTATTTATAAACATTATTTAAATGTTTACATCACTTTTTATACTTCTTTAGTAAATATTCCCTCACAAACAATAACCACGTTATTTTTAGGAAGTATTTGGTAAAATAGAAAAGAATAAAGATTTTAAGCATTTAGTAATATATCTACTATTTTTACTAAACGGTTCATGAGGGAAAGTTTTTTTATTCTTTGTTTTTCTTTTTCTTCTTCTATTTCCATATATGTTTTTAAACTATAAAATCTCTTTTTATAAATTACTTGTATATTCACTATTTCCCATCCATATCCATTCGTACTTCCTATTTCTTCAAGAATAGGAATATTTTTATATAATCTGTATTTACTTTTATAATCACAAGTTAAATATACAACTAAGCACATTATAGTGCTATTTTGTCAATTTTCTTGATATATGCACCTAATGAATTGTTTTTACCAGATTTAAGGCCTATAATAGCACTTACTTCTTTTCCTACAAAATCTCTTAACTTGTTATATGCTTCGCCACTACACCATGCGTCCAATACTGAATAACCATAAAATTTATCTGTTTGTTGTAATAATGTCATATATCCTACTTTTGTTAATACCTCTCCAGTATCTTTCTTTGTTACGTATTGTGCATTTACTATTATTATTTTTAATTCTTGTTCCATTTTTTTCTTTTCCTTTCTTTTATTTTCAATGACTTCTATGTCATATGATTAAATTATAAAACAATATGACATGCATGTCAATAAGCAAAATGACTTTTATGTCATACATTATACAAAAATAAAATGACATAATTGTCATAGGTGAGGAATATGATAAAAGAATATAGATTGAAAAGAAATTACACTTTAGAATTACTTGCTGAAAAATGTGATATATCATGGAGAAATTTGCAAAGAATCGAAAACGGAAAATTAGAAACGGCAAAATTTGGAACAATAAAAAAAATAATTAAAGAATTAGATATAAATGACAAAGATATTATTAAATTAATAAAACAACAATAATTAATTATTTTAAATTGATCATAATAAAAAAAAATAACAATTAAAATCTGTTATTTTTATTTTTTTCATAAGATTCAAAACTAACCCAATATTTTAAAAATTCGTTTAAAGTCATATAAGGCATATGAACCTCGGAAAAATCAATATTATTAAAAATTAAAAAATCATACATATCTTTAAATGAATAACACTTAAATAAAACTTTATACTTACCTTTCGTCAATTGATAAATATAAGAACCAACATAAGTTAATCTATATTTATATTTGTAATTTTTATGTAAATTTTTCTCTCTATAATAATCATAAGTGCTAGTATATTTCATATTGTTCCTCCTTTAATTACATATTATGTTGACTTCTTTTGAATTCGAAGAAGTTTACTCTGATATTCTGGTACGCAAACGTAACTAAAGTCCTTTGGAAAACTAGGTATTACAATACAAGGTGCTACTACGCTCTTTTTAGTCAATATGAAGAGGATATTTAAGTTAAAAAATATTAAAAAATCAACAAATTAGGAATCAAACCTAATTTGTTGATTTTATTTTAACTATTTTTTCAGCAGTCTCCTATCTCACTAGTTCCTTTTTTCTAATCTTATACCCAATTCTATACCATTAAGATCATAAGTATTTTTATAGTTTTCATCTGATTCGATTAAATCTATTGCAAGAGTTTCTTTTTTTATGAAATCTATATAATTAGTAATTGATTTATTAAATTCATCATTATGTGAATAATAGATATTTATATTGTCCATCATTTCATAATTATTTGTTTTTCTTATTTGTTGAACTTTACTTATAAATTCTCTTACAATTCCTTCATTTATTAATTCCTCTGTTAGAGTAGTATTTAATATAATAAAATTATTTCCTTCGTTGCTAGCATTAAAACCATCTTTCGAGTTAATTCTTATATCTAACATATCATAAGTAATATCTATATCATTACCACCAATGTTTAGAGTAATTGTATTGCCTTTTTCTAAAGTGTTTATATTATCTGCTGTAAAATCTTTTAACTTATCTTGAAATTCTTTTATATTTTTACCAAGAATTGGTCCACATACTTTAAAATTAGGTTTGATTTCGTACGAAATATATTCTTTAAGGTCTTGTGTGAATGTAACATTTTTTACATTTAACTCTTCTTTTATTAAATCTATTAAGTCATTGATTATAGTTTTATTTTTACCATCAAGGATTATTTCATTAATTGGCTGTCTAACTTTGATTTTTGCTTCTTCTCTGGCATTTCTACCTAGCGATATAATATTACGTACTAAATCCATTTTTTCTTCTATTTTTTCGTTAATTTTAGTTTCATCGTATACTGGGAAATCTTGTAAGTGAACTGATTCTTTTCCTGTTAGGTTTGTGTAGATTTCTTCTGATACAAAAGGTACAATTGGAGCGATTAATTTACATAATCCTTCTAATACTTCATAAGTAGTATTGTATACTGCTTTTTTATTATCGTCTAATTCTGATGCCCAAAATCTTCTTCTTGTTCTTCTTATATACCAGTTTGATAAATCTTCACTTACAAAGTCAGTTACTTTTCTTACTACTTTTGTTAAGTCAAATGTATCATAACTTTGAGTACATTCTTTTACTAATTTATTGTATTTAGACAAAATCCATTTATCTATTTCTTCCCTATTTTCATATGGAACATTGAATTCTTTTGGATCAAGTTCATCAGTGTTTGCATAAAGTGCAAAGAAATTGTATGTATTTCTTAAAGTGTTGAAGAATTTTGAATATACTTCTTTTAATCCTTCAATATCAAACTTAATTGGTGTCCATACAGGTGAAACGTATGGCATATACCATCTAACTGTATCTGCACCATATTCTTCTATTATTTCGAAAGGATTAATTGCATTTCCCCTACTCTTATGCATTTTTTGACCATATTTATCAAGTAATAGATCGTTAACTAAAACATTTTTAAATGGACTTTTACCTGTTACAAATGTTGAGATTATAAGTAGTACATAAAACCATCCTCTTGTTTGATCTATTCCTTCAGATATAAAATCTGCTGGAAATTGTTCATTCCATAATTCTTTATTTTCGAAAGGATAATGGTACTGTGCAAATGGCATAGATCCGGAATCAAACCAACAATCAATTACTTCTTTGATTCTAGTCATGATTTTATTACATTTTGGACATTTGATATGAATGTCATCTACATATGGTCTATGAAGTTCAATAGTTTCATCTATTTTTTCTATTGATTTTTCTATTAGTTCATTTCTTGAACCAATCATTTCCATATGCCCACAATCACATTTCCATAATGGGATTGGAGTTCCCCAATATCTATTTCTGGATATTGCCCAATCATTCATATTTGAAAGCCAATTTCCAAATCTTTTTTCACCAACATATGATGGATACCAGTTAATTTTATTATTATTTTCTATAACTTTATCTTTAAATTCTGTTGTTTTTATATATAAGCTTGGTTTTGAATAATATAAAAGTGGAGTATTACATCTCCAACAGTGTGGATAGTTGTGATTCATCTTTTCTTTTTTGAATAGTTTGTCATTTTCTTTTAAGTATTTAATTATTGTTATTTCTAATTCTGGATCCATTACAAATATATTTATCCAAGGTCCTTCTAAGTATTTTCCATCTTCTCCTACTGGATTTATTACTGGTAAATCATATTTTTTACCTACTTCATAATCATCTTGTCCAAATGCTGGTGCTATATGAACAAGTCCAGTTCCATCCTCCATTGTTACGTAATCATCACAAACAACAAAGAATGCCTTTTTTGATACATTTATAAATGGTAGCAATTGTTCATATTCTGTATATTCTAAATCTTTACCTTTGAATGTATCAATAATGTCATAATCATTTCCTAAAACTTTTTCAGCAAGTTTTTTTGCTACTATAAATGTATATCCTTTTGAATTTACTTTAATATATTCTTCATTAGGATTAACACATACTGCAACATTTGCTATTAAAGTCCATGGTGTTGTAGTCCAAACTAAAAGATATGTATTTTCATTTTTTAATTTAAATGGTACTGTAACGGTATTTACTGAAATATCCTTATATCCTTGTGCGACTTCATGTGATGCAAGTCCAGTACCACATCTAGGACAATATGGCAATATTTTATAGCCTTCATAAATAAGACCTGCGTCAAAGAATTTTTTTAAAATCCACCATTCTGTTTCAATATAGTTATTGTCATATGTTACATAAGGATGTTCTAAATCAATGAATTGTCCCATTTCTTCAGTTAATTTTTTAAATGCCTCCTCGTTTTCCCAAACACTTTCTTTGCATTTTTTATTAAATTGTTCTATTCCATACTTTTCTATATCTGCTTTTGAAGTAAAGCCAAGTGCTTTTTCTACACCAAGTTCAACAGGTAATCCATGTGTATCCCAACCAACTTTTCTTAATACTTTATACCCCTTCATTGTTTTGTATTTGCAAAAAGAATCTTTAAGTAGCTTTGCTAGCATATGATGTACACCAGGCATACCATTTGCGGTAGCAGGACCATCATAGAATACAAAGTTTTCATTGTTTTTTCTGTTTTCAATTGTTTTATTAAAGATATCGTTTTTCTTCCAACTATCTAATATTCTTTTTTCTACCACATTTACTTTTTCTTTTGAAAGTTCATTAAATTTTTTCATAAAAATCCTCCTTAAAATAAAAAATCTATAATCTAAGGGTTCAGAAGAACGGTACCACCTTAGTTCATAGATTCTATGCACTTATCAATATAACGGTTTTATCCGGTCTTTCTTTATCAGAAAGAATTATCAAGAGTGATACATATATTACTACTTACTTATTTTCACCAACCATAAGTTCTCTTTAAAGATCATAATATAACATCTCTATCATTTAATCTACAATATATCGTCTATTTTATCTACAATTTCTAGTTGCTCATTTAACATTGATTTAACTTTACTTTTAAATAAACTAATGTTGTTTTTTAACATTTGAGTTTCATGTTCAGTTTTTTCTGCTCTAATTAATGCATCACTAATAATTCTATTTGCATTTCTCTTTGCTTCACTTATTATAGCATTTCCTTCAGATTTTGCAACCTTTTTTATGTATTCTCCATTTTGTTCAGCATTTAATAGTGAGGTATGTAGTTGATTTTCCATATTTTGATATCTTAGAATGGCATCTTCTAATTCGCGAATTTTTTTCTCTTTGATTACTATATCATTCTTTATTTTCTTTTCTTCTGTTATAATTAATTCTACTTTAGTTATAACGTCATCTATAAATGCATTAACTTCATCTATGTTATAACCATTTATACTCCTTTTAAACTTTTCCATACCATTCACCTCAAATATAATTTACTTAAACACTTGATACATTATTCCTTCAAATATTAAAAATTAAAAATCAATATCTATATCGCTATTATCATGTATTTTATCGTTTTTTGCTTCATTATCGTTTGATATTTTACCTTGAACATTTATATTTTTTGGTGTACATAAGAATATTCCTCCACCAATCTTTTGTAAATCTCCACCTATAGCATAAATTGTTCCACTTAGAAAATCAACAATTCTTTTGGCTTGATCTGCTGTAACTCTTTTTAAATTAACTACAACAGTGTGTCTATTTTTTAAATGATCTGCTATTTGCTGTGATTCAGAATAAGCTCTCGGTTCTAGAAGTATTAATTTGCTACCTTCATTGTTAGTACCCTTTAATGCTTCATCAGTGCTTAATGTATAATATTCATCATCAGATGTAATTTCGTCTTCAGATTTAAAAAAACTTTTTAATTTAAGTCCCATCTTTATCATCTCCTAATATAATATATAATAACATATTTGTATTAAATATTAAACTGTTTTAGGAAAAAATAATGAAGAAATTTAGTTATTTGATTTAATACTCATGATTTTATTTTGATTCAATAACTTTTTCAAGAAAAATTTTTTCTTCAAAGCCACCACGCTTTTTACTCTTTTCATCCGCAATTGTTAAAACATCATTTAAATCTCTTTTTTCTAATTTTGCTAATGCTTTTATTACTTCTAACATATCTGCTAACTCTTCTATTCGATCATTACCATTAGATTCAATTACTTCCTTATATTCTTCGTATAGTTTGTTTTCTAATTCTTTTTTATATTCTATTTCATTTAATGTCTTTATAATGGGTGTTTCACCTTTTTCTTTTATTATGTTAGGTATCTTATCTCTTACTAATTTATTATATATTCTTTCCATTTTTAATTCTCCTTAATAATTTTTTTTATTCGGTATTACTCCTCTAACACCACCACATGGATCATCAACATCACCTTTATATCTAGGAATTAAATGCATATGTATATGCATAACACTTTGTCCTGCTGACTTACCGCAATTTAATCCAACATTATATCCATCAGGATTACATTTTTTATCTATATATTTTTTGCACTTATTTAATAATTCAATTATTGCAATTTGCTCTTCATCAGTTATATCAAAAAAGGTTTCAGCATGTCTTTTTGTAATAATTAGTGTATGTCCTTTACTAACTGGAAATTCATCGAGATACGCAATAGCCAAGTCGTTTTCAAATAATGGTTTTCTATTTGGTATAAATTGTTCGCAAAAAACACATTCTTTCATAATGATTACCTCCTATTATAATCATTATAGCATAATTAACACCGCTTTTTAATCATCTAACTTAAATTTAATATCATATTTTAATAAATCATTAATAATTGATTGTAAATCTTCTTCACCGCTATTAACTTCAGGTACAAAATATCTAACAATATTGTCATCAAAAATATCAATTACAGAATTTATAAATTCATCTTTCAATAAGTCATTGTTACTAAAAAATGTATTTAAATCCCCAGTATGTGAAGTCCATCTTCCTGTTTGACTTTTTTTCTTACCCCAAAGATGAAAGCCACCAATATATGAAATATATTCCTTGATATTATTATTAAAATTAATTATTTTTTTTAATTTAATATCGTCCATTTTTATAGCTTCAGCACTAAAAACTTGTGGATAATCAAGAACTAGTTTTAAATTTAAATTTCTCTTTTGTAATTCTTCTAAAAATTGAATTATTGACTTGCCATTTGAAATTATAAATTTTCCCCATCTATAAAATGTTCCACATCTATTCTCAATAAAAATTTTTACATTCGGGAATTTTTTCAATATAATTTTCTCAAACTCTCCATATATATCAAAAAAATCCGAAAAAGTATTACAATAATCATTAAAAGGCGGATGAATTTCTATTATCTCTGGAGATAAATTATTACCTATTAATTCAATTATAAAATTTGCAAACTCCTTTGCCCATTCTTTATTTTTCCATAATTGAGGTACGTTATCTCTTTCTGATGATTTTAATTCAGGATATTTATTAATTAATTGATTATCTAATTTTCTTTTCATATGAGAATATTCAGTATGTAATGAGTATTTTCGTTGCGGATTAATTGAATCTTTATCAAAATTTCCTGCTATTTCATCTATGTTACTAATAACACCTGCTGGATATTTTTTAGAATGATATGTTATCGGTATTAAATTCATTTTGTCCTCCTTAATATTTTTGATTTTCCTACTGGAGTTTGAATATCCCAAAATACTAATTTGCCATTTGAATTCATAGATATTGATACAGTATATTCATCTGATTTATCCCAATTTTCATCTATCGATTGAATATGGTTAAGTAATTTTTTAATTAGACTATAATCCATTGGAACAAACTGCTTGTCAAATATATTCTCACTAGGATTTAGATCAAATTTTTTTAATTTGTTTAATCTTATTAATTTGTCCTGATTAAATTGTTCTTGATTTACAAAATTTAGTTTAATATATTTCCACCATTCTTTTTGCCAACCGTATTCAATAGGATAATTTAAATAAATACTTTCTTGCGGTGATATATCATCTCTATTTAAATCAGATACATCAAAGCATTTTCCTACACTTTCAATTATAAGTGATTCCATTTTTTCATTTTTACCTCCTTTAGATTTTGAATTTTAAAAAAAGGGGGACCTAAAATAAGGCCCTCCTCCTCCAAAACTAATTAATTTAATTGGAATTTAAATAATTTTTCATTATGGTACCATTAATTTCCATTTAAATCAATATATTCTAAAAAAATTTTAAAGAAAAATACATAAGTTCTAGGAATACATTATTAAAATTCTTTTTTAATTATATTTATTAGTAATTTAGTCATGTGTTTCCTTATTCTAATGTCGTACACACACTTACTAAAATTTTATTTTCTAGTACTCTTAAACGACTATTTTCATCTACTTTTGGAAATCTATAATAGTCTGCAAATACTTGAAAATTAAGCATTTCTACTAATCTTTCCTTTGTAGTAAAATCACACATTCTACATGATAAGTGTTTGGAAACAAATCAAATAATTTGATTTCTTTAATGTTATATGATTCTGTTAAAGTTTTTAAATCTCTAGCAAGTGTTACTGAATCACAAGAAACATAAATGATGTTTTTTGGATTTATTTTTAATATATAATTCTTAACTCTATTACTAAGTCCTACTCTAGGTGGATCTACAATTATGGTATCTATCTTTTTAATATTATATAAAGCATTATCAGTTTTTCCGCATATAAACTCGATGTTATTTGCATTATTTTCTATAGCATTTAACTTTGCATCTTCTATTGCTTCATCTTTAATCTCAATGCCAAGTATATTTTTTGCTTTCTCACTTACATATATACCTATTGAACCAGTTCCACAATATAAATCTAAAACCTTATCATTCTCATTTACATTTTCTTTTATGTAATCATATAACTTTTCAGCCATTTTGGTATTTTTTTGAAAGAATGAATTGCATGATATATAAAATTTATAATTGTTTAAGTACTCTGTTACTCTTTTTAAACCACAAACATATTCGTTATTTAAATATAAGGAATCAGTATTTACATACTTTTTAAATTCTTTTATTAATTTAAAATCTTTTGACATAATATTAATCTGAGTTTCGTTATATGCTTTGATACTGATTTTATCTATATTATTGTCTGGATATTTTTTTAGAAATTGCTTTATGTTTTTAATAATCTCATTTATTTTTTTATTAGAAATTATACATTCGTTAATGTTTATTATATCATTGGTTTTCGCCATATAAAAACCAATTTTATCGTTTAATATGCTTAATGTTATATGATTTCTATAATAATATTCTTCGCCACTTACAATTTCTATATTGCAGTTTATGTTTATTTTTCCAATATGCATTAAATTGTCTATGACTTTTTGCTTTTTAAAATTTAGTTGGTATTCGTATTTTTGGTGAAGTATATTACATCCACCGCATCTATAATAATATGGACATTTTATTTCTCTTCTTTCGATTGACATGCTTTTTAATTTTTTGGGAAATCCGTTATAATAATTTTTATTTTGCTCAGTTATTATTACATCTACTACTTCATTTGGTAAAGTGAATGGTACAAATGTAACAATATTATCTATTTTACCTATTCCCATTCCTTCATTATTTTGACTATAAATTTTTACATCTTCTTTTAACATACTACCACCTTCTATATTATAGCATATTTTGGTGGTTTAAAGTCAATAATAGAAATGGTGGTTATTAATGGAAAAACTTATTAAAATAATAAAGGAACAAACTGGAGATAGTAAAGATTTTATAATAAAAGAATACAATATTTCAAATAAAAAAATGTATATTGTGTTCATTGAAACTTTATGTGATACAAATTCAATTGATGAGTTTGCGTTAAGCTATTTTAGTTATATAAAGATACATAAAAAAGTAACGTTCAATTTATATAAATATATAAAAGAATTTATACCTGCACATAATGTTAAATGTGTTAATAATGAAAAAGAATTGATAAATTATTTGTATTATGGATTTGCTGCAATATTAATAAATAAATCTTATTATGTAGTTGAATTTAAGAGAAGCTTAGATAGTGGAATAAATAAATGTGAGAATGAAAAAACAATTAAGGGTCCGAAAGATGGTTTTACTGAGAATTATCAAACAAATATTGGACTAATAAGAAAAAGAATAAGAAGTGACTCTTTGTGGTTAGATGAAGTAACAATTGGAGAAAAAAGTAATACTAAGATTGGAATAATGTATGTTGATGGAATTGTTGATAAAAATAAGGTAAAAGAGATTAAGGAAAAAATAAGTAACATAAAAATAGATAGTATTGTTGCGAGTAATTATGTATATGAGTATTTAAAAGAAAATGATTCTTTATTTCCAAGTGTACTATCAACGGAACGCCCTGATTTAGTATCTTATAAACTGCTTAGTGGCAAAATTGCTGTAATAGTTGAGAATTCTCCATTTGTATTGCTATTTCCTGCATTTTTTATGGAGTTTTTTCATACTATGGATGATTATTATCAAAATGCTAAAAACTCTACATATATGAGAATAATAAGATTTATTTCATTTGTAATATCTACTATGTTGCCTGGAATTTATATAGCACTTATTACATATAATCATGAAATAATTCCACCTGAACTTTTGGTAAATTTTGCAATGCAAAAAGATGGCGTTCCCTTCCCTACAATTTTAGAAGCTGTATTTATGAATATAACGTTTGAAATAATAAGAGAAACAGATACAAGAACACCTTCTGCTCTTGGTAGTGCTCTTTCGATAGTTGGAGCTTTAGTTCTTGGCGATGCAGCAGTACAAGCTGGTTTGGTAAGTCCAATTATGGTAATAGTCATTGCTATAACTGCAATTAGCGAACTTATATTCATCAGTAATGATGTTGCAAATCCTATAAAGATATGGCGACTTGTATTTATATTTTTTGCTAGTATATCTGGAATGATTGGTGTATTTATTTCAGTAATATTATTAATTGCTGAATTGTCTAGTATTAAATCAATTGGTTATCCTTATTTATATCCACTTTCACCTTTTGATAAAGATGATCAGGGAAATGATATTGTGTTAAATTCAAAATATAAAATGCAGTATAGAAACAAGTTAACTGCTTCTAAAAATATAATAAGGGGGCATTATGAAAAATAAAAAAATATTTATTCTAATATTAGTAATTTTATTATTAACTGGTTGTAGTGATTATAGAGAATTAACAGATATGGCAATAATTTCAAATTTGGGAATAGATAAAGTTGACGAAGAATTTCATATAACTGTTCAAATATTAAATTCTAAATCAAATTCGAATGATGATTCGAAGAAAAATAGTTCTGAAGTAATATTGTATAATTCAAAGGGAAAAACTATACATGAAGCACTTAGAAATACTACTTTGGAATCTCCAAAAAAATTATATGTAGGACATTTAGAATCAATTATAATTAGTGAAAGAATTGCAAAAAGCAATATTTCTGAATTATTTGATTTTATATTAAGAGATCCTGAAATAACAAAAGATGCTAATATACTTATGATAAAAGATGCAAGTATAAATGAGGTTATGAGTATAATTACTCCACTTGAATCAATACCAGCGGAAAGTATAAAATCTAGTATAGAAGTCGCATCAAAAATACAGGGTTCTGTAAACAATATCCCATTTGATGAGTTTGCTGCTACTATTATTGAAACAGGAATAGATCCTGTTATACCTTTAATTACAATAAAAGAAAATAAAAGTGATAACAAAAAAGTTAATCCTGAAAAAAGAATAGTAATGTCTAAAGAATTAGCAATGTTTAGTAGAGAAAAATTTGTGGGTTATTTAAACCGTGATGCTGCATTTGGATATAATATTGCATTAAACAATGTTAATGAAAATGTCATATCATTCAAATGCGATAAAAATAATTATGCTAGTATAGAACTTGTAAATAATAATTCAAAACTTAGTTATGATGTAAGTAAAAATACTTTATCTATTAAATCTACAATAGTTGGTTCTTTGTCTGAATTAAATTGTAATTATAATATAAAAAAAGAAAGTGATGTAAAAAAATTGGAGAAGAAATTGGAAAAGCGTATAGAAGATATGCTTAATGAAACTATTGAGTATGCAAAAAAATATTATAAATCTGATTTTTTGGGTATAGAAAGGTATGTGCTTAAGAATGATTATAAGCATTATAAGGGAAAAAATTATAATGATTTAAGGAAAAATATAAATAGTAATATAGAAGTA
Organism: uncultured Mollicutes bacterium; assembly: GCA_900550145.1. Classification (GTDB taxonomy): domain Bacteria; phylum Bacillota_I; class Bacilli_A; order RF39; family UBA660; genus CAG-1193. Next base: position 41,799 of record URRF01000003.1, read on the forward strand.
AAAGTTAAATTTATTCAAAAGGGTTCAATAAAAAAAGGAGATGAAAAGTATTGATAGAGAAATATAGTAATAATAAAGTAGATGCTTACCAATATTTTGCATTAGTTGTATTTTTATCCAGAAGTATGTTTACTGGCATGGGTGCTCAAAATATGATAGAAATGAGTAGGAATGATACTTGGGTTTCATTATTGATTGGTTTTTGTATAGGAATGCCTTTAGTATTGTTAATTTGTTATATTAATAGTAAGGAAATAAATATGTTTGAGTTAATTAATAAATATTTTTCAAAAGTCATTTCGAAGATAATAAACTTTATTATAGTTTTGGTACTAATTTTTGTGTTAGTAATTATACTAAATGATTTTATAAATTTTTCTAAAATAAAATATTTATTTGAAACACCAAATATATTTATAACTATATTATTTATTTTTCCTATATTATTTATAATTAAAAAGGGTCCTGAAGTAATAGGTAGAACTGCTTTATTTCTTTTCTTTTTAACTAGTGTTATTATTTTTTTAAATAGTGTTGGTTTAATAAAATATGTTAATTTTGATAATTTAAAACCATTGTTTTCTACTAATATATTTTCGTTATTTAAAAGTTCTCTTTATTATATTGCGTATGCAATTACTCCAGTAATATTTTTAAGTATAATACCAAAGGAAAAAAATCATGCAAAAAAATATAATAAGGCATTAATCATCGGCTATATATTTTCGTTTGTTGCAACATTTATTGCTATATTTTATGTAACAACTTTGTTTAATGTAGAGTATGTAACCTTATTTAATTATCCAGCTTATTTTGCATTAAAAAAAATAAAGTATGGTTTTATATCTAATGCAGAAAATATATTATCATTTTATTTTATAGTAGATTATTTTTTTACCATATTAGTTTTCTTATATTCAATATTTTATTATTTAAGTACTGAATTAAAGTTAAGAGAAAAATCATTAAGAATTACTTCTATATTAATAACAACAATTATTGTATTAATTTCTAATTATGCTTATAAGAGTACTACAATAGCACAAATTGTTTCAAAGACACCATATATAATAGTAAGTTTATTATTTATATGTTCTTATTTATTATTGGTTACATTAAAAATAAAGTTTTGCAAAAAACATTAGTGCAAAGCTTTATTTCTTTTGGAATGAAACATATATTGTATTGCAAGTCCACTATATTCTCCATATTTATTTGTTGCATATTCTTTAATTTTGTTAATATCAGCAAATCCATAATTATCCATCATATATTTTTTAACCCATGTATCTATTGGAAAAACATCTAATCTTTTGTAACCAAATAATAGTATACATGATGCGATTTTTAAACCAATTCCATTAAAACTTGTCAAATATTTTATTGCTGCTATAGTATCTAGTTCATTTATTTTGTTTATATCTTCTTCATTAATATTCTTTACAAATTCATATATGTATTTGCTTCTAAAGCCGAGTTTTAAATTAATATAATCTTCTAAATTTAATTTTTTCATATCATCTAAACTGGGAAATAAATAATATTTTTTGTCATTAAAAATTATTTCTTTTCCATATTTTTCTGATAAATTGTTAACTGCTTTAGTAATGTTTCTAACATTGTTATTAGCACTAATCATATAGGATATTATCATTTCAAATGAAGGAGAATTTATTATTTTAAAACCTTTACAAGATTCGATAATAGTCTTTAAGCTATTGTCATTGTTTATTAAATATTGGTTAATTTTTTCATAATCTCTATTTAAATCAAGAAAATTAATCAATATATTTTCTAAATTTGTTTCATTATTTGATGTTGCATAAATATATTCATTATCTTCATATAATTCAACTACTCTATCGCTTAAAATAAGCGTATATTTGTCATTAGTAACAAAATATCTAAATATTTGCCCACATGTAATGGCATCATTTAAATTTATATCGTTTTTACATATCTTTTTCATCTATAAATACTCCATATTTTAAAAATTTTTCTATTGCAATACATGCTTCTAGTTTTTTTTCGCTTTTAAATATATCATGTGTAACACCATCTAAATACATGATATGTTTTGTTGTTGAAGATAAATTGTCATATACAAAAGTGGCACTTTTAGCAGGAACTATAATATCTTTTGTTCCTTCAATTATAAGTGTTGGACAGTAAATTTTTGATGGAATATCACGAGATATTTTTACTAAATCCATGAATTCTTTAATGACTGATTTAGGAAATTGAATTAATCTTGATATTATTTCTTCTTTTTGATAATCTTTAAATATTTTTGGGCTGTTTTTAAGAACAGTTAAAAATTTGAAATCTTCTTCTTCGAATGTTAAATATTTAAAAGCAGGAGCTGCTAATACTATTTTTTTTACTTCTTTATAATTTGCAGCTAAATAAGATGCGAGTATTCCTCCCATACTGTGACCTATTACATATATTTGTTTATATTTATTATTAATAAGCATTTCAAGATGTATTCTAGCAGATTCTATCCAATCTTCTTTTGTTATTTTATTGAATAACATTCTATCGTGTCCTGGTAAGGTAAAGGTATATACATCAAACCCTTTTAGTTCTAAGTAATTTGCTAAGTATTCTTCGTCATAAGTTCCACCAGCAAATCCATGAATAATTAAAACAGCTTTTTTCAATAACATAATATCACCTATTGTCTCTTTCCACAACTTTTACAATATTTTGAATCGGTATCTATCTTTTTTTCACAAAATTTGCAATAACAACTATTTTTTAATTCGCCTTTAATATCTTTTATAGTATTTTTTATTGAGTCTTTTTTCGTTTCATAATAAATATTGTTAATTTCTTTTATTTTGTTTTTATTTTGCATTAATATATCATGTTCTGAATCAATTGATATATTTCCCATATTTTCTTTTATGTTTTTAACATCATTTTTTGAATAATTCATCATGTGTTTAAATGCACTTATTTCTCTACTCATTATTTTGCCTTTTAACTTAGGACTAAAAAACATTGCAAACACAAATATAAATGTACTTCCTATAAATACTGTTGCAACTATAAAAATTATTTTTCCGAATGTAAATCCATCCATAACATCACCACTTAAAATATAACATATATTAAAAAAACTTACAATTATTTTGAAAGTAGAGTAATATTATTTACACATTGTTTTATGCTTTTAATATATGGATACATTTGTATAATAGTGATTTAATATATCTATATAATTATACCCTTCGTTTGCCATACCATTTGCACCATATTGACTCATTCCTACTCCATGTCCAAAACCTCTGGTTATGAAAACAACAGAATTATCGTTAACCATTATATCAAAATCAGTTGAACGAAGCTTGAGTAAAGATCTGAAGGCAGTACCTTTATATATTTTATCACCTACTTTTATTTCTTTAACATGGTTTGTATCATCTCGAGATACTATTTGTATTTTATTAATATCATCTATTCCAAAAAGAGATAGAACATAAGCAATGTCCTTATTAGTGTTTTTTAAATATGATGATGCGTTTAAATCCCATTTGCTTTCTACACCTTTTAAATATGGAATTGCATTACTCCAAACGTTTTCGGAATTTAATGTATAGCCATTACTAGTTGAATGATAAAGTGCATCTATGTAATCTCCATTATAATAAATTGCTATTTTGTCTGTATCTAATACTGCTTTTTTGATTTTACTGTAATATTTATCAAAATCATTTTTCCACATATTTTTCAATTCGTTATTGTCTTTATATACTTGTTGCATAGTGGAATCTATTATTATATTATTATTCTTTATTCGTTTAAGTAAATAAGTTCTTGATACTACTGCTTGTGCCTTTAATGCTTCTATATTAAAAGATGCTGGCATTTCTCCTGCTACTGCACCAATTAAATATTCATTTATTGTTAAATTTAATATTTCACCATTTGATCTATAAAGAGTTATTGCGTTTTCAATTGTTTCTTTTACTTGTTTTTCTTCTGTTTTGTCATTTTCTTCTTCATTGACTTTGTTATCAATATCAGAAATTATATTTTGTTTAAAATTAATTTTATCATTTGTATCTTCATCTTTTTTAGAATTTGTTGTATCTTGTTTATTATTAATTTCTTCTTTTACATTATCTTCTAAATCTTTATTTTCAATGGAAATACTAGTTTCCTCTTTCACTATGTTTTTGTTACTGATTTCATTATTATTTATTATTGGACTAAAAGATGCGTTAATAAATAAAGTACCTAATACAAGTGTACCCACCATAATAATTACTTTGCTTCCATTAAATTTAATTTTTTTTATTTTTTCTTTTAAATTATTGTCATTTTCAAAATTCGTAAAATCTTTACTAAATTCATATTTGTAATTTAAATATATTATAAGAATTTCTTCATTTCCATCTTTTACTATTTCGTATCTTTCTATCAAAAAAATCACCATATATATTATGGCAATTTTTTATATTTTTATTTAATTATTAAATCTATCAAATGTAATTCCTTTAATTTTTTCTTCTTTTATATCCTTTAAAATAATAGAGTAAACCTTATCATAGTCAATTTGGTTTCCTTTTGTTATACATCCTCTGTTTTTACCTATTTCATCAAGTGTAAGAACAATGTCATTGTAATTAACCTTGTTTATTTTATATCTTTCAATAAGTTTATCTTTGTAATATGTATCTAATTTTTTTAATATGTGTATAGAAATATCACTTAAATTCAATATTTCTTCTTTTATAGCACTCATTGCACATAAATTGAGTGCTATTTCTTCATTATCTAATTTTGGCCATAAAATTCCTGGACTATCTAATAATTCTAAGTCATTATTTATTCTTATCCAATTTAGGTTTTTAGTTATACCAGGCATATTCCCAGTTTTAGCCGCTTTTTTACCAACCAATCTATTTATTAATGTGGATTTACCTACATTAGGTATTCCAATAATAAGTGCACGATGGCTTCTCTTTTTAAGCCCCTTTTCTTTTCTTTTATCATCTAATGGTTTAAGTATTTCTTTTGTCTTTATAATTATTTTATCAATATTTTTATTATTAACTAAGTCAACGGGTATAACATTATAACCTTTATTTTCATAATCTTTAATAAATTTATTTGTTTCTTCTAAATCACATAAATCGTATTTAGTCATAATTAAAATTTTGGGTTTATTCCCAATTGATTCATCAATATCCTTTATTTTTGATGAATATGGTATTCTTGAATCTATTACTTCGTAAATAATATCAATTAAATTTATATTTTCTTTAATTAATCTTTTTGTTTTTGCCATATGACCTGGATACCAGTTGATACTCGTTGATGGTAAACTTTTTGTATCTTCGTACATTTTTTTATTTTTTCTCATTTCTCTTTTTGAATGCATATCCATTATTTATCACTTCCATTCTCTATCATTCTTGTTTCATTTAAAAAATTATCAAAGTCTGATTTATATAATTTATCTTGTTTAACTTTAAATTTATCATACTCTTTATAAGCTAATTCTTTTGCTACACTTGCCGATATTTTCCCTGCACTGTGTAATATTTCTTTATCATTAAATTGCAAAAATGCATTCAATTTTTCTACCCAATCTTTCATAGTCATAGCATTATGATTTTCTGCTTGCAATTCTGCATAATCTAAATACATTGTTACTATTCTATTCAAATCTTTTAATTCCTTTTCATTTAAATAGTTTTTTGCAATGTCCACGTCATATTTATAGATCGGTCCATCAGGAGAATTTTTCCAATTGGTTAGTCCCATATTTTCTTTTTCTGAATCAACTCTGTTATATATTATTTCAGCTGCAGTATTACCAGTTATTGCATAATGTAATTTATTTTGAACTGTTTTAAAAAATTCTTTTGTTATTTCTGAATCTTTATCATAATCAACACTACAAGAAGAATATATATCTGTTATTTTTTGGTAAAATCTTCTCTCGCTTGAACGAATGTTTCTAATTCTTTCAAGTGTTTCTTCAAAATAATCCTCGCCAAATATGTAATTAGGATTTTTTAATCTTTCATCATCCATAACTACACCTTTTATCATATATTCTTTTAATATTTTAGTAGCCCAAATTCTAAAGTTGGTTGCTTTTTTTGAATTTACTCTATATCCAACTGCAATAATCATATCAAGGTTATATATCTTTACAGGTTTTTTAGAATTATCAACGTCGGTTTTTCCGACGGTATTATTTTCATCAAGTTCACCACTATTTAATATATTATTAATATGTTCTGTTATTGTGCTTCTTCCTACACCAAACAATTCTGCAATTAAATTTTGAGTAAGCCATATGTCATTTTTTATTAACATTACACTAACCTTAATATCATTGTTTGAATCTCTATATATTAAAAAGTCATGATTAGTTATTTGTAAGTTTTTATTGTCCATTTTTTATTCTCCTTTCTTTTAAATTTTTTATTTAATATCAATTTTAACATTTTTATTCTTATCAATATAAATACATTTTACTTTATTTTCTAATTCTAATCTAGTAATATTAGATAAATTTAATTTTTCATTTATAATTTCAATTAGCTTATTTTCACTAATAGATTCATTATTTTCACAAGTTTTATTTCTATAGTAGTTAGAGCAATAGTAATAAACTCTTTCTTTTGAAGTTCGTTTTATCATATTACCGCCACAACATTTGCACTTTAAAAAGCCAGATAAAATACCTATACTTCCATCTTTATTTACTTTAGCTTGTCTATTTAAAATATCTTGCACTTTATCAAATTTTTCTTTACTTATAATTGCTTCGTGATGATTAGGAGTTATAATCCAATTTTCCTTTTCTAATTGAATTTGTTTGTTAACTCTATAATTTAATTTTCTTCTCTTGCCCTGGAGTAATGTTCCTGTATAATTTTCGTTTTTCAATATTGTATTTACCATTTCAGGATTCCATTTTTTCATAACTGATACATCTTTATTCTTATCAATATTTAAATACTCGCTTGGAGTTAATATATCATTATCATTTAAAAAGTCAGTAACTTGTCTTCTACTTTTGCCATCAAGTATCATATCAAATATTTTTCTAATTATATGTGATACATTTTTATCAATTAAAAATTTATGCTTATCTTTTGGATTTTTTATATATCCATAAGGAGCTAATTTTCCAACAAATTCACCATTTTGTTTCTTCACAATTAGAGAACTTCTTACTTTTTTTGATATGTCTTTTGCGTACATATCATTAAATAAATTCTTCAATGCTAAATAATCATCACTATAATAATCCGATGAATCAATTTCATAATTTTCATCTACCGAAATTACAGATACTCCCATAGCAGGAAATACTACTTCTACAAAATTACCAGTTTCAATATAATTTCTACCAAGTCTTGATAAATCTTTTATAAGTATTACATCTATTTTCTTATTTTTTATATCTTCTAACATTCTTTGAAATTCTGGTCTATCAAAATTAGTACCCGAATAACCATCATCTATATAATAATCAATTAATTTATATTCTCTATGTTCTTTTAAATAATTATCTATAATTAATTTTTGATTAGTTATGCTATTTGATTCTTTTTCATTACTATATTCTTCTTTTGATAAACGAAGATACGCTGCTACCTTATATGTCATCTTAATATTACAACTTTCTATAAAATTTCACAAAGAAGATTTTGTTCTTCTTTTTTTATTTCATTTTCAATTATCCATTTTATATCTTCTATTGATTTATCAATATTAAATATGCCATTACCTACTGGATAATAAACAGGATAAACTTTATATTTGTTTTTATTAATTTCTATTTTGTGGCATTTTTTTCTATTTTCAGATACAGATATCTTTTTGTTTAAAATAATAGAACTAACTTGGTTTCCAAAAGTAATAATTATTTTTGGTTTAATTATGTTTATTTCTTTGAATAATAAATCAAGATATTTTTTCAACACTTCATCAGGCAACGGTTTTGCATCTATTTGTGTACATTTACCTAAATTAGTAATGAACAATTTATTTTTTTCAATTTCTTCGTAAACATAGTTGCAAAACTCATAATCCCATTCTTTTGGTTTCTTTTCTTGAATTTTGTTAAATGTTTCTTCACTTAATAAATCAACTTTATAGAACAACTTCCATATGTTTTTAGTTCCTAACCATGGCGACTTTCTACCTTTCCAAGATTTATCACTAGCAATATTTTTTCCTGTAGGATTCATAAAAACAAAACATATATCAGGATTTTTTTCACATCCACCATTATATATAGAATCTAATTCCTTAGCACCATATTTAACTTGTAATTCATCATAATCTTTTCTTAAATCTTCTATCTTCAAAATATTCACCTTCTTATAAAAAAGTTTCTTTAAGTAGTTCTTACCCAATTTTTCTTATAATTTTTATTAATTTTTTATTAAAAATTGTAAAAAGAAATTTAATTAAAAGCCTTATAAAATAAGAGTTTTAATTAGAGTTTATATAAGTCGTTCTTTACCAGTTGATACTCGTTGATGGTAAACTTTTTGTATCCGCGTTCATTTTTTTATTTTTTCTCATTTCTCTTTTTTGATACATATCCATTATTTATCACTTTCTTTTAATTATTTCATAAACTTATTTCCATAACTTTTATCAATAAAATTAACATACTCATCTTTATATTTTTCAAGCGATTCGTCTACATTAATCCAATATACACTTGTTAGTATTCCATCATATGGATCAATTTCAGTTCTTTCTAGCTTTCCGCCTAACGCTTCCATGGTTTTACTTGAACCTAAATTTTCCACGTCACAATCTAACATCACTTTATCCAGTCCAATCTTTTTTGCTTCAATCAATCCAAGATATAAATTTATCTTATTATATCCTCTTCTTCTTTCAGTAGGTCTTATTCCATAACCAATATTTCCACCAAATTGTTTCATTTCTTCTGTCAAATTCCACCTAACGTTGATTGTACCCACAATTTTGTTATCATTTTTTCTAATAAGTAAAAAAGTCTTTCCCTGGCATCTTCCATTTTTTTCTGCATATTCTCTGTTTTCCATATTCAAACATCTTTCTAAAGCCTGTTCAAAAGTATATCCTTCTAATATTTTATCCAACGATCCAGTTCCATTAATGTCTGATTTATATTCTACAAATTCATTTATATAATTTATTATTTCTTTCTTACGTTCTAAAGATGGCGTTTCTAAATAAAATATTTCCATTAAATTATTATTATTCATAATAAATACCTCCTTTTATTTTTTACAATAATTGCATTTAAAAATTTTTCATTTCATTTTTTCTAGTTTCTTTTTATCTTTATTTTCTATTTGTTTCTTTTGTCTTTCAAGTTCTTTCAAACTCTTTTTAGGTGTTGGTATTTCTTCAGGCATCATTCCACCAATATCTGCAATTGCTTTCCTAACTTTTTTACCTACCTCATAATGTACATCTTTTGCTTCTTTCTCACCTTGTACATTGTCTTTTAAAAGTTTTTGTTTTGTTTGATTTATTCTAAATAAATTAGCAACTAATTCATCTTCATTCATATTATCTAAAATATCTTCTCTATAGCGTAATTTTTTTCTTTTAAAAATATCATCAACTGTTTCAACATTATATAAACCTTTATACCCTGCATTATGAAACTCAGCCATATTTTTAACACCTGCTGCAGAGGCAACTCTTTGCAAAGTATAATTACCTTGCTTTGATAAAATCTTTTTTCGTCATCTGATAATGAATCATATTCCTGTTCTGTTATTTCTTGTTTTCTTGTTTGTATAGCAAAATAGGTTTGTCCTAAGGCAACAACTTCTTTGCTTGGTTCTGCATTTTGCACTATCAAATAACATATATATCTTGAAAGTTTATAATCTTTAATAATCTCTTCTTTTCCTTTACCAGTTTTTATTGGCTTGTTGAAATCAACAAGCCAATCTTCTTCGCTTGAAACGCTATTATTTACTGATAAAACTGCTTTTTCTATTACTTTTTGAAAATTTCTCCAATCCTTGTATTCCAATACTTTTTGTAATTCACGTGCATACCAATATTCATTTTCATAATCATCTATATGTTTAATATTCTCAAAAATATTGTTAGTATATCTATCTCCAATTTTCTTCATTATTACCTCTTATTTATTGATTCATACAAAAATTTTCCATAAGTCGTTATTACCTCTATTTTATTTAAAATAATTATCATTTTTCAGTTATAAAATGCAAAAAGAAATAAAATTGAAATTCTTTATTTATAAGCCTTCATGGGAAGTTTTCCATAATTCGGTTTATACCACGAAATGGAAACTTTTGAAAAACTTTCTTGATTGTCATTATTTTTCTTTTCTTGTCTCATTTTTCTCTTTTGATACATATCCATTTTAATCACTTCCTTTTTAATTTTTTACCATAATATTCAACATCAATTTCTGTTCCATCTGGATATACTTCTTTAGAATTTTTAATATGTTCTACAAATCCATAATGTTTATATATCTCTTTGTTTCTTATTTCTTCTAGTTCTACTCCTAATGTTAATACAGTATAACCTTTATTTTTTAAATCTTCTTCCATAAATTTATACAATATAGAAAAATATCCTTTTCCTTTGTATTCTTTGTTAGTTCTAAAAGCAGTCAAGTATGCAGTTGTATTATCTACTAATTTATTACTATTTTGAACAATATCACTAGTTAATACAGCAGTGGCCTCACATATTATTTGGTCATTAATTATTCCATAGTAAGGAATAATTTTACCATTTTTATAATTTTTAATGTTTTGTTCTTTCCAAATAATCCAATTTCCTTTTTTGGTTGCCACCGATATTTCATAATCCCATTTTTTATTCATTTCTTCAATAGTAGCAATTTTACATATATAGTTTTTCATCACTTTTACCTCCCTGCACTATCAAATGGATTCATCATTTTTTCTCTTTATTTTCACTTAAATATTTATTATAAAATTCATCCATTGAAGAAATGTATTTTTGATCTTGTATAACTCTAAATTTTTCATATTCTTTTTCTGCTTTTTCTACTGCTTCTTTATGAGATATACTGCCACTATTATTTAATACTTCTTTTCTTCTAAACTTTAATAAATCATCAGTTGCATTTATCCAATCCTTCATTGTCATAACATGTCTTTGTTTTGCTTCATCTTCAGCAAATACTAAAAACATATTTGTTAAATCTTTTAAATTATTCATTTCTTCTTCGTTTAAATAATTTTTTGCAATAACTACATCATATTTATATATTAAACCATCAGGAGAATTTTTCCAATTAGTTAGTCCCATATGTTCTTTATCTGAGTTTGCTCTACTATATATTAATTCGGCAGCAGTATGTCCACTTATAGCATAATGCAACTTATTTTGAACTATTTTAAAGAAAGTATAAGCTTCTTCTGACTTAGGATTGTAATCCGTTGCTGTTGCAATAAATAAATCAGTGATTTTTTGGTATGCCATTCTTTCACTTACTCTGATTGTTTTGATTCGTTCTAATAATTCATCAAAATATTTTGCATCATATTTATTTCCATTTATAAAACGTTCATCATTTAATACAAATCCTTTAATCATATATTCTTTTAAAACTTTTGTTGCCCATATTCTAAATTCAGTCGCTTTTTTAGAATTAATTCTATATCCCACAGCAATTATAGCATCAAGGCTATAAACTTCAGTATTATAATTTTTTTCGTCAGGTGCAGTTATTTCCATTTTGGAAACAACTGAATTTTTATCTAATTCGTTTTCTGCAAATATATTTTTTAAATGTTTTGATATTGCTGGTACACCAACATTGAAAACTTTCGACATACCTTTTTGTGATAGCCATAAAGTTTCATCTTTATAAATAGCATCTACTATAATGTTACCTTCACTATTTTTATATATAATTAGTTTATTATCTTCCATCAATACTCTCCTTTCCTTTAGTTTTTCATAAGTCATACAACTATCAATTTAAGTTAAAATTTTATTAAAAAATGTCCCAAAATGTAAAAAGCATTTAGTAAAAATTTCTTTTATTTTCAAGTATTCAAGTGTATTTTTTCATAATTCTCCACTTACCAATTGATACTCGTAGATGGTAAACTTTTTTCTTTTTTATCCATTATTTTCACTTCCTTTTTTAGAGAACCTTTTTTACACTTTTTACAACTATTTTTTATAATAATTTAGTTCTTCTAATTCTTTTATATTTTCTTTAACCCATGGGTTACCTGCAACCATTTTATTTATTTTTAATGATACCTTCATTTCATTAGTTGTAATATTCATAGTATTCTCAAGTAAAATACCTTTTTTCATTTCAAATTTTGTAATATTTTTCCATTCTATTAAACAACAATCTAATATATTCCAGTTGCCTTCTACTGGAAAAACATGAATTCCTTTTTCATCAAAACCAAATAAGTATGATGTTGCTCTTTCTGATGCAATTACGATTACTGGTCCAGCCGGTAAAATCCATTTTACTTTATATGTACTATGTCCCGGTACAATATTATTTTTATAACTAAAATTCCTTTTATTTAATTCTGCTTTTACTTTTTCTAAATTAAGCATATTTCTAATCTTCCTTTCATTTCATTATTTATTTGTTTCTTCTATTAATAAATCAAAATCTGATTTATATAATTTATCTTGTTTAACTCTATATTTTTCAAATTCTGTTAATGCTTTATCACAAGCTATTTCATGTGAGATTTTTCCAGCATCTTTTAATATATCCCTATCATCTGCAAGCAAAAACTTATCTATTCTAGATGACCAGTCTTCCATCGTCATTGGAATATGTCTTCTCGCCCTATTTTCAGCAATTTCTAAAAATGCACTAACAATTCCTTCTAAATCTCTTAACTCTTCTTTATTTAAATAATTCTTAGCAATTATTACATCTGATTCCATAATTTTACCATTAGGACTATTTTTCCATGAAGTCAAACCCATATGTTCTTTTTCTGAATTAACCCTATTATATATAAGTTCTGCTGCCGTTTGTTTTGATACAGCAAAGTGCATTTTATTTTGAACCCTTTTAAAGAAATTGATTGATATAGGAGATTTAGGATCATAATCTATACTTGTAGCATAAATGTCAGTTACTTTTTGATAAAATCTTCTTTCAGATAATCTAATTTCTCGGATTTCTTCTAATAACTTTTCAAAATAATCTTTATCAATAAATGAACCATTTTTCATTCTTTCTTTATCTAATACATATCCTTGAATTGTAAATGTTTTAAGTATATTTGTTGCCCATCTTCTAAATTGTGTCGCTCTTAATGAATTTACTCTATATCCAACTGATATTATTGCATCTAAATTGTAAAATTCAACATTTCTCTTAACACTTCTGTGTCCCTCTTTTTGAACTAATTCCATTTTGGAATAAGTTGAATCTTTATCTAACTCCTTTTCATTATAGATATTAATTAAATGCTTTGCTATGGCCGGTTGTTCTACATTAAATAATTCCGACATAGCTTTTTGAGTCATCCATAAAGTTTCATTTTCATATCTTACTTGTATGCCTTTGTCTTTTTCTTGAAGTTTGAATGTTATAAATTCTTCAGTGCTACTTCTTACAATTAAATCTTTTGTCAATTTTATCATCTCCTATATCTAAAATCTTAGTTTTTCATGAGTTAGTATATCCCAATTTATATTGGTTTTATTTATATTTTTATTATCCATTATTTTCAACTTCTTGCTTAAGCATTTCCCAACTTTTAAAATATATACATTCATTTTTATCATTAAACATTATCTGATAAATTCCATCATAAACATCGTTATTTTGTTCTAGATACCAATTAGCTATCACAGTATTTCCATCTATTGCTAATACATTTATTTCTATATTATGTATTTCTTCATTTTTAACATGATACCATTCTTCCTTTATTTCTTCGATAGTCAAAAACGGTTTTATAAAAGGCGTTTCTTGATAAAATTTTGTGTTAGTAAATAAACTACACACACCATCTATATTTTTCTCAAGCCAGTATTTTTTTAATTTGTATATCCATTTTTCAGCAAATTCTCGTTTAATCATTTTTCCAAATATTTTAAAATTTATTCTTTGTCTTTTCAAAGATTATATCAAAATTATATATTTTTAAAATTAATATCATTATTTATTAACATTACACTAACCTTAATATCATTGTTTGAATCCTTATATATTAAAAAGTCATGATTAGTTATTTGCCGGCTTTTATTGTCCATTTGTTATTTTTCTTTCTTTTGAACTGTTCTAAATTTTCGAATAGTTGATTCTTCTTTTAATTCATTATCATTATATATTTTTTTAATATGATAATTTATTGTATTTATTTCTACACTATAGAGAGTTGATAACATTTTTTGAATAAGCTAAATATTTTCATGTTCATATCTTACTTCAATTGTTTCTTTATCAGTTCCGATTGCTGCAATATAAGTTAGATATTCAGCAGCACTTGATCTAATCGTAATACTATTTTTTTTCATAAAATGACCTCCTCGTATAATATAGTTAAGATATTTTTTAACTATATTTTCTTATTTAGATTTTTGTAGAGATAGAGTGGTTTTAGTGGCCTCCTTGAACATTTGGTTCTTAAGAAAGACTAAAGCCTCTTCTTTACAAAATGGATATTGGTTTTATTTCTTTTATATCATTACTCTCTTTCTAAATTTTTTCTTTTGCTTAGTGAGAATATTTCAGTGCTTTTTTCATTATATAATTTGTCTGCCAATATTATTGATTGCTTTAACAATTCTTCTAAGTTATCTATCGGAATCTTCTCATAATCTTCTTGATATAACCAATCTAAATAATTTGTTTTTTAGCATCAGTTAGTCTGCCATATATTATTTTACCAGAATGTAGCCAATATCCAAATTCTACATTCACAGCAAAAGCGGGTATATCAGGTAAACTTCTAGGAATCCAAAACATAATAACTGTAGAATTTGTTAATGCTCCTCTTTCACACATTGCTCGATCTACATAATCTGCTTTTAGTTTCTAGGTTGAGTATTCAGAAACTTTAACTACGCCATCAAATCCTAACTCACTTAACCTTTTACAAGCAGTAGTTCTCTGTGATTCTGTATTTCTATCTCTTGAGGTCGAACCGGCCAAAAATATAGATTTTTTATTTTTTTATAACGGCTTGATCTGAATAATTAATAATCATAATATCATTATCATCTCTCTAATAATATATCTTGAAAGTTTATGTTCCTATATATTTATTTGAACATTACTATTTTTTTTAACAACTTGTTGACCTCAACGAGTTGTTCATTAACATCAAACCCAGAATTTTATATCCTTTTGTCTTTATTTAGGAGATGATTGTATGCTTTTCAATCATCAGCAGTTAACGAGCATTTCTCGGTAACTGATTTTTTATCCAATTCATTACAACATTCCTTTTGTGAAAGCCATAATATTTCATCTTTATATATAGTGTCTATTAAATAACAAGCATATCTAGATAATTTGACATCCATAATATTTCTTGCTGATTTTAAACCTACTTTTATATTCTAATGCCATTATTAGTTCTCTTGCTAACTAAAATTCATTGCCATAATCATCAATGTGTTTTATACCTTCAAGGATACTATTAATATTTTTAGTTTCTATTTTCTACATTATTACCCCCTATTACTCTTTTTTTATCAGTTTTTTATTACCTAATATAGAGTTCATTATTTCGTTAAATCTTTTTATAAATATCTTACTATTTTTCAATATTTCAAGTTATTAGATATGACTAAATAATCCTGCAGAAATTACAATTTAATTATAATATACATGGTAACATAATGTCAACTTCTTGGTAAGATTATTACCAAAGAAAAAAGCATAACAAATATTATGCTTTTATACTATTGATATTTTTTAATATTATCTATTCTAGCGGCAAAATATGGCATGTCTCTTGAACTTTCTTTTAAGAATATGGCAAAGGTATCATCTACATTAAAGTTTCTTGATTCTTTTACAGGAGCACTAGTAACATTTGTGTCAATAGCGGCTTCACTTTTTACCCTACCACCTTTTTCATCTAGTTTGAAGTTTATTGTTTGAACTGCCTTTTCAATTACATATTCTCTATTTTCATCATCATAAAAAGGTTTATTTTGTAGTTCATTATATTCTCTTTTAACATTAAAGTTAATCATTGGAACCTTGAAAGTATCATTGTTACTAAAGTTTTTGCTTCCAGTATATTTATTAGCATCATTAGTCATATTACTATATATTTCATTAAATGTTTTACCTTTTGGATTCTTATAGAATATTACTTCATCATTACTTTTAGTAGTTAATTTAATTGCAAAATCATCTTTAGAATTATAGAATAACACTATTATCTGATTTCTTACTTCACTAGAACTATTAGAAGCTACACCAAAGTATTTTACATCTTCATAATTACCAAAGTTACTATTTTCTAAAACTGTAAATCTCTGTTTATATTCAAATTCTCGGTATAACATTGTATAAAAGAAATATCTTCTTAAATCAGGATCATCTAAGGCATCTTCCCCCCAATCAAAATCATCTAAAATGTCGCTAGTCTGATTAAATTTTTCTTTAATGCCATTTACTATTTCTTCTTTTAACTTTATTGTCTTAGGCCCAAATACTTTAAAGTAATAACTATCAGATATCATATCTTCAGTAAAAGATTCTTTATTTAAATTAGTAGCCATTATCTCTTCAGGGTTAAATACAATATCTTTTTTTATTATTTCATTCTTCATATCATTCCAAACAAGTTGGAATGTAGCACAATAACTACTATCAGATGATATTTCATCATCAAATGTTGGTACTACAGCTACACCTTCGGTAACTGGAATACTTTTATTATTTTTTCTTATTCTAAATATATATATTAATGCAAGTGATACTATAGCAAGTACAACAAATACTAGTGTTATAATTTTATTTTTTGTCATTTATTTTTTTCCTTACTCATTAGTAAACTTTAGTAATAGTAGCCTCGCCAATTTTTCTTCTTTTTTCATCATTTAGTCTTAACTCTATTACTTTAGTACCTGCCTTTATTAAAGTAAATGGTTCATCATTTAATTTCATCATATGAATCATCTCTATCACCTTTAATATTATTTTAGCATATATATTTTTATTTGTCTATTAAAAAACATCTCAAAAATAGAGATGTTTTGACATTATGATATTTTAACTATATTTAAATATGCACTTGTATCAGAAGCCGGCGATATAGTAACTGCTGTAGTAGATTCTAATGATAAACCAATTTGATCATCAGCACTAAAAGCATTAATTGTGCTTCCAACAAAATCAGAATCTACATTTGCTGTAACATTCTTACTAATAGTGGTACTTCCAATAGGTGTAGCGTTTTGTTTTACATTTAATGTTATATCTGCATTAACATTAGAACTACCTGAGAAATAGTAATCAACTTTATATACTCCATCAGCAGGAATTGTTAGTTTATTTTGTGTACCAAGTGTTATACCATTAGATGGACCATTACTTCCAAGTGGTACATCTTGAGAAATATTTGCCTCTAAAGTTATAGTATTTTCAGTGGTATCATACTTTCTTCCATAAGTATTAGTCTGCGTAATACCGGCAGCGCCACTTGGACCAGTTGGTCCCATCGGACCTGCTGGGCCTATTGCTCCCGTTGGACCTGCGGGACCTTGAGGTCCGGTTAATCCTTGTGGACCGATTGGGCCTGTAATTCCTGTGTTTCCTCTTGGTATAGTAAAGTTTAAAACAGCATTTTGATTAGTACCAACATTAACTACACTAGCGTTAGTTCCTGGATCACCAGTAGTAGTAGTTCCCACTGTAATAGTGGCGGGTCCTTGAGGTCCTGTCGGCCCCATCGGACCTACAATAACAGGAGTACAATTACATTTTTTACCTGCTTCAAGAATATTTCTTATATTATCAGAGCAATTGTTACTCATTTTGATTCTCCTTTCATTTTATTTTATGAAAGAAGTTAAAACATAATTTTACTATTGACTATAATATGTTATTCTTTAATAGTAAATTATACAGTGCCTATTTTTGTTATAGGCCATAATCTAAATACTGATTTTCCTACTATATCTTTTTCATCAATTAAGCCTATTGATCTACTATCTTTAGATATAGGACGATTATCTCCCAAAACAAGATATTTACCTTCTGGTATACTGCTACAAGTACATATTTCTTCTAAGTTAAAATCTTTAGTATTTAAATGTGTATAGTTTTCTTGAACTAACTTATCATTTACATATAATTTATTATTCTTGTATGAAATATGTTCTCCAGGTAATCCTATTACTCTCTTAATTATTTCTTCTTTATCCTTCTTTATTACTACTACATCAAATCTCTTAATAGTTTTCTCGTTATATCTTATTTTTCTTACTAGTAATAACTCTCCATCATTAAAATTAGGCTTCATTGAACTACCGGATACTATTACTGGAGTTATTATAAAAGTTCTAACTAGTATTACAACTACTACAATAATAACATAAGGATATAATTCTTTAATAATTTTTTTCATCTTTCACCTCAATAATAAAAAGATAGTAGCAAAGCTATTATCTTCTCTCTTTAATATTATATTTTTTCTGTCTATCTCTTAAGAAATATAATTTAGCTCTTCTTACTTTACCTGGTTTAGTAACCTTAATATAAGCAACTTTATTAGAATGAACGTGGAATGTTTTTTCAACACCAATTCCAGAATATTCTCCTCTTACAGTAAAAGTTTCAGATACTCCCTTACCTTTTCTTGCAATTACAGTTCCTTTAAAGTCCTGTACTCTTTCTTTTGACTTACCACCTTTAGTTTCAGTAATAATACATCCAACAGTAACTGAATCTCCTACTCTGAATTCTGGCAAATCTTTTTTCATTTGACTTTGAGTAATTTTGTCAATGATATTCATCGTATATACACTTCCTTTCTTTTTCAGATAATCATTATCCATAATAAGCGGATTATCCCACATCGCTATTAATTTTACCATATAATATATTAAATAGCAACTACTTTTATGAAAAAAAGTAGAAATTCTTCTACTTTAATCGTTTCTTTTTAATACAAAGAATGTTACAACTCCTGCAGTTATTATACCTAAAAATAATATGTATATTAATGAACTTCCAGTTACTACTTGTTCTGGTTCAGGGGTATTTTTAAATACTATCATATTATTTTCAGCTTCTTTTTTATCAAATAGTATTCTTCCATCTTCCGTAACTGTAAATTCTATAACTGCATCACTAAGTTCGTATCCTTTAGGAGCTTCTAATTCTGTTAATATATAACTACCAGGAGCTAAACGGAATCTTTCTTCCTTAGTAGATGAAGTCCATATCAAACTTTTACCGTCTAAGTCTTTTTCTAATTTTCCATCTTTATCAGTTATTTTTAACTTTGCTCCAGGTAACTCTGTTTTTCCATTAATACTTTTTTTAGAAATATATATATATAATGGTTCATTTTCCATTGTTACCTTAGTTACTTCTGTTTTGTTAACTTTTATAGTACCATCTTTTTCTACGATAAACTCTATAGTTTTATCACTTTTTGTATAACCAGCTGGAGCTTCTATTTCAGTTAAATAGTAAGTACCTTCTGCTAAATGAAATTTTTCTGCGCTTTCGGTAGTTATCCATTCTAATGATTTGCCGTCTAAATCTATAGTAAGTTTTCCATCTTTATCGGTTATTTTTAATTTAGCACCAACTAGTTCTTTGTCTTTAGTTAATCCTAGCTTTGATATAGTTATATAGAATGGTTCGTTTTTCATTATAACTTTATCTACTACTTTGCCATCTACAGTAACTGTACCATTTGAGTTAACTGTAAAAGTTACCTTGCTACTACTAAGTTTATATCCGGCTGGAGCTATTGTTTCTTCAAGGGTATATGTGCCTGCATCAAGAGATATCTTTTTAATTGTTCCTTCTGATACCCATTTGGTTACTTCAGTATTACCTTTTTTAATTACGAGAGTAGCACCTTTTACTTCTTTACTGCCTGTTATATCTTGTTTTGATATTTTTACTTCCACTTTAGAAGGTTCAGCAGTTAATGGTAAACTTTCTTTAACTTCACTTGGTGTTCCTTTTACAATACTAGTCATCTTTTGAGCTGCTGGCATAGCACTGTTTGTACATTCTTGTACTGTACCACTACCTTTACTTGAAGTACCTGTAGCACTTAATGTTATAGAGGAACTTTTAGTTATATTTCCTGCAGGCACCTTAACATAAATAGTGTCTCCAACTTTAAAGTCTGTACTTCCACTAGTGGCATTAACATTGCTAGTTACAAATGCTCCAGTAACACCGCTTATACTTACACTAACAGCATTTCTTACCCAAGAGCCACTTATTTTTATTGCTCCAGATACATAATAACTTCTATCACTATTAATATTTAGTTTTTTACTACTAGTATCAAGTGAAATACTTGGCGTAGCATTTACTGAATCATTAGCATCATTTATTAATTTAGCGGCCATCTCACTAGTTTTATTACTTGAACCATTGTAATTACCAGTTAACCTACCATTGCTTACATTAAAGTTACTTAAAAAGTCTACAGTATGTGGTGGATATAAAGTTCTATCACCAAAATACCATACAGCAAGTTGTGTAGCATAATAATCATCAAATTTAGTACCACCAGTAGAATAATCATTAGTTCCACCATAACCATTAGCATAAACATAAGCAAGTTGTGCTGCATTTGTTGAAACATTACTACAGCTTGTAAATACAAATTTTACATCCGTTCCACCCTCATAGGCATAATCAACATAAGGTTGGTAGCAGTAGACAACATCCCCATTTGTGGTTACTCTATAATGTGTTTTGTATTTACTAGTAAATAATTCATTACTTGCAATTTCTCTATTATCACTATTACTAAAATCAATTGTAAAGTCTGCCTTAACATTAAATACTCCAATCAAAAATAACATTATAGTAAATACAAACATTTTAAATATATTATTTTTTTTCATTACTTACCTCTCCTATCTATCATAAGTTAATCTTATCATAAAATAATTATTTTTTCAATATACTAAGTATCATTTTCATATAATTTATTATGAAATATATAATTCATAGAGGGATTACTTCTAAAAAGAATAGTGATAATAGTTATATGGCTATTAAAAGGGCTTTATTTGATAAAGAAAGTATAGGTGTAGAATTTGATATTAGACTAACTAAAGATAAAAAAATAGTACTATCTCATGATTCAGTACTAGGTATTAATTATATAGAGAATATGAATTATACGGATATTATTAAACATAAATATTTAACTACTTTAGATAAAATATTAGATATAGATACTGATAAGATATTACTTATCGATATTAAAGTTAACAATAACTATAAATTACTTGGAGATATTCTTTTAGATATATTAAAAAATACTGATAAAAATATTTATTTAATGTCTTTTAATAAAAAGATTATTAAATACCTAAATAAAAAAACTAAGTATAAAAAGGGAATTATATCTTTCTTTTATAGATATAATAAGTATCCTTTAACTATTCTTAATTATAAAACAGTATCTAATAAGAAATTAAAGAGAATTAAAAATAAAGAAATATTCTTTTGGACTTTTAAAAATATATATGAAGCTAATAAACTAAGTAAAAAGATAGATAATAACAGCTTATATTACTATATAATTAATAAAGAGGAATAACATTATTATTCCTCTTTTACTTCTATATAATCTCCTGAATCTAAGTATATTATTCCTTTTTTTCCTTCTAATCTTGAATATATACTATTGTATTTATTTATCTTGGTTACTTTACCTAGTGTTATATATACTTGGTTACCATCATTCATATATAGAGTAAATCTTTCACTATCTACATCATTAGGAGTATATTCTATTTGTGATATTTTTAATAGTATATCATCATCTATCTTACTAATACTCTTGGTATATTTTTCTTTAATACTAGAAATATCAGATATTAATATTGGTATATTATAAATATTATAAGTATTTTCTATCTCGGTATTATTATCTAAGAGTAGTTTATCATTATATAGAGATATTACTTTATATTCTGTAATATAGATATATATTTTACTTAATAATTTCTTTTCTACTTTTACTTCTTTGATATAATTGTTTCTTTTTAATCTTGTTATTATATCTTTCTTTGATGTGTCTATAAATGATGGATAGTTATCTATACCAGCAGTACTTATTATTTCTTTATCTGGTACTATGTTATTACCTATTATATAGATGTTTGTTATGGGTATTTTTTTTACTAGGTAAAAGATTCCTCCTAGAAGGCCTAAGAATATTAGACAAAAGAATATTCTTTTTAGTTTTAATTTTCTTTTTTTTACTTTAACTTTTACCTTAGCCTTTTTACCCATTTTTATCACCTTATTATTTCTTGCTCTAATATTAAATCTATATTATATATTTCTTTTATTTTTTTCTTTGTATAATCTATTAATTCTAAGATATCTTCATAGGTAGTATCGCCAGTATTTACTATAAAATTAGCATGCTTGGTACTTATCTCAGCACCACCTATTTTATATCCTTTTAGACCAGCATCTTCGATTAATTTACCTGCGGATAATCCTTCAGGATTTCTAAAGACACTACCCGCAGATGGTTTGTCTAGAGGCTGCGTATCTATTCTTCTCTTTTTTCTACTAGTCATTGTTTCTTTTATTTTGTCTTTATCTAAATAACTCATTTCTAATGTTACTTCAGTACATATATAGTCTTTATGTTCTTTTAGAAAAGAATTACGATATGAATAATTTAAATCTTTATTTGTTAGTCTAATTACTTCTAGTTCTGGAGTTACTACCTTTACTTCTTTTACTATACTAGCCATATCTTCTTTATAGGCGCCAGCATTCATCGCAGTACTTGCTCCGACCATTCCAGGTATTCCTCCTGCAAAAGCTAGACCATTTAAATTATTATTCATACATAAATTAGCTAGATATATTAAACTTACTCCTGCTTCAGCAGTTACTATATTTTCTTTTATTTTGATATTATTTAGTTTATCTAATTTTATTACAACATCAAAGTATGGTTTTGCTAGTATTATATTAGATCCTCCTCCTAATATGAAATAATTTATATTATTTTCTTTTAAATACTTTAATAAATCTATTAATTCTTTAGTATTACCTGGATATATTAAATATCCACATTTAACATCTAATCTATAAGTATTATATTTTTTTAATGATATATCTTTATAATATTCATAGTTTTTAATAAAATTTTCGTTCATCTAATATCAAATCCTTTAGTATATTATATATTCTTTCACCACTATCTTTGATACCTAATTTCTTTAAATTACTTTTCATTTCTTTTAGTTTATCTTCATCATTTATTGTTTTATCTATTAAGTTTATTAGTGATGTATCTGTTAAATCTTTTTCTTCTAGTATTAAACCAGCATTATTGTCTACTAAATCCATAGCATTTTTATACTGATGGTTATTGGTTACATATGGGCTTGGTATAAAGATAGAAGGTACTTCTAAAGCAGTTATTTCACTCATAGTAGAGGCTCCTGCTCTAGTAACCATTAAGTCGGTTATTTTCATAACTGAAGGCATTTCATAGATAAATGGTAATACTTTGACATTACTTGGTACTCTTTTATCTTTTACTCTTTCATAATAACTATTACCTGTAACTATTATTACACTATAGTTTTTACTTCTGAATTTATCTATAAAACTAAATATTTTATCATTAATAGTTTTACTACCAAGAGAACCCATAACTATTAATACTAGTTTTTTATCTTTGGCTATATCTAATTTTTCTTTAGTAGTTTTCTTTATGCTTAGGGCTTTTTCACTACATGGATTACCTGTTAATATAGCTTTTCCTTTAGGAAAATCTTTGATAGTACTTTCAAATGATACTCCTATTTTATCTGTGTATCTTGCTAAAAACTTATTGGCTAATCCTACTACACTATTTTGCTCGTGAATGAATGTTTTTTTACCTAACTTTTTAGCAGCATATATAACAGGAGCAGTAACATAACCTCCACAACCTATTACTATATCTGGATCAAAATCTTTTATTATTATTTTACATCTTTTAATGGCATTAATAAAATTAGTTATTGTTTTAAAGTTATCTAATGTTAATTTTCTTTTGAATCCTGTTACTTCAATACCTTCATATCTATAACCCATACTTGGTATTAAATCTTTTTCCATTCTATTAGTAGTACCTATATATAAGAATTCACTATTTGGTTCCATTTCTTTTATTTTATTTATAATTGCTAAGGCTGGATATATATGTCCTCCAGTTCCACCAGCAGATATAACTACTCTCACTTTATCACTCTCCTAATACATTTTATCATATTTATTAAAAAAAAGATATATTTATACTTAAATATACACTTTTTCTATTATTTTATTCACTAAAAGTCTAGGTCTTTTAGTGTTGTTATTAGCCTATAGTCTAATAACAATGTATCTACATACCTATTATATATAAGCCATAAATATATACTAAAAGAAAGATATTAGTCATATCTTTCTTAGTTATTACTTTTATATGTTAAATATTATATTTTCTTTACTCTTTTTAGTTCTTTATTATTATCTTCATAACCATAATCTATATTACAATTTTCTATATCCCAAGATATTTGTGAAGATATTCTTTCATATTCTATTTCAAGTGTAGTTAATTTTTCTCTTAATTCATTACTAAAATTACCTTTTTTTACTGATATTCTAAGTTCAAAGATTTTTCTTTCTAACTCATAAAATTCTTTTAATGTATATTTTTTCTTCATACTATCCTTTCGTATTAAAACAAAATGAATAAATTACATAAACTTATTCATCTGTTTCATCATTTGATTAACTTGTTTTTGTGATGGAGTTCTTCCCATCTGACTCATCATTGTTTTAATCATTTGTTCATTTATAGGTGGATTTTTCTTTAATTCTTTCTTCATTAATTTTCTAGCTACTAGAAAACCTATTACTGCTCCTAGTACAAGACCACCTAAGGCATATAATAAATCCCATAACCATTGCATGTTATATCCCTCCTTAAGATAATTTTACTATTAAATTAGTATTTTGTAAAGTTATTTTACTAATTCTACACTACTCTTCTTATTATATAATTTACATAACCAAAAATAATCCATGTTAA
>URRF01000004.1 GCA_900550145.1 uncultured Mollicutes bacterium
GCCATGTAAGACGATTTTCAGTTCCTAGAAATGCTCTGCCAGCCGGCTTATATGTTTCAAGGAATTTCACTCTTTCACTGTTACCATTTACCCCATGAATATCCATATCCGAAGCATTGGCATCTCCAGATGTTACAAGACGAGTAGGATCCTCTTCATGACAAACTCTGACCAAGTCTTTAGCCACATCACCTTTGGTTTCATTACCCACGCTATAAAGAAACACAGAAGGATGATTCCTATCTCTGCGTATAAAATTCCTCAAATCATTTTCCCAATGTTCGGCAAATGAATGCGCTCCATAATCATGCAGAGCTTTCTGTCTCCATCCGTCAAACATCTCGTCAAACACCAAGATACCCATTTCATCACAGATATCATAGAATTCCGGTATCTGAGGGTTATGTGCAGTCCGAACTGAATTACATCCCATGTTCTTTATCAGTGTGAGTTTCCATCTCAACAATTGCTCAGTTGACATTGCTCCTACCGGACCTCCTTCAAGATGTTCGCACACACCTCTAAGTTTTGTCTGCTTACCGTTAAGATAAAATCCTGATTCTGCTTTCCATTCCAGGGTCCTGAAGCCAAATCGGATATTTTCTTCATCCATCAGTTTGCCGTCCTTATTCTCAAGCTTTATATTAAGAGTATAAAGATTGGGATTCTCCGTATCCCACAAACACGGGTTATTAACCTTTGTCTGAAGATTGAAGTTATTCTCGCCCTTATCAAGTTTAATGTCCGACACAGATTTACCGACATTTACAGTCTCGCCTTTAGCATCCAACACAGAGACCTTTATCATGTAGTTACCTGCATATTTATCAAGATTTACACAACCATCTATCAATACCTTACCATCAGCATCCGGAGTTCTGACAAATATCGATGTTGGCTTGAAATATGAAGTATTTTCAGTACGCAAATACACATTACCATATATACCGCATCCGTGATACCATCGTGCACTAGGTTCCTTCGAGTTGTCCACTCTTACAGCAATAACATTTTGTCCGTCTTTCAGGCTAGATGTAATATCATACGAAAACGACATATATCCGTATGGGAACTTACCCATATACTCACCGTTCACCCACACCTCGCTGTTCATATACACACCATCAAAGTCGATAAACATCGACTTGTCATTAATGCTGTCTATATCTACATCAAAGTATTGTCTGTACGATCCAATACCCCCCGAAGCATATCCTCCTCTTGCTGTCTGCGCTCCGTCAATGGAATAACCGTTCTCGAAAGCCCAGTCATGCGGTAGGTTCAAAACTCTCCACTTTGAATCGTCATACTGTGGGTTTATTGCTTCTCTGACATCACTGGGAAAGAATTTCCAGTTTATTGAGATTTTATTTTTTATACTATAAACCGGAAACGAAAAAATAATAGTAATTAAAAATGTAAATATATATTTCATGGCTATAAGTAAAAAACTCCGAAAGCATAAAAGCCATTATGCTTTCGGAGTTGGTTTATAATCAAATAATCATTATTGTGAAGTTGATAATTTTCATAAAGGTGGTATGGGAATAGAAATAAATACAAGAACTGGTAAATTAAGAGGTAATGGTATTGATAAAGATTTAAATGAATACAAAAAACATCCAGTAACTAATATTTATTTTGATAAATTTCAATTACCTTTTTGGGATGAAACAAAAAAACTTGTACTTAATGCTGCTTTGGTAAATGAAAATATTAAAGTAGTTGGATGGGATGTTGCAATAACAAAAACAGGACCAATTTTAGTGGAAGGAAATAGACGCCCTGGATTTGATATAGTTCAAGTGGTAAGTAAAAGAGGAAGAAAAGATATAATGTATCATGTAGAAAACAAACTTAATGAAAGGTAGTGCTTTATGAAAAAAATAAAAATGTTAGTAATACCAAGTTGGTATCCAAATGAAAAAGATCCATTATGGGGAAATTACTTTATAAAACAAGCAGAAGCATTAAATGATTATATAGATGTTTCTATGCTATATATTAATAGAATCGGCTTAAAGGAACTAAATAAATATTATAATGAAAAGAAAACAGATGGATTTAATAAAACTCTATATAACTTTAATTTTTACAAAAAAACAATTATAAATTATAAATCAGTTAGTTTAGATTATGCATTTAAAAAATATAAAAAAGCTGCATATGATGCATATAAAAAATATATTCAAATAGTAGGAAAACCAGATATTATATTAGTTCAAAGTATACTTCCAGGAGGAATTGCGGCTAAATATATAAAAGAAAAAGAAGGAATTCCATACATAGTACATGCTCATTCAGAAGCAATACTTACAAATCCTATTTATCAAAAATATGTTAACGAAATAGTAAAATATGCAGATGATTATATGGCAGTAAATAATAATATAAAAGAGAAAATAGAAGCTATTAGAAAAAAAGAATGTCATATTATTCCTAATTTTATAGATTGCAAAAAATTTGATTTAAGTAAAGAAAAGAAAACAGATGATTTTAAATTAGTAAGTATATGTAATTTCTATAAAGTAAAAAGTTTAGATGTATTACTTAAGGCACTTAATATTGTAGTAAATGAAAAAAATAAAAAGAATGTAAAATTAAAAATAGTAGGAACTGGTGAATATAAAGATTTCTATGAAAGTATTTGTCATAGTTTAAAACTAAATGATAATGTAGAATTTATGGGTTATGTAAATAACGATGAAATTCCTAATATTCTTTGTAATAGCGATGTATTATGTGTATCAAGTTCATTTGAAACATTTTGCATACCTATAGTTGAAGCATTTGCATCAGGTATACCTGTTATTACAACTAATTGTACAGGACCTCTTGAAATAGTAGATAAATCTAATAGTGTAGTAGTACCAATAAATGATATAAATCTATTTGCAGACGCAATAATAGATGTAATGAACAATTACAAAAAATATAATAGCAAAGAAATAAAAAAATATGCATATGAAAAATATGACAAAAGTACTATAAGTAAAAAAATAATTAAAATATGCGAAGATGTAATAAATAAGAAAAAAAGTATCAAGTGATACTTTTACATCATATGCATTGCATTTGGATACGCATTCTGATTATACATATCAGGCAAGCTTGTATTATAAGAAGTTTCAGTATTATAAATACCATTATTACTTTCTAATCTAGATACTCTTGTATCTAATCTTTTTACAATTCTTTCTAAAGAATTTATTCTATTTTCAAGCTCATTTACACCAGGCATAATAGGATACATACCTTGCATATTTACATTTGGATAGGGCATAAACATAGGATTATTTCTATCTGATTTCATACATTCACCTAAAACCTTTCATTTAATTATATGCAAATTCAAAAAATTTGTTATAATTATACTTAGTTAGAGGTGAAAAATGAGATTAAGAAACATAAAAAACAAAGAAGAAATACTTAATAATAGCAAATATATTATATTAAATCCAAAAGAATATAAAGGAAAATGGAATAATGTATTTAAAAATAATAATCCAATTTATATAGAAATAGGGATGGGTAAAGGCAAATTCATATTAGAAAATGCATTAAAATATCCAAACATAAATTTTATTGGAATAGAAAAATATGATAGTGTTATAGCAAGGGCTATAAAGAAAATAGATGAACACGAAATAAATAATTTAAAACTAATTAGAATAGATGCAAATGAATTAAATGATGTATTTGATAAAGAAATAGATTTAATATATTTAACATTCTCTGATCCATGGCCAAAAGATAGACATGCAAAAAGACGTTTAAGTCATAGCGATTTCTTAAAAATATATGATGATATATTTAAAAATTATAAAAAAATAGAAATGAAAACAGATAATAGAAAACTGTTTGAATATTCAGTTGTATCTTTTAGTAAATATGGATATGTAATAGAACAAATAAGTACAGATTTACATAAAGACGAAGAGAATATAATAACAACAGAATACGAAGATAAATTTGTAAAATTAGGGCTTCCAATATACAAAGTTATATGCTTAAAAAAATAGAACATATTTAATAATAACTATTTATTAAATATTTTTTTTGTGTTAAAATATATCTATGATTATGGACACTTTTATATGTTCTGAAGGAAGTGATTATATATATGCTATTAGATGATTTTAACTTGGCTGCACTTATTGGTTTAGGAGCAACATCAGTTGGTGTTATCGCAGATATGATGAGGTTAATATTTTTCTTTTTAGATTCAATTGTGTATAGTTTAATACCAGTAGTTTATAGAGGAATATTTGCTTTATATGATATAGATAAAATAATAGGCGTGGGGAATACTCAGAATCTATTAAATACAGCAAAAGAAACTGTTTATTCGTTTCTTGCTATTTTTATGTTCTTTAGAGTTGCTTTTTCACTAATTACTATGTTAGTAGACCCATCTTTAATAGATGATAAAAGTAAAGGAGCAAAAAAAATAGTACTAAATATTTTTATATGTTTAGGGCTTATTGTTGTAGTACCAGTTTTCTTTAGAGTAGCAAAAAATATTCAAACAAGGGTACTGGAAGAAAAAATTATAGAAAGAGCTGTTGGCGGAGATATTTATTCAAATGATCAAAATTATAATCTAGGGAATGAACTAGCACTTTCTACATGGAGCGTATTTTTACAGCCAGTAGTAGATGAAGGAGATGCCTATGATGCATGGAAAGGTGTTTTCGAAAGTGGAAATCCAACAATATGGCCTCTACCAGTCCTAGCAACTCACTTAAATGATACAACAGGAGGTATTTTAGGAGGATTGGCTACTAAAATAGCAGGAGTAGCAGCAATCTTAAGAGCAACTGGTACAGTCACATATCAACTAGGATATATATGGTTAATATCTGGTTTAGTTGGAATTTATGTAGTTTGGACAATGATCAAATTGCTTATTGATGTTGCATATCGTTCAATTAAATTCTTACTATTAGAAGTTATTTCACCAATTGCAATAATTTCTTACATAGATCCAAAATCATCAGAAAAAGGATTATTTAGCAAATGGTTATCAGAAACACTAAAAACATATTTATCATTGTTTATAAGAATATTCATATTTGCAATGGTTTCAGTAATACTAAAACAAATTTCAGTTAGTTCGTTCTTTGACGAAGGAAACATACTTACTAGATTATTTTTCATACTTGCACTTGTTGCATTTATGAAAACAGCACCTAAGTTTATAGATAACTTATTTGGAACAGAAATATCTAAGGGTAGTGATACTAAGTTTGCATCTGATTTGCTAAGAGGTGGGTTAGGAGCAATTGGTGGAGCAGCGACTGGAGCAATTGGTGGTGCTGTTGTTGCAGGAAGAAAAAACCTGCCTATGGGACGAAGTGTATGGGAAGGTGCTAAAAAAGGCTTAACTGGTGGATTTTCTTCGGCAAGAAAAGGAAGTTTCATGGATTATGGAAAAAATCTAATATCAGGAGCTTCAGGACAAGCTGCTAGAGAATATTTTGAATTAGCTAAAGAAGCGGATGAAAGAAAAGCTTTAAGAACAAAAGAACGTGCTGAAGCAGCATCTGACACATACGATGCACTTAAGAGCAGTTTTGGTTACAAGGATGCTCCTGATGCTATGACTAAGGCCACAAAACTTGCAGATGCATTTAGGACGAAAGGTATAAGATTTGATCCTGTAGCGAATGCAAAAGATAAAGAACTTAATAAAGCGTTATTGGATGCTGATGAAGCTGATTTAAAAGACGCTTCATTAATGACTGAAAGAGGCAAAGTTCTTGACACGGCACTTGCATATAGAAAATTAGTAGACGATGGAACAATATCACAAGATATGGCTGATAAGTTAACAATGCAAGCAATTAGAAAGTATAACAAACTTGCCGCTTCTAAACATTATGCAAGAGCTAAAGGCGATTTGAACGACGCTTCAGCAAGAGCAATCCAATTAGAAGTTAGTTATGATGGAAAATCTTCAACAGAACTTCAATCAATTGTTACATCTAAACAGCTTTCGAATTATCAAGAAATTTTAGGAATGTCGGTTTCTGGAATTTCAGGAATAGAAAATATGAGTGTTGCTGATATAGAAAGAACATTAAGAATAACAATTTCAGATGATAAGAGAGAAAAGATAAACAATATAAGAAATAAATCTAATACTTTACGTACAACAGTTGACAAAAAAGAAATTTCTGAATTTGTTGCTGATAT
The DNA here is from genome assembly GCA_900550145.1 of uncultured Mollicutes bacterium. GTDB lineage: Bacteria > Bacillota_I > Bacilli_A > RF39 > UBA660 > CAG-1193. Next base: position 6,199 of record URRF01000004.1, read on the forward strand.
AGATAAGTTTACTGAAAAAGCGGTTGCTGCAGATGGTGTTTCTGGAAAATCAGAAGCATTACTAGGAAAAGCAAATGCTGCTGTAGATGAAGAAATGAAAATCTCTAGTAAGAGTTCTGAATTTATTAAAAGAGTTCAACTTGGAGATAAGTATAGGGGTAGATAGGAGGTTAGCTTATGATAAATGGTGGTTATTTGATACCAGCAAATACAAAAAAAGGTCAGTTGATATTTGGTATATTCACAACAGTAGATTTAATGCTATTTGGAACAGGAGTTGGAATATCAATAATACTATTATTGGCAATTGGTGCTAGTGAAACAATAAATGCTATAGTTTGTTTAATACCAGCTTTAGTATGTGGTTTCCTAGTACTACCTATACCAAATTATAGAAATGTTAGAAATTTTATAGTTTCGGCTTATCAATTTCTAACTAATCAAAGAATATATAAGTGGAGAGGATGGTGTTTGTATGAGCAAGCAAGGGAAAGGAAGCAATAGACCTGCAGAAGCTTGGATGCCAGTTAGAAACATTTCTAACGGGACAGTAATATTAGACAACAATGAAAAAGTAACAGGTGTAAAAGTAACTCCGAGAAACATATTTATACTTGATGAAGATGCACAACAAAATGTTATTAGGGGTTTAAGCAACTTTTACAATACTATTGATTTTGAGTTTTGGTTAATAGTTTCTGATAGAGTGGTTGATATTTCTTTATATCAATCTCAGTTACAACTTTTATATAATAATGTTTCTAAACCAAAATTAAGAAAACTTATTATGCAAGATATAAATAAAGGTAATTCGTTTATGAATAATAATGTTGTTGATACCGAGTATTATATTTTGTTTAGAGAAAAGAATCCAGATTTAATACAAAAGAAAATAAGGGCTATAATAAATGGACTTGCTCTATGTGGTTTGGATTCAATGCAAACTACTAATGAAGATTTAAGAACATTGATAGATAACTTTATCAATGGAGGAGTTAGAACTCAGTTTGGGACGGTGATGCCTGTATGAATTTAAAAACAGAATTAGCACCTAAGGGATTAGAATTTAGGTCAAGTGACTTTGTAATGAGTGATAAATATTGTACTATACTTACTGTTATATCTTATCCAAGATTAATTGGTGAAGGGTATTTATCTTCACTTACAAGTATGCCTGGTATAAAAATAGTAATAAGACATATTCCAGTACCTTTTTCTAGTTTACAAAAGATGATTAATAAGCAGGTTGCAGACTTAAGGCAAAGATATACAGAGGAAAATGATAAAACTACAAAAGAAAGATATAGACAAGATGTTGAATCATTAGAGTTCTTTATTTCACAACTCGCATCATCTCAATCAAAGATATTTGATTTTCAAATGCATATTTTGATATCTGCTGATAATGAAGAAGATTTAAATATGAAAAAGTTAACTGTGAAAAATTATCTTGAAGCGATGGATATGAGAGCAATACCTTTAAGATTTGAACAAGAAAAAGTTTTAAAATCAATGTTACCAATATTCCCAAAAACAAGAGAGGTTGCAGATTTAGAAAGTAGAATAGGAACACCTATTCCAGCCCCTACAATTGCAGCTATGTACCCATTCATATTTGATAGTATAAAAGATGAGGGCTTGTCTACACTTCTTGGAGTAGATTTCTCAGGTGGTGTAATATTATTTAATCAATTTTTATTCCAATTAAGAAAAGAAAATAATAGAAATAATGCAAATTTAATTATATTAGGTACATCAGGTAGTGGTAAAAGTACAAGTGCAAAACTTATTTTAAGAGGACATATTAGAAATGATTATCAAATTGTAGCAATAGATCCAGAGGGTGAACTTGAAGAAATGGCTTCACTTTATGATGGGAACTTTATTGATTTAGGTAAAGGTGGAGAATTTGGAATGATAAATCCACTTGAAATAGTAATAGATGCTGATGAAGAAGAAATAAGACAGGGATTGGGTTATACAGTTTTAACTAAGTCACTACAATTTCTAAAAGCATTTATGAAATATTATGATCCATCAATTGGAGAAGATTTACTTACATTATTTAGTGAAGTAGTACAGGATACATATAAGAGATTTGGAATAGATTTTAATACAGATTTTAGTAAATTAACATCTAATGATTATCCTACATTTAGTGATGTATATGCAACTATAAGAGGTAGATTATCTCAATATATGTCAAAAACTAATGAACAAGATATAATGGAAAGATTAGAGATAAAAATAAGACCATTAACTAAAGAATTAAAATATTACTTTGATGGTCATACAACTATAACAGGTAATAAACATTTTATAGTATTTAATATAAAAGAACTTATGAATTCAGAAGTAAATGTAAGAAATGCATTATTCTTTAATATATTGAAATATGCATGGAGTTTATGTTTAAATAAAAATGAAAATACAGTTTTATGCGTAGATGAAGCACACGTATTATTAGGAGCAAATAATGCACTTGGAGCAGAATTTTTAGCACAAGTTCAAAGACGTGCTAGAAAATATAATACTGGTTCAATTATAATAACTCAACAACCAAGTGATTTCTGTGATCCGTCAGTAATTACACAAGGTAAAGCAATATTTGATAATGCCTCATATTACTTAGTAATGGGTCTTAAAAAACAAGCTGTTGAAGATTTATCATTACTTATTGATTTAAATGATAATGAAAAAGAAAGTATAAAAAGATATAGTCAAGGAGAAGCATTATTTGTTTGTGGTAACAGAAGAGTTAGAATGAATGTTACTGTTACTCCAGAAGAATTAGAATCATTTGGTAGTGCTGGAGGTTTATAATAGCGAGGAATATAATGAATAGAATTTTTAGACGTTTTATAAATTATATAAGAAAAGAAAAAAAGCAAATAATATTTGCTCTTTTTGCATTTATTATATATTCATTATATTATTTAATATTTAAAGAAAATAGCGAAGTAATTAGTATGGCAGCACCAGTAGTTGTCGCTGGTGCAGTAGCAGCTGGTGGTGCAACAACTGGAGCAGTTGCAGCAGGTACAACTGCAGCAGGAACTGCAGCAACCACAACCGCAGCAGGAACTGCCACAGCAGGTGCTACTACAAGTGGAACTCTAGCCACCGCAAAAGGAACAGCTAGTGGAGCAGTGCAAACTGCAAATACAGCAAAAAGTGCAGCGAATACTGCAAACATACAAACAACAGTTAAAAGACCAGTTAATACAGAAGTAAATGCAGGAAAGACAGATATTGGTATGAGAACTGGCAACACACCTGATGCGTTAAAAGGTATAAAAGAAAAAAATACTAGTTTAGATCCTGCAACATCAAAGAGTGCACAAAAAGAAGCAAGTACAAGCGAAGTGGAAAAAGCAAAAAAATGGAGTAAAAAAGATAGATTATCACCTGAAACATCTAATGACGATGAAGAAAATGAGACTGAATTAGAAGAGGGCTCAAGTGCAGTTTTAAAAAAAGGAAATTTAACTAAAATATTTGTAGGTGGTATATTTGGATTTATATTAGTAATACTATTTGGAATTCCAATTTTACTAGTATCTATAGGTACTCCAGTTTCTTCAATAATCAAAGTTACTGATTGTAGTTCTGTAGAAGGTAGTGGTTGTGAAGAAAATGGTTTAGCATCTTTTGTTGAAAAGGCAAAGAATTTCTTTTTATATGGAAGTTTTGAAAAGAGCAATAAATTAATAGCTACAAAAGCAGTAGAAACATCAAATGAAATATTTGAAGAAACTGAGGTTAATATAAATATACCATTACTTTTATCAACCGTTTTTTCGGACGTTACTGATTCCTTTGAAAAATACGAAACAGATGATCTTACAAATGTTAATGGAAAAAATCTTTTAGATAGATTAAAATACTTTAAAGAAGTAGGTCTATTTCAAATCATAGAAGATAGTGCAGTTTTCGAATGTAAAGCAAAAGAAGTTGATGGAAAAATGACATATTATACAGTTATTGATACAAGTTTTACTGATCCATCTACTATTACTGAAACTGAATGTAATGAAGAAAATGTGGGCAAACTTATAAAGGAGACAGTTTATCAATTAAATATAGAAAAATATTATGAATTACTTAAAGAAAAGAAAGATATATTAGCAAAAATATATGGAGATGAACAAGTTTCTACAAAAGAAGGACTTGAACAAGTTATTGACAGTATAAGAATGAATAGAGAAGTATTTAAAATTTTATATGAAGATGAAACTGAAGAAAATGGTAGTACTGGTAATATTCCTTTATCAGTAATGCGTGATCAAAATATTAACTTACAATCGCCATTAAAAGGAAACATAGGCGTTACATCCCCATATGGTAATAGAACAGGTATTTTTGCAGGAAGACACTTAGGCATGGATTTAGTATCTAATGATAAAAGTATTTATGCAGCAGGTGATGGAGTAGTAACAAGAGCGAATACAGAAACACTTGGAGGAAAAGTTATCGAAATAACACATACTACATCTGATGGAAAAAGATATGTATCTCAATATGGACACTTAAGCCAATTCTTAGTTAGTGTTGGTGATAGAGTTAAAGCAGGTGAAATAATAGGAATTATGGGAGATACTGGTAAAACCTCAGGAGTACACTTACACTTCCAAATGTGGAATGTAGATACAAAAGAAACATACAATCCAGCAAATTTATTTAATACTAATTAATAACACTTTATTATTAGTTTTAATTTTGATATAATCTATGTAGTTTAATAATAATTAAGAGGGTGAGAATATGAAATTGAAATTTAGAGCAGAACCCAAAGATATACTATACTTTATATTATTTTCAATTTTTCTATTTTATTTAATAGCAGTTGGTATAGGGAATATAACAAGTTTATCAAGTAAGGGAACCTTAGTTGGTTTCAATCCGTTTCCTGGTTTATCAAAAGAAAATATATTTAGTACAATACTATTTTTTATAATCGCAAATATGGCAATACTTCTTCTCGTGTCATCATATTTCTTTGATAGAGAAAAGGGCATTGGCTTTGCAAAAGAAAAAAAAGTTGGAGATGGTTATTCAAAATGGGCAAAACCAGAAGATATAAAAAAATCACCTGGAGTAAAAGAAGTTCATGAACCTGATTATACATATGATGCTGCAGGAGTACCATTATACTCAGAAAAAGGAAAAATTTGGGTTGATGACGGAGAGAGTCATAGCTTAATTATAGGAGCAACAGGTAGTGGTAAAACATATTGTATAGTTAATCCACTAGTTCATATTCTTGCAAAAAAAGGCGAGTCAATGGTTATTACAGATCCTAAAGGTGAAATATATGAAAACAATGCAAACTTCTTAAGAGATAGAGGTTACAATATACTTTTACTTAATTTCCGTAACCCACAAAAGGGTAATATGTGGAATCCACTATCGCTTCCTTACATACTTTATAAAAGTGGAAATTACGATAAATCAAACGAATTACTTAGAGATTTAGCAATAAATATACTTCACGAAGAAAAAACAGATGATCCATTCTGGCAAAACACATCAGCCGACTATTTCGTTGGTTTAGCACAAGGATTATTTCAAGATGCAGATGAAAAATATATAAATATAAATTCAATAATTCAAATGCTTACAGTAGGTGAAGAAAAATATGGCGCATCTACATATGCAAAAGAATACTTTAAAATGAAAGATTCATCTAATCCTGCATATATAAACGCAGCAGGAACAATTGATGCACCAAATGATACCAAAGGAAGTATTATATCTGTATTTAGACAAAAAATTAATATATTTGCAATGGCTGAAAACTTATCTGAAATGCTATCAAAAAGTGATTTCGATATGATGGATATAGGAAGAAGAAGAACAGCAGTATTTCTAATTATTCAAGATGAAAAAAGAACATATCATGCTCTTACTACTATATTTGTAAAACAGTGTTACGAAAGCTTAATAGATGTAGCACAAGAAGCAGGAGGTAAACTTCCAGTAAGAACAAACTTTATTCTTGATGAATTTGCTAATATGCCCGAATTAAAAGACGTAACAACAATGATTACCGCAGCGCGTTCAAGGCAAATAAGATTTAATTTAATAATACAAAACTTTGCACAATTAAACCAAGTATATGGTAAAGAAAATGCAGAAACAATTAAAGGAAATTGTGGAAATATGATTTACTTATTAAGTAGTGAACTTAATGCACTAGAAGAAATAAGTAAACTATGTGGTGATAGAAAAGTTAAAGGTAAGAGTAAAGACAAACCAGATGAAACTAGACCACTAATATCAGTAACAGATTTGCAACGCCTTAAATTTAAAGATGCAATTGTAAAAAAACAACGTGTTGATCCATTCCAAACAAAACTTAAAGGTGTAGATGAATATAACTGGAATATTCCAAAATATGAAAAAGCAACATATCCAAGTAGAGAAAAACATTCAATAGAACTATTTGATTTAAAAACATTTGTTAAAGAAAAGAAAAAAGATAGTATTATGGAATCTGGCTTTGGAATAGAAAGACCTACAATTATGCCTCCATTTTCAAGAAACGTACCAACTAAACCAAAACTTGAAGAAGATGAATTTGATGTTGATGAACTTATAAAGAAAATAGATGCGAAAATTGCAGAACTTGAAAAAGAAGATGCGGAAAATAGCAAAAAGTTAAATGGTAAATCAAATGAAGTATCTTTCGAAAATTTGAATAATGAATCTCTTGATAAAATCGTAAATAATATTAAAGATATAAATCAAGACAAAAAACCAACATACAATAATGATGATTTAAGAAAAATTGTTGAACCAAGCAAAGACAACGCAGTCAAAGTAAGTGCTGATATTGATAAAATAATAGAAAAAATAGAAGACGAAGATGTAAGTGATGATGAATTTTTTGATGATTTCTTCTTTGATGAATAACACTATATGTGTTATTTTCTTTTTCCATAGTAAAATATTATGAGCGAGTTAAATAATGTACCATAAAATATAATGGTGAAGTATATGAGTGTAAATATAAGATATTTAAAACCAAGTGAAACTATATTAATAGATATAAGAGAATCATACGAATATAAAATGGGTCATATAGAAAATGCAATTAACATACCAAATGATCTTTTAGAACTAGTTCCAGAAAAATATTTAAAGAAAAATAAAGTATATTATTTATATTGTGATCTTGGTATAAGATCAGAACAATTATCAAAAATGTTAAATAAAAAGGGATATAAAACATTTTCTATAGAAGGTGGATATAAAGCATATAAAAAATCTAATGTAAATTGATTTAATATTAAAAAAATTGTATACTTATAATAGGTGATAGTATGAAAAAAAATGCATTTACATTAGTAGAATTATTAGCAGTTATTGCTATATTAACTATAATAATGGTTATATCTGTACCACAACTTATTACAAGCATAAAAAACAAAAAAACTGATGCACTTGAAAAAACAAAAGATTTATTAATTAGTGCAGCAAGAAATTACGTAATTGACTATGAATTAAAAGTTCCTACTTCTATTTCAATAGAAACATTATGTAAAAATGATTATTTAGAATGTCCAATAAAAAATCCAATAGATAATTCAAATCTAAACGGATATGTAAATGTTGATGACAATAAAGTATATGTATATTCAGATACAAGAGATTATATAACTATAAGAGATTATATAATAGACTTATATAACGACGAATCCTTAAGAACAAGTAATGGATTAAAGAAAGATAATACAGTAGATACAAACATAAGATATTATGGAAGTGATCCAAATAATTATGTAAGTTTTAATAATGAATTATGGAGAATAATAGGAGTATTGGGTGATAATGTTAAACTAATAAGAAGTGAAAAACTAGGTAACTTATCATGGGATAGTAGTGCAAGTAATATAAATAGTGGCAATGGAATAAATCAGTGGGGAGAGAGTACATATGAAGATGGAAGTTATTATGAAGGAGCAGATTTACAAGTATATTTAAATAAGATGTATTATGGAGGAACAAGTGTAATATGTTATGATGGATTTGAAAATAAAACAACAGCATGTCCAACAAACACAATAGATGAAACTTCAAAATCATTAATAGATAATCATATATGGAATACAGGGGCACCAAATATTAATATTTTATATGGTGGTACTACAGATGAATTTTATAAAGCAGAAAGAGGAAACTTGAATGGAAAAATGTGTGCAAGTGCAGCTTTTTGCAATGATACAGTAACAAGAACAACAAGATGGACAGGATATGTAGCACTGCCATATATAACAGACTGGGCATATGCAAGTAGTGAAAGTGTTTGTGAAACAAATATGCAAACAAAAGATGATTCAAATGTATATATATGTAAAAATAATAACTGGATGCAAAAAGATTATACTATATGGTATTTATCTCCTTATATTAATGCGTATGACGGAACGGGTGGACTTGCTTTTCAAATATTTGTTCTTTATAATGATAACTTATTAGTTAGTAGCGCAGGAGCAGGTGCTTCACTTTCTGTTTTCCCGACCATATATCTAAAATCTAATGTCCTTATAGAGAGTGGCAATGGAACAAGTAGTAATCCATACATCTTAAAATTAGATGCATAAATAAAAGTAAACTAAGTTGATTAAAATTAACTAAATAAGCATTAATTATTTAGTTTTTTTCTTAATTGTGTTAAAATTATATTGGTGAAGTATATGAGTAATATAAAAGTCATGGATGAAATACTTGCTAATAAAATCGCAGCGGGAGAGGTAATTGAAAAATGTGTTTCAATAGTAAAAGAATTAGTAGAAAACAGTATAGATGCTAAAAGCAGTAATATAAGGGTTGATCTAATAAATAGTGGTGTTACTGAAATAAAAGTTACTGATGATGGAGTAGGTATGGATCATGATGATGCTGTTTTAGCATTTCAAAGACATGCAACAAGCAAATTAAAAAGTGAAGATGATTTATTTAAAATCTCATCACTTGGATTTAGGGGTGAAGCACTTCCATCTATCGCATCAGTAAGTGAGGTATCTTTAAAAACAAGTACGGGGGATAAAGGTACGTACATATTAATTAAAGGTGGGAAAATAATTACTAACGAAAGTTGTGAAGCAAGATGTGGAACTGAAATAATAGTTAGAAAACTTTTTTATAATACACCTGCACGTCTTAAACATTTAAGTAGTTTATACTCAGAACTAGCAAATATTTCAGATTTTATAAATAAAATAGCACTTAGTTATCCTGATATTTCATTTATACTTACTAATGACGGGAAGACATTATTAAATACTAGTGGAAATGGCAATTTACTTAAAGTAATAAACAATATATATGGTATAGATATTACTAAAAAAATGATTGAGATAAATAATACTGATGGTGAATACAACATATATGGCTATATAAGTATGCCAGAAGTTACTAAGAGTAGTAGAAATCATATGATTACAATAGTAAATGGTAGAGTAGTTAGAAACCAAGAAGTTAATAAAACGATAAATGATAGTTATCATACATTTAAACCAGATGATAGATATCCAATAGTTGTACTTAAAATTGATGTTGATACTTCTTTGGTAGATGTTAATATACATCCAACAAAACAAGATGTTAAGTTTGGAAAATTAGAAGAACTAAAAGAATTAATTAGTTCTACTATATCAGAAGAATTAAAGAAAATTAGATTAATTCCAAAAATAGAGAATAAGGAATATGATATTCCTATTAATAATATAATGGTAAATACTATAAATAATTACGAAGATATAGATGAAAAAACAAATGAAAGTTATGAAGAAATTACTCTTAATCTTGAAGTAAAAGAAGAAACTCCAATATATAAAGAAGTTATAAAAGAAGAAAAAGAAAAAGTACCAATGATGTATCCTGTTGGTCTTGTCAAAGGCACATATATAATATGTCAAAATGAACTTGGTATGTATATGATAGATCAACATGCTGCAAATGAAAGAATAAATTATGAATACTATTATTATGCTTTAAGCAATTTAACTGATTCAATTGATATGTTAATACCTATTAATATTGAACTACCATTTAATGAATATATAGTAGTAAAAGAAAATTTAAATATTCTTAGAGATATGCATTTTGATATAGAAGAGTTTGGTGTTAATTCATTTATTATAAGAAGTCATCCTATTTGGTTACCAAATGGAAATGAAGAACTTGCTATAAGAAAGATTATTGAGTTAATAATTTCCAAAGAAAAAAATTTTGATATATTAAAATTTAATGATAGGGTAGCTATGACTGTAAGTTGTAAAGCAAGTATTAAAGCAAATGACAATATAAGTATTGATGAAATGCAAACACTTATAAATAAGCTTAGGAATTGTAAAAATCCTTATACTTGTCCCCATGGAAGACCTACAATTATATTTTATTCAAACTATGAATTAGAAAAATTATTTAAGAGAGCGATGTGATATATATGTATAATATAATGGAAATAAAAAATATGATAAGCGCAAATGTTGATTTTGAAAATTTGCAGTATTTAGAAGATCAAAGATATATAGATAAATTATTAATGGAGATATTTGGAAAATCTATATATTCAAATAAACTTTTATATGAAAGGGCTTTTGTTGTTGTTGAAATAATTAAAAATGAAAAACAATACGAATTAGATATTGCATTTAATGAAAATAACGAATGTTTTTATGGATTATTAAGTTATTTAAACAGAAATGGTTTTATAGATGAATCTGAAGTTATGGCAGAATTATATGTTTCTATGTCTGAATTTAAAGAATTATATGAATCTCAAAAAGAAATTGGATATTTCTATTTATTGGATGATGATTCAAAAAGAACTTATTATATCGGTACAAGGGGAATTACTGCACTTAACAATTTAATGGCTGAAAGAAATAAAGAAGGAAAAATAAAACAAAATTATAATAAATATAAAAACAAAGTAATAGGAATTAAAAATGCATAAAATAATAGTAATAATTGGTCCAACTGGTATAGGAAAGACAAAACTTAGTCTATCACTAGCAAAAGAGTTTAATGCAGAGATATTAAATGCAGATGCTATGCAAATATATAAAGAAATGAATATAGGTACTGCAAAGATAAAAGATACTTTAGGTATAAAGCATCATCTTTTAAGTATAAAAAGCGTAAATGATGAGTATTCTGTATGTGATTACCAAAAAGATGGCAGAAAAGTTTTAAAAGATTTACTAGATCAAGATAAAAATGTTGTAATAGTTGGAGGAACTGGTTTATATATTAAAGCGCTATTATATGATTATAGATTTGATTTAGAAGAAACGAAATCAAATTATGATCATTTAACTAATGAAGAAATAATGAAAGAAATAATGAAAAAAGATTCATCTTGCGATATACATATAAATAACAGAAAAAGATTAATAAGATATTTACAAAAACTAGATAATAATATAAGTATAACTAATAATGAAAACAAATTACTATATGATAATGTTTATTTTATTGGTCTTACAACAAATAGAGATGTATTATATAAAAGAATTAATGATAGAGTAGATGAAATGATTAATGATGGATTAATTGATGAAGTAGCGAATTTATATAACAAAGGTATAAAAACAAACCCAGTTAAAACGGCTATTGGATATAAAGAATTATATAAATATTTTAATAACGAAATATCATTAGAAACAGCAATAGAACTTATAAAAAGAAATAGTAGAAGATATGCAAAAAGGCAATATACATGGATAAATAATAAGATGAATGTTAAATGGTTTAATGTTAATTTAAATAATTTTAAAGAAACAATAGAAGAGGTAATAAACTATATAAAAAATAATCAAAATTGATTATTTTTTTAACTAACAAAATTATATATTTCCTTATCAAATAAATGATCATTTTCTTCCAAATCTTTATCTGCTTTCAATAGTTCATCATTATTCAATAAATAATAATCATATACAAGTAAATCCTGATTTAAATTATTTATAGGATCATCCCAAGTTAAATCAAGATGTAACCACTTATCATCAATTTTAACTAAATTCCATATATGAGAGTCATTAGATATTCTTACATTACTAATATTCATTTTATCCAATAATAATGCCATAGCATCAGTATAACCATTACAAGTAGCAAGCCCATTAAAAAATACACCAATAGCAGTAGAAGAATCAGTAGGAATACTAGTTTTCTCATCGTTAACATTATATTTAGTGTTATTTATTATATAATCATGAGCACTTTTAATATTTTCCTTCATATCATTACTTATTACAATTTTATTATATATATTATCTATTTCATTATTAATTCTATTAATATCACTATCGCTATATACTCTATCAATAGAAAGAGTAATTTTTCCATTATTTGTATATGTAGTTTTTATACTCTTAAAAGAATTATATACACTAACAAAATTATTCATTTGAGATAATAAAATAGTATCATCATTCAAACTAAGAACATCTTTAATACAATTAGAATAATTCTTATCACAGAAAAATGTAAAATTATTCATACCTGATGCTATTATTGTATAATAAATATTTATTATTTCATCTTTATTATTTACAATGAAATCATCAGTAACTCTAATAAAATCAGTATTTACATTTTTATCATACATATAATATTTGTTGTTAACAAGGGTAGAAGGAGTTCTATTATAAAGTTCTTTTATAGTACTAAAAACCTCATGTTTACTTAAATACCCATACGAGAATGTACATAATCCAAACAAACTTAATACAACCACAAAAAATTTAAGTATTTTCATTTTTATCACCTAAAAATATTATACATTAAAAATAAAAAAAAAGAAGTAATTTTTTACTTCGAATTGACTTTTTTCATAAGACGTGATTTTTTTCTAGCAGCAGTATTCTTTGTAATAACACCTTTACTAGCAGCTTTGTCAATTTTCTTAACTGCATCATTTAATAAACTTTTATTTTCAACATCTTTAACAGCTTTTTTAACAGCAGTTCTCATACTTCCTCTTGTAGGAATGTTTTCAGTAGATTGTCTTTTAATAACATTAACACGCTTCTTTGCACTCTTTATATTTGGCATATTTTCACCTCCGTCATTTAAACAAAATAATTTTAACAAATATATTATAAAAAATCAATACGTTTGCTAAACAATATGTCAAGTTTATTAATAATTATGAGTAATTTATTAAAATTTAAGAATAATAAACTTATTTACTTGTCTACAAAGAAAAATAATAAGTTACAACGTTGTTTCTTTAAATTTTTTCTGATATACTTAAAGTGGGTGATGATATGAGTACAGTACATATTAATGCAAAAAAAGAAGATATAGCAAAAATTGTTATAATGCCTGGAGATCCTTTAAGAGCAAAATTTATTGCAGAAACATATTTAAATAATTATACCTTAGTAAGCAGTACAAGAAATATTTTTGCGTATACTGGGTACTATAAAAATAAAAGAGTTACGGTCATGGCAAGTGGTATGGGTAATGCAAGCATTGGAATATATTCACACGAATTATTTAATGAGTATGATGTAGATTTTATAATAAGGATTGGTACATGCGGAAGTTACAAAAAAGAAATAAAATTATATGATATTATACTAGTTGATAATTCATATAGTAATACATCTTATGGTATAAATATGGGATATAATGAGCCATCTATACCATCTAATTCATTTTTAAATGGAATAATAGAGGAAACTGCAAAAAACAAGGGAATAAATATAATAAAGGGCAATATTCATAATACAGATACATTTTATAATAATGGATATGAAGAATATCTTAAGTATAATTGTCTGGGAGTTGAAATGGAAACATTTGCTTTATTTACAAATGCTAAAATTTTAAACAAAAAAGCAGCAACTATTCTTACGGTATCGGATAATTTGATAACAAAAGAAGAAATAACAAGTATTGAAAGAGAAAAAAGCACGAAAATAATGATAGAACTTGCCCTAGATTCCATCTTAAATTTATAAAATGTGCTTTTTTTCATATAATAATAAAATGAGGAGGTAACTATGGATTACGAAAAAATAGATATGGGTTCTTACAATTTACATTTTATTAATACAGATAAATTTAAAACAAATACAATATCAGTAAATTTTAGAGAAAAAGTAAAAAAAGAAGAAATAACAATTAGAAAAGTACTATTTCAAACATTATATTATACAACCAAAAAATATAATACTAATCGTTTATTTCAATTAAAATTAGAAGATTTATATTCAATGAGTATAGGTCATTCAAATTTAAAATTTGGAAATCTAATAAACAGTTATATTGATATTAAATTTTTAAATGAAAAATACACAGATGATAAATTTATTTTTGAATGCATTGATTTTTTATTTGAAATATTATTTAATCCAAATGTAGAAAACGAAAAATTTGATTCAAAATCTCTAAATTTTATAAAAGAAAAAATTGGCTTATCAATCGATTCAAAAAAAGAAAACCCAGAAATATATGCATTAAATAAATCACTTGAAACACTTGAAAATGACCCAATATCATATAGTTTATGGGGATATAAAGAAGATCTAGAAAAAATAAATGAAAAAAGCTTATATGAATATTATAAAAAGATTTTAAAAACTAACAAAATAGATATATTTATAATTGGAACTTTTGATAAAGAAAAAATAAAAAATTATTTTAGTGAAAAATTTATTGTTAATACTATAAAAATGGATAAAACTAATCCATATGTTATCTATGATAAATGTGATAAAGTAAAAGAAATAACTAATAATATACCAAATTTAAAACAATCTAAATTGTCAATAGTATGCAAAATATTAGATTTAACGGAATTTGAAAGAAGATATGTACTTCCAATATATGCATCTATATTAGGTGGAAGTTCCAATTCAAGATTATTTTTAGATGTTAGAGAAAAAAAATCTTTAGCATACTCCATACAAACTTTAACAAAAGGTCCAAATTCAATATTAATAATATCTGCAGGAATAAGTGCAAATAAATATAATGAAGTAATAAAAATAATAAATAATGATATTAAAGGCATGAAAAAAGGAATAACTGATGATGAAATAAATAGTGTAAGAAATGAACTAATCTCATCAATAGAAACGCTTTTAGATAGTCCAAGTGGAATAATTAATTATTATTTTGGAATTGAAGTTTTTAATTCAGAAACTATTGATAAAAAAATAGAAAATTATAACAAAGTTACAAAAAAAGATATACAAAATTTTGCAAACAAAGTAAAAATGTCTGTTATATACTTGTTAGAAGGAAGTGTTTATGAAGAAAAATAATATTAAATTTTTTAATGAAACTTTATATGAAGAGACATTAGAAAATGGAATGAAAGTATATATAATTCCAAATGATAATGTCTTAGATACTTTTGTAACTTTTACTGCAAAATATGGTGGTTGTAATTATGAATTCAAATATAATAATAAATTTGTAAAATTACCTAATGGAGTAGCACATTTTCTAGAACATAAGATGTTTGAACAAAAAAATAGAGTAGAACCATTTACATTTTTTGGAAGAACAGGCACATACTCTAATGCTGCAACAAACTATCACAATACATATTATATTTTTGCAGGTAATAATAATTTTAAAGAAAATTTAAATTATTTATTGGATTTCGTACAAGATCCATATTTTACTGATGAAAATGTAGAAAAAGAAAAAGGAATTATTGCACAAGAAATAAAAATGTATGATGATATACCAGATAGAATTATATATGAAAAGAATATTTATAATTTATTTAATAATAATCCAATAAGATATAGTATAGGCGGTAGTGTAGAAGATATAACAAAAATAACAAAGGAAGATTTAAAAAAAGCATATGATGTATTTTATCAACCGTCTAATATGTTTATTACTATAACTGGTAAAGTTAATCCTAATGAAGCTATTGAAATAATAAAGGAAAATCAAAAAAATAAAAAGTTTAAAAAAACAAAAATAGAAATAAAAAATATAGAAGAAAAAGATAAAGTGTATAAAGAAGAAGAAATAATTAATATGAATATTAATACACCTTATATAAGCTATGGCATAAAAATTCCAACAAAGAAATTAGAAAATATAGAAAAAAAGAAAAGAAATATGTATTTATCGACTATATTTAATATATTATTTGAAGAAACTTCATTACTTTATGAAGAATTAAAAGAAAATAAGTTAATTGAAACACCAATTGATATAGAATCTCTTGATACTAATTCTCATGAAGCATTTATATTAATATTTAAATCAAATAATTATAAAGAGGTAATAAAGAGAATTGATAAAAAACTTAAAGATATTAAAATTGAAGAATGTGATTTAAAAAGAAAGAAAAAATCATATATTAGTAACTTAATATACATGTTTGATGATATATCAGAAACTAATAGAATGATAGTTAATAATAACGTTCTTTATAATGATAATTATACAAATATTTACGATTTAATTGAAGATATGAATATCGATGAATTAAATGAAATAATAAAAAATTTAGATTTAACAAATAAAAGTATATGTATTATTAAAAATTAAAATAATTGATTATAGCATTTTAATGTGTTATAATTTTTTTGTGTCCTCGTAGCTCAGTAGGATAGAGCGATCGCCTCCTAAGCGATAGGTCGTTGGTTCGATTCCAATCGGGGACGCCATATAAATAAAAAACTTAATTTATAAATTAAGAGTTGGCACTCAATCTTTGAGATTAAGTGCTCTTTTTAAAACTTATATATTTAAAAAAGAGGTAATTATGAAAAATATAAATTATTTAATCAAAGGAATATATGCAGGAGTTATGATTGGAATAGGTGGTATTGCTTATTTATCAATTACCAATAAAATAATTGGAGCATTTATTTTTTCAATTGGTTTAATTTCAATATGTATTTATAATATGAATTTGTATACAGGAAAAATTGGACATATATTAAACAATAAACCATCATATATTTTTGAATTACTATTTACTTTAATAGGTAATTTTATTGGGGCATTTTTAGTTGGAAATTTAATTAATTTAACTAGATTTAATAATCTAAGTAATGTCGCAAAAGAAATTTCTATAATTAAATTAAATGATAGCGAATTAAGTATATTTATTTTATCTGTATTTTGTGGAATATTAATGTATATAGCAGTAAATACATTTAAAAAATATGAAAAAGGTATTGAAAAAATAATTTGTATATTTATATGTGTAATTTGCTTTATTTTATGTGGCTTTGAACATTGCATTGCAAATATATTTTATTTTAGTATAGCAAATATATGGAATATAAATACTATATACTATTTACTTTTAATGATTTTAGGAAATTCAATTGGTTCAATACTCATGTCACTATATAATAATAATTTTATGAATAAATAGGAGGAATTATGGATAAAATAAAAGAATTCGAAACAGAAATTGGATATATAAAAGAAGACAGAATAAAAAAAGATGCTTGTTATTTAATAGAAAAATTACCAGAATATTTTTTTAATGTTCCTGCATCTAGTAGTGGTAAATATCATCCAATTTATGCATCAAAAGAAAAGGGTTTATTAAAACATACAAAAGCAGCAGTTAGAATAGCACATGAACTTTTAGAAAATCCAATCATAGGAAATTGTTATAGTGCAACTGAAAAAGATATAATTATATTTGGCTTAATAATTCATGATGGATTTAAAATGGGTGAAAAAAAGCAAATCCATACTATAGCCGAACATCCACTTATATCTATGGAATTTGTTGAAAAAAACAAAAATAATCTTTCGTTGAATGATCACGAATTAGATTTTCTAGAAAGAGTAATCGCATCACATATGGGCATTTGGAATAAAAATTATCAAGGTAAAGAAATTTTACCAATACCAGAAACTAAAGAAGAAATTTTGGTACATATTTGTGACTATTTAGCAAGTAGAAAATGCGTCTCATTTGAATTCGATGAACAAAATAATATTAAAAATTAGATACAATAAAAGTATGTATAGTCATACTTTTTTAGTAGTGTTAATTTTTTTATTAAAAAATCTATAAAAATAAACAATTATGTGTTAAAATATACTATGTATTATAGTAGGTGGATAGTATGAATAGTATAAAAATAACATTTGATGGAGTTGAAAAAGAAATATCACTTGGGATTGACTCTGAAGAAATTGAAAGCAATGACAATATATCTTCAGATACAATTGATTTAACAAAAGTTGTTAATAAGATAAAAGAGGAAATTAATGAAAAGAATTGAAGAAATTGAAAGATTTCTAAAATTAATTGCAGAAATATCAAAAAACGATATTGAAATAGACTCCAAACTTGTTTATTCAAATTTAATATCTATATATTCACCTAAAGAAAACATAAATGATTGTTTTTCTAAATGGATAGAACAATTTTCAAATAAAGATAATATAGATGTATTTATCGAAAAAGAAAATCCATATTTTTGCCAATTTACAAGTAAAGAAAATGAGGAATCAGGGTATAATTTATTAAAAATCTATATACCACTTGATAAAAAACATATATATTTTGGAGTAAATAGTATATTTGATTTTCTTTTAAAGAATAATATAGAACACTATTCAAAAGTATCTAGTCATATAAGATTTGATGATGTGGTTCTTAGAGTCAAAAATAAAGATGCCATAGATAAAATAAACGCACATATAAATGCAGATGAGTATCTAAAGAATGGTTTATTAAATACTAATCCATTTGCTTTTATTGACAATAACATATCAGTTACATGGGATGGTTTTCTTTCATATAATTCAGTTGTATCTGATTGGATTTCATCATATATAAACACTTTAAAAGAAAAAAACATGTTAAATAGCGTATCATTCATTTCATTCTATCAATATCTATTAAAAGAATACAATAAAATATTTGTAAGTGGAGAATCCATAATAAAATTTTCTGACTTAATATTTGTCGAAAAAGATAAAACATTAGCAAGTTTTGGAACTTTAGGACTTGTAAATTATAAAGATATTACTAAAATTTTGATTATGGCACTTAATATAGATAATAAAGTAGACACTTTTTATGATTTATATAATGAGATAATAAGTCAAAAACATATCGATACTGAAAGTGAAAAAATGCATAAGTTATATGTTAATGATAATACATATAGTTCAATAACAAATGCACATAAAGAGGCATTTGATTATGCATATATGAGTATATCTAAAATTAAAAGTCCAAAATATGCAATACAATGTTTTAAAGATTTTATAGAAAATGGTGATTATAGAGTTTTTACTAGAAATAATAATATTAGACAAACTATAAAAAATTCTAATTTAACTCGTGGAATTGTAACTCAAATAATGAGTTCTGAGGAAGAAAGATTATTGTTAGAAGCTAGTTTAGAAACATTTTCTAAACATGGAATAGAACAACTTAAAGGTGCATTTAACTATGCAAAAGATGGTGATTATAGTGGTTTTTCTAGAAACTCAAGAAATGAATTTGCTTTATTTGTACAGCCAAATGAGTTTAAAAATGTTATAAGTAGAATATTACAGAAAAATGGCTATAATAATATTGAAGATAAGGATATATATAACATATTTTATACAATGTTAATAAAGTATTATAAAGAAAAGAGTAGGTGACATATGAAATCAACATTTATTTTTGGGCATAGAAATCCAGATACAGATAGTATTTGTTCTAGCATTGCTTTATCATATTTAAAGAATTGTATGGGATCAAATACAGTTCCTAAAGCAATAGGACATTTAAATAATGAAACTAAATTCGTTTTAAAATATTTTAATGTAGAAGAACCAGAGTTCCTAAACGATGTTAGGGTTAGAATAAAAAATGTAGAATATGATAAAAAGGCATTTATATATCAAGATGAATCAATATATAAAGCATATAATATTATGCATGATCAGAATATTACAGCAGTACCTATTATTGATAATAACAAAAAGCTAATTGGGTTTGTTGCAATGAAAGAATTAGCAAAATTCCTAATATCAGGTAATAAAGAACATATTAATACTACTTTAAAAAATATAGTAGAAGTTTTAGATGCAGATATATTGTATAAATCAAATGATCTTGTTGAAGGAAATATTATGGTTGCTGGATACCAAAGTAGCACATTTCATGATGAAATAAAACTATCAAATAACGATATTCTAATAGTAGGAGATAGGTTTAAAATAATTGATTATGCTATTTCTTCTAAAGTACAAATGATTATACTTGCATTAAATAGTAAAATAGATGATTCACTCTTAGAAAAAGCAATAAAAAATAATGTAACTATTATAAGATCACATTTAAGTAGTTTTAGAATAGCAAATACAGTCAGTTTAAGTAATTATATTATTAGTATAAATAATACAGATCATCCACTATGTGTATTTGACGATGATTACTATACTGATTTTAAAACATTAACTAAAAAAATCAAACATACTAATTACCCAGTTATAAATCATAAAAATGAATGTCTTGGTTTAATAAATCTAAATTGGGCAAACGAATATGAAAAACAAAAAATAATATTAGTTGATCACAATAATTTTTCTCAATCAATAGAGGGTATAGAAGAAGCAGAAGTTATTGAAATAATTGATCATCATAATATTGGATCTATTGGTACATCAATGCCTATTAACTTTAGATGTATGACAGTAGGAGCAACCGCAACCATGATATATCAGATGTTTGTAGAAAAAAAAGTATTGATACCAAAACATATTGCTGGATTACTTGCATCTGCTATTATATCTGATACAGTTTTATTAACTTCTCCTACAACAACACCAGATGATATATTTGCAGTCAATGAATTATGTAAAATAGCAGAAATCGATTTAAATAAATATGGATATGAAATGTTAAAAATCGCATCTTCTATAAAAGGAATGACTATAAATGAAGTAATATATCAAGATTATAAAACATATAAAGTTCTTGATAAAAATATTGGATTAGGTCAAATATTAACTATGGACTTTGAAGAAATTAGAAAACATATAAATGAATATGTTGAAAAACTAAACGAAATAAATTTAAATAATCCAGGTATAGCAGCATTATTTATAACAGATGTTATAAAAGAAGGTACATATATAATATACAATGAAGAATCAGTTGATATAATAAAAGAGGGCTTTAACTTAGAAGAAGTATATGAAGGAATATTTATTAAAGGAATAATATCTAGAAAAAAACAAATATTACCTGCTATTCTAAGTGTAATGAATAAATAATATGAAGAATAAAAAATATATTTTATATATATCAATATTTACATTAATTTATATACTTTTAATAATATTATTCTATAGTAATAACTTATATATAATAGATGATTTTATATATAATAAAATATACTTTAATGATACATTAACTAATATTTTTAAAATAATTACTTATTTAGGAGATTGGATATTTTTAGTTCCTCTTTCAATAATACTTATGATTTTGCTAAAAAATAAGATGAAATCGATATATATTGGTTTAAATCTGCTTACAAGTTTTTTAATAAATGGTACATTCAAACTAATATTAAAAAGAAATAGACCAATAGATATAAATTTAATTACTGAAAGTGGATATAGTTTTCCAAGTGGACATTCCATGGTAAGTGCATCATTTTATGGATTATTAATATATTTAATATACAAATCAAACTATAGTAAAAAAACAAAAATTATTTTAATTACAATACTGATATTCCTAATTTTAACAATTGGATTTAGTAGAGTATATTTAGGTGTTCATTATATAACAGATGTTATGGCCGGATATTCTTTATCAATAATTTATTTGATGGTATACATAAAAATAATCAAATTATCTAAAAAAGAAGTATAAAATTGTTATACAATATCAATAAAAACTAAAAGTAGAGTTAATCTCTACTTTTTTAGTTATTTAATCCATGATGAGCACCAGGACTATTTTGGTTAAGAGGTAAGAATGTATAACCATTAGAAAGGCCATATTCTATTATTTGTCTAGTGGCTTCTATGCTTGCGGGCTTTATATCGTGTTGTAATACTACTGATACCTGTTTGTTTTTAATCCCATTAATCACATTATTTATAATTGTATCAGTATTTGTAGTTGAAGTATCATTGCTATCGACATTCCAATCAAAATACTTATAACCCTTATCACTTAATTCCTTGACTAGTTTTGTCATTATTCCCTTATTAAAATTACTAACTGTATTTGAACTGCCTCCTGCAAATCTTACTAATTTAGAGTAAGTATTTGTTTCTTTAAATACCATATCGCTTACCTTATTTATATCATTAAAATATGCATCAACACTACTATAAATATATTTAAAATTATGACTAGCAGTATGAAGTCCTATAGAATGTCCATTTTCATATTCTTTTTTAATTAAGTAACTATAATTAGAGAATTGAGTAGTTAC
This sequence comes from uncultured Mollicutes bacterium, assembly GCA_900550145.1. Classification (GTDB taxonomy): domain Bacteria; phylum Bacillota_I; class Bacilli_A; order RF39; family UBA660; genus CAG-1193. Next base: position 28,626 of record URRF01000004.1, read on the forward strand.
AAAAAATGTTACTTTTACGCCGTAATCATCTAATATATTTAAAAGCTTTTCTGTATAAATAGAGGGACCATCATCAAAAGTTAAATAGATAACTTTACCATTATTACTTTTTATACCCATATTTACCTTAACTTTTCTTATTGCCTTAGTTTCAAATCCATAATCATCTGTTACATAGTATGATATTTCATATATCCCTTCTTTATTTATATTAACATTACTTTTAACTTTTACTTTATCCGTTATATCAACACCACAACTATCAAATGCAGTATATCCATCATCAACGAATTCATTATTTAGCTTTAAAAATACAAATTTATATCCATTAAGTATTATTCTTGGTTTTGAATTATCACTATATTTAAATTTTCTAAACACTTCACTTTTATTACCACTACTATCAACTACACTATATTTTATGCCATATTTTTCTTTTTCAATAATTACTTTGTCATTTAAATTTTGATCATAATTATCAATTACATTAAAGCCCGGTTCAACAAATTCTTTACTAGGACATTTATACATATTAGTATCTTCATTTAATATAATTTTAGGTGCTTCCGTATCTTTTACCGTTACTTTTCTTTTAATCGTTTTTATTTTGCCCTTATAATACGCAGTATAGGTAACTTCATATATTCCTTTTTTACTAGTATTAACATTGCTTTTAATATCAATATTTTTAATTTTTATACATTTGTACTTTATAAACTTAAAACAATATTCTGCATCAATGCCATTATCAACATACTGATCATTAATATTTATAGTAACATCTTTACCATTTAACTTAACAAAAATATCTTTTTTTGTTGTTATATAAGTAAATAGAAATACTATTACAAGTAAAAGTGCAATAAAAATTTCTTTTCTAATTCTTTTTACCTTCATCACGTACCACCTAATACATAAATTATAATCTTTTTTATTTAAATATTCAATCATAAAAATATGCATTTTACATATAATAAATTGTGATAAAAATGTATGAAATGGAAAAATTAAATTATAATATAAACGATTTAGAACCGTATCTAGATCCTAATACAATTAAGTATCATAGAATACTTGAAAAGAGATATTTTGATAATCTAAATAAATTATTAATTAAGAATAACTATAATTATAAATATCAACTGGAATATTTAGTTAATAATTTAGAAATATTTCCTCTACAAGATAGGGATGATATATTATATAACTTAGGAGGTGCACTTAATCATAGAGCATATTTTAATAATATTAGCCCAAATAAAAAAAATATACCCATAGGCAAATTAAAAGAAGCGATAGACAAAAAATATGGTTCATACAAAAATTTTAAAGATATTTTTATAAATACAAGTATGAAATTAAAAGGAAGTGGATATACATTTTTAATACTTGATAATAATAATGACTTAAATATAATAAACACATCTAATCAAGATACACCATATAGTTATGGGTATATCCCAATAATTGCACTTGATTTGTGGGAACATGCATATTATTTAAAATATAATGTAAACAAAAAAGAATACATAGATAATTTTTTTGAAATAATTGATTTTGAAATAATAAATAACATTTATGAAAGTAACCTAAAGGCATAAATGTTTTTTTGTTTGAAAAAACAAAAAAGTAAAATACAATACAAATGTAAAATTTAAAAAAGATGATAAAAAAACATTTACAATATTATATATATGTAGTATGATTTATTTGAAAATAGTATGGAGGAAGTAAATATGGAAAAAGATCTTTTAGAAGAATTAGTTGTAGTTAAAAGAAGTGGCCAAAGAGTTAATTTTAATGATACAAAAATTGCTCTTGCTGTAAAGAAGGGTTTTGATAGTGTATATGAAGAATATGATGAGAAACTTGTAAACAAAGTAAAAGAAAAAGTACTAAGTGAAATAAGAAAAAATTATAAAGATAGAAAAACAATCGGAGTAGAAGACATACAAGATATAATAGAAAAAGAATTAAAAATTTTAAAGTATGATGAAGTGTACGAATCATTTAAAAGTTATAGAGAAAGAAGAGCAGCATCAAGAGAGGCATTTGTAGTAAAACAACAACACAAATTTGTAAAAGCAATTGAATCATTGGGACTTAAATCTGCAAATGAAGAAAATGCAAAAAGAGAAAATGCTAATGTTGATGGAGATGGACCAATGGGTACAATGCTTCATTTTGGATCAACTGTATCAAGAGAATTTGCTAAAGCATATTTAATGGATGCAAAATATGCAAGAGCACATGATGAGGGATATATACATATTCACGATCTTGATTTTTGGGCAATGGGAACAACAACATGCACACAAATAGATTTAAATAAATTATTTAAAAATGGATTTTCTACGGGGCATGGTTATCTAAGAACACCTAATAGTATTATGAGTTATGCTGCACTTGCTGCAATTGCAATACAATCAAATCAAAATGAACAACATGGTGGACAAAGTATACCTGCATTTGACTATTATCTAGCACCAGGAGTATTAAAATCATTTAAAAAAGAATTTAAACAAACGTTATATGATTTGCTTGAATTTGAGGGTTTTATTGAATTAATAAACTTTAATAAAATTATTGAAATAATAGATAAACTTGAATCAATAGAATTTGATTTTGGATTATTTAAAGATATATTATATAAAAGTGAAAAATTAAAAGAAATTTTACATAATGCATACAAAAAGGCATTACAAAAAGTAGATAGATATACATACCAAGCAATGGAAGCATTTATCCATAATCTAAATACAATGCATTCAAGAGCAGGAGCACAAGTTCCATTTAGTTCAGTAAACTTTGGAACAGATACATCAAAAGAAGGAAGAATGGTTATAAAAAATTATCTTTTAGCAGTAGATGCAGGATTAGGACATGGTGAAACGCCAATATTTCCTATATCTATATTTAAAGTAAAAGAAGGAGTTAATTATTTTGAAGAAGATCCAAACTATGATTTATTTAGATTAGCATGTAAAGTATCTGCAAAAAGATTATTTCCAAACTTTTCGTTCCTTGATTCAACATTTAATAAACCATTCTTAAAAGAAGGAGATTATGATACAGAAGTTGGTTATATGGGTTGTAGAACAAGAGTACTTGCAAATGTATGTGGTCCATCAATAACACCAGGAAGAGGAAATTTAAGTTTCACATCAATTAATTTACCTAGATTAGGAATTAAACATGGTATAGCACTAGGTGAAGAAAAAGCAGATATGAAAGGTTTCTATGAAGAATTAGATAACTTAATGGATTTAGTAAAAGGACAACTACTACAAAGATTTGAATGTCAATGTTCTAAATCAAGAGCAAACTTCAAATTCTTGCTTGGTGCTGGCGTTTGGATAAACAGTGAAAAATTAGAAAACAATAGCAAACTAAGAACAGTTTTAAAACACGGAACATTATCTATTGGTTTTATAGGACTTGCAGAAACTTTAAAAGCGCTTATAGGTGAACACCATGGAGAAAGTGAAAAAGCACAAAAATTAGGTGAAGAAATAATAAAACATATGCGAGATAAATGTGATGAATATACAAAAGAATATAACTTGAATTTTACATTACTAGCAACACCAGCAGAAGGACTTAGTGGTAGATTTGTTGCAATGGATAGATCTATATATGGTAAAATAAAAGGTGTAACTGATAGAGATTACTATACTAATTCATTTCATGTACCTGTTTATTACAAAACAACAGTTAAACATAAACTAGAAGTTGAAGGTGTATATCACAAATACACAAATGCAGGACACATTTCATATATTGAACTTGACGGAGATACAGTTAATAATGTAGAGGCATTTGAAAGTGTAGTTAGAATTATGCATGATTCAGATATAGGATATGGTGCAATAAATCACCCAGTAGATAGAGATCCTGTATGTGGATACGTTGGAGTTATAAAAGATGTATGTCCAAGATGTGGAAGACATGAAGGTGAAGGCGTTGAAATGGAAAAAATAAATAATTTAAATTGTGGATGTTAGAAAGGAGTTTAATATGGATAAGGAGACAAAAAAAGTTAAAAAAGTAGGCGAAGGTGTTTCTTTTGAAAGAATAAGAAGAATTACTGGATATTTAGTAGGAACATTAGATAGATTTAATAATGCTAAAAAATCTGAAGTTTCTGATAGAGTTACCCATACAGGTATAAAATAATGAACATAAGATTAGCAGCTGATTTACAAACAGATAGCATAGTTGATGGCCCTGGTCTAAGAGCAGTTATATGGACCCAAGGATGTTCACATAACTGCCCTGGTTGCCAAAATCCAACTACACATGACTTTAATGGTGGTGGTCTAATACCAATTGATATAGTTTGTGATGAAATTAGCAAATTAGAATATCATACAGGTATTACCTTTAGTGGAGGAGATCCAATGTTTCAACCTGAAAGCTGTAATGAAATTGCTAAATTCGCAAAAAAACAAGGATTAGATATATGGGTATATACCGGTTTTACATTTGAAGAATTAATAAAAATGTCAGAAAAAAAAGAAATATATAAAGAGTTTTTAAGTAATATAGATGTACTCGTAGATGGAAAGTTTATTTTAAAACAAAGAGATCTTAATTTACTGTTTAGAGGTTCAAAAAATCAACGACTAATAAATGTAAAAGAAACATTAAAAAAACACGAAATAATAACCCTAGACGAAGAAATCTATTTTGGAGAAACACTAAAAGAAACAGAACCAATATTTATATAAAGATATAGAAATATATCTTTTTATTTTATTGAAAAATGTGATGTTTTGTGGTATTCTTTTATTAGAATAGGAGGAGTTATGAAAAAGTTGTTTAGATGTATTTTTGCACTTTGTTTATTATGCGCTATAGATGTTTATGCTAGTCCTGCAAATGATTCTTTTTTAGATGATAATTTATATAAGTGCATTATTGATTCGTATAATTTGTTAAAAAATGAAAGTAAAGATTATTCATATTCTATATTAGCAGAGGAATTAAATGAAATTGAAAATTTAGATTGCTCAAAATATAGTGGTAATATTGAGGATTTAACTGGATTGAATAAAATGCTTGGATTAAAAACAATTAACCTATCTGGAAATACATTTTTAGGTGGAAGTTCTAATATAAAAGTAGGAGAAAATTCAAAATTAAAAAGCAAAATAACTTTACCTCCTAATTTAAACTTAACAGATATAAAATATGAAATAGTTAATCCTAAAAAAGCAAGTGTTAAAGATGGAGTTGTAACTGGATTATCAAGTGGTTCAACTTATATTATAATGACAGCCAAAATATCAAATAATGAAATAAAAGAAAAATATTTAGTATCTGTTTTAGAAACTAACCCTTTAAAAAAGAGTAATAACGCCAATTTATCTTCTTTAACTTTAACACCAGGTAATATAGAATTTAAAAGTGAATTAAAGAAATATACAACTATTGTTTCAAAGGAAACTACATCTATTGTTATAAAAGCAACTTTAGCGAATAATAAAGCAAGTTTTGTTAGTGGTTATGGCCCTAGAACAGTCAACTTAAATATTGGTTATAATGATGTTTTAATAAAAGTAAAAGCGGAAGATGGTACAATTAATACATATACAATAGGTGTAGTTAGAAGTGATGGGAATAATGCTAATACATATTTATCAGATTTGATTTTATCTGTAGGAAAAATAAATTTTTCGAGAGATGTATTTATATATACATTAACTGTATCATCGGATGTAGATAAAATTGATATTAAACCAGTAACTGAATCATATACATCAAAAGCTGTTGTATCTGATACTAAATTAAAAGAAGGAGAAAACAAAATAACTATAACAGTTACAGCTGAAAATGGTAGTACTAAGAATTATGAATTAATAGTTAATAAAGAAGAGTATGAATCAGAAAAAAATTATTTAAAGGATTTAAAAATTTCAGGTTATGATATAAACTTCTCCAAAAAGAAACAAAACTATGAAATAAAAATTAATAATGAAAGCTCATTAGACATATTAGCAACACCTAATAATAGTACTGCAACTGTAAGTATTACTGGTAATAAAAATTTAAAAAATAATTCAAAAGTAACAATAAAAGTGGTCGATGAAGATAATAAAACAAGAGAGTATATTATAACAATAAAAAAATCATTAATTGAGTCATTAACATATAAAGAATATATTTTATTTACAGAATTTTTAATAATATTTATTTTGATACTAGTAATTATATTTAGACCTAAAAATAATACATTAAATAAAAGTAGAAATGTAGTATATAAACCATCTAATAAGGTTTGTAAAAATTGTGGTACAATTAATAATGCAAATAGCAAAGTATGCTATGTTTGTGGTAAAAGATTTTAAATTGTAAAATTTTAGGGGGCTTTATGGAATTTAATAAAATGATAAAAGAAATATGCGATAAAAATAATATTAAATGCACATTCTTATCTAAAAATTGGGTTATTAAATTAGAAAAAGATGATATGACAAGGTATATAACTGGTAATAAGTTTGATTTAAATGGTCATGCACTTGGTAATATAATGGATGATAAGTATGCGTTTTATGAAGTAATGAAAGATGAAAATATTGATATCATAGAACATAAAATATTGTATAAAAATGATAACAAAAATGAATATGCAAAGGATTGTAATAGTTATGAAGTTGCTTTAAATTACTTCTATAAAAATAATTGTAATATTGTTTTAAAATCAAATTGTGGTGCATGTGGAAATGAAGTTTTTCACATTACTGATGAAAAATCTCTTTATGAAACGTTAGATAATCTCTTTATAAATAATTTTTCTATTAGTATGTGTCCATTTTATAAAATAAAAAATGAATACAGAGTTATTATTTTAGATGATGAAATAAAACTTATATATGGAAAAATAAATCCTAAAGTAATAGGAGATGGGTTTTCAACTTTAAAAGAATTATTAATAAAATTTAATTATAGTTATTACAATAATAAAGCAATTAAAAATGAAAATTATATTCCTTCTAAAGGAGAAGAAATAAATTATGATTTTAGATTTAACCTTTCACAAGGTTCAAAAATATTTTTAGATATAAAAGAAGATATAAAAAAAGAAATAACAGAATTGACTAAAAAAGTTACAAAAACAACAGGAATAAGATTTAGTAGTATAGATATAGTAGAATTATATGATAGTTCCATATTAGTAATGGAAGCAAATAGTGGAGTTACTATTAATAAAGCATGCAACTTTATTGATGATGGATATGATATTGCATATAAAATATATGAACAAGCAATACAAAAAATGTTTTGGAGGGATTATGAAAGGTAAATTAATAGTAATTGAAGGAACTGATTGTTCAGGAAAAGAAACACAATCAAAAAAACTAATAGAAAATTTAGAAAAAAATAACAAAAAAGTATGCTATTTTTGTTTTCCGAATTATGAATCGCCAACAGGTAAAATAGTAGGTGGACCATATTTAGGTAAAAGTTATATATGCGATGGTTGGTTCAAAGAAAAGGCTCCTAATGTTGATTCAAAAGTTTCTTCCTTATATTTTGCAGCAGATAGAAAATATAATATAAATAAAATTATAGATAAATTAAATGATGGTTATAATGTAATACTAGATAGATATGTATATTCTAATATGGCACATCAAGGAGGAAAATGGAAAACAAAAGAAGAAAGAGATGAGATGTATAATTGGCTTTCTAAACTAGAATTTGATTTATTAGAACTTCCTAAAGCAGATATAAAAGTTTTTTTACATATGCCATATAATGCAATAAATAAACTTAAAGCAGGAAGAATAGAAAAATTAGATCAAAATGAAGAAGATAAAGAACATCTATTAAATGCAGAAAATGCATACAAAGAAATAGCAAAAAAATATAATTTCTACACTATAGAATGTACTGACAACAAAAGAATAAAAACAATAGAAGAAATACAAAATGAGTTATATAATTACATAAAAGATTTGTTATAAATCTTTTTCTTTTAGAAAAAATAAAAAAACTATTGTCTAAACTCATTAAATATGTTATTATTTCTAGTGTTGATGGCGAGATAGCTCAGCTGGCTAGAGCATGCGGTTCATACCCGCAGGGTCGAGGGTTCGAATCCCCCTCTCGCTACCAAAATGAGTTATAATAGATAGAAATATCTATTTTTTTTATATTTTTAATCTTATTTGATATATCAATATCATCTATCACTGTTTTATTAATAATACGTAGTATAATATTATTAATAAAGATAGTTTGTGGAAAGGATATGAAAAATGAAAAATAAGAAAATTGCTATAATTGTGATAATATTATTGATTTTGTTAATAACTATACCTTTTAAACTAAAAGATGGTGGTACAATTGAATGAAAATCTTTAACTTATTCAATATCAAAAGTTAATAGTATTTATTCAATAAATGATATTCCATGGGTTATAAAAAAGAAATAGTAATAAAAATATTTAATATTACTGTTTTTAATAATTCAAAATATGATATTTAAAAAGAATTTGTCATTGTTGATAGTAGTAAGAATAACGAAAACTTTGCTTGTGATTCGGCTTTAGAAGAAATTTATAAAGATGATGAATATATTTATTACTTACCTTGTCAAAAATATTAATATATTAAAGTAATTTATGCTTCTAACGAATATCAAGAGGGTTTAAAATCTTCACTAGAAGATGGTAAAATTAAAATAAGGAATTTAGATGAGTTTAGCATTGAATATAAAAAAAAGAAAATAAATTTATACTTTAAAAAATTTTATATAAAATTCACGTTTTTATTTATAGAAATAAAAATAAAAATATGATACAATGCACAATATAGAGAATTCAGAAATTTTGAAACATGTACAAATATGATTATTAATATTATTTTATATTTGAAGTGTAAGAATGGAGGTGACTAATAATTAAATAAAATTTAAAATTTCATTTAATAATATAAAATGATATTGTAATAAAGTTTTTATGCATATGAAGGAGGATATAATGAAAAAGAAAATAATTATATATAATATTGTACTTTTATTTATATTAACTGCCATATCCATTAACAAGAAAATAATACAAAAAGAACCAACTATCAAACTTAATGGATTACCAGTTTATAGTACTCACGCAGTTTATGCTTTTGATACTAGTACACCAGAAAAAGCATATGGAGCAAGTAGATATGTTTTTATAGCAAAAGTAAACGAAATTATAAAGACTGAATATGTAAATCCAACAGAAATTGAAGTTGGCATTTTTAAAACAAAAACAGTTTATGATCCTGTAACAATTTATAGTATATCTGTTATTAAAAATATTAAAGGAAATTTAATCACAACAGAACCAATCCAAATAAAACAATATGGAGGAATATCTAAAGATAAAAAAAGTTATGTTTTTGATTCCAACAGTAGTCTATTAAACATAAATGGTTATTATATGTTTTTAACAGGTGCTGAAGAGAATGGTGGTATTTTAGAAGCAACTAATCCAAATAGAATGATATTTTTAGGTACAGATTTAGAATTGATTGAAAATATAGAAGCCAAAAATATTGAAAGCAAAGCTATGGAAAGAGGAACTAATGAAGAATTAGTTAAAAAGATTGAATCATATATGTTTGTTGAAAACGAAGAAATACCAACACGTTTTAATGAATCAATGACTATTCCTGTTTTAGATAATATATCAAAATATGATATCAATTACGTTAAACAAAGTCACTAAAATGTGACTTTTTAAATACATATAGTTCTTTTAATTAATTATTGTAAATACATGTTATAATTAATATGAAATAATAAAATGTTAAGAAAAATTGCACAAGTTCCAACTAATATTGATAGAATTTAAATCTTATAAATGTTACCCTTATTTTTGAAAGGAGAAAAAATATGAATTTAGGAAACAAAATAGTTAGTTTAAGAAAGAAAAATAATTTATCACAAGAAGAATTAGCAGAAAAAGTAGGAGTAACAAGGCAAACAATATCAAAATGGGAACTAGAAGAAACTGCTCCTGACATTAATCAAGCAAAAACACTTTCAAAAATATTTAATGTTAGTTTGGATGAATTAACTAACAACAATATTAATAGCATTTTAACAGAAAAAATTAGCAATACAGAAAGATTAGCAGGAATCACTATAAAAATATTAAAAGTTATTGGTGTAGGAATGCTAGCATTTATTATAATTATTATATTACTTTTTATATTATTAAATATAAAATCTGTATCAAATAAAGATAGGAAAATTACTGGTAAAATGGCGATAAATTGCAAATTAAATAATGAAGAATATTTATATGAAATAGAACACAATAAAAATTATCAAGTTATAAATGCAGGTGGAGATGCATGGATTTCTAATCATATCGATATTGAAAATTACATGGATGCAAATCAAGTTATTGCTCATATTGAGGATTATTTTAAAGATCATAATGGTTCTTGTGATGTAAATTACTCAAAATAAAATATAAAAGTTGGAATAAAAAATATAGCATATTTGACAAATACGTACAAATGTGCTAGTATAACAGACATATTTTTATTTAGGAGGGGTTTGTATGCATAGAGATAGTAAAATTTTTAGACAATATAAAAGTAAAGAAGGATATAACAAGTACATTTCATATTCATGGGCAACAAAAAGAAAAGAAGGCAATTCTTTTATAGTATTTATGGCTGATGAATTGGCAGCAAAATACAATTTAAGTAGGCTATGTGCTAAAAAGATATATAGTTGTATGATATCTGGAGCAAATTATACAATGGTTGATAATGTAATTGAATATGTGGTAAATATGTTAGCAAGAATTGGTAAGAATCAAGATGAGATAAATGATATTGTTAACACATTCCTAAGATACGGTATACGTTCATCTGTAAAAGAGTTAAATGATTTACTTAGAGTATGCGTAAGTGAAGGTAATGAAATAGAAGAAGTACTTACTGATGATTCTATTACAGCTGGTATGTATGATGAAAACACTTTATATTCATTAATTAAAATTACCAAGAAGGGAAGAAATAAAGTAAATTTAGGAACTTTAGCAAAAGTTAATAGTAAATTAAATGATGAAACAAAGGAAAAAATAAGAAATATGTATCCTTTAACATCTAAAGCAAGATTTGTTGAACATGTTAAATTCATGCAATACTTAGATAGACGTGTTAAAAGTAGTAAAGAAAACGTTTTATGTAAATAACATAAAATGTTTTTATTTTTATGTTGAAAAACAAAATATTTTTATTGTATAATTAGAGTATAAATATAGGAGGATATATGAAGAAGTATTTTGGTTTAATTGCTTGTTTATTATTAAGTTTATTTGTTTTTACTGGTTGTGAAAAAGTTGAAAATGGTAACTATAAAGAAGGCACTTATTTTGGTGCTTATGAAGATAATTATGGTGGAAGTAAATCTATGGCAACTGCAGTTGTGTATGTTGATCAAAATGGAATGATTAAATCAGTATTTTTAGATACAGTTTATTCAAAAGATTCAGTATTAACAACAAAGAAAACATTAGGTGATGATTATAACATGAAACCAGCCAGTGAAGCTAAAAAAGAATGGTATGAACAAGTAAATTTAATTGAGACAAAAGTTATAGAAAATCAAGACATTTCATTTATTAAATTAAATGAGGATGGCAAAACAGATACTATAGCTGGTGTTACAATGAAAGTTAATGCTTTATATGAAGCACTTAATAATGCACTTACACAAGCAAAGAAATAGAACTTCGGTTCTTTTTTCTTTTATTTATTTTAATATTTTGATATAATATAAATGCTAATGGAGGTATAACATGGGAAAGAAAAAGAAAAGAAAAGAAAAAGATGAAAGTGAAAAAAACTATAGTCCAGAACTAAATGGAATATTATTAATACTCATATCAATTATTGGTTTTGGTAAATTTGGTATAGTAGGTGAAATATTAAGTGGTTTTTCTATATTTTTAGTTGGTAGTTGGTGGGTAATTGTATTATTGCTTACTTTTATAAGTGGTGCATACATGTTAATAAAAAGAGAAAAATTAAATATATTTTCTACTAAACTAATTGGATTATATTTAATTATAATTGGCATCCTAATACTTTCTCATATAAATTATGTTGTAGCAAACAATCTAAATGTTGCATCAACATTAAAAGATACTTTAGATCAACTTATTCTTGCGTTTAAAGGTAGTATAGATGCTAATGGAGGAGGAATAATAGGAGCAGTTTTTTCATTGTTATTTGAAAAACTATTTGCTATAACAGGGACTAAAATAGTATCAATTGCTTTAATTTTATCAGGTGTAATTATTATGTTTAATGTATCAATAATTACATTTATTAAGAATATATTTTCTAAACTTAAAAATTTATCATTTAAAAGAGAGTTCAAAAAACAAGGTATTACTGTAAATGTGGATGAACCAGGAGATTCTGAGGAAATAGAAAACAAAAAGATAATTACAAGTATTTCAGAACTTGATAACAATGAAGAAACTGAAAGTGAAAATGAGAAAACTGATGTAGAGGTAATAAATTATGATAATGTGGTATCAAGTACCTATGTACTTCCAGACTTTAGACAAATATTAAAAAAACCCCCTAAGGTAAATACTAATGAAAATAAAAATGTAATAAAAGACAATGTTACTAAATTAGAAAAAGTATTAAGTGATTTTGACATAGTTGGTAAAGTAGTAGAAATAAATGTAGGACCTTCTGTAACACAATACGAAGTTGAACTTAGAAGTGGTACAAAAGTAAATAAAGTATTAAGTATACAAAGAGAAATAGCACTTGCCCTTGCAGCAAAAGATGTAAGAATACAAGCCCCTATTCCTGGTAAAAGTACAATAGGTATTGAACTTCCAAATAAAACTAATGTAGGAGTATCATTAAGAGAAATTATGGAAGATATACCTAAATCTATGGATAATAGTAAACTAGTTGTTGCATTAGGTAAAAACATAATGGGTAAAACTATGTTCATGGAAATAAATAAAACTCCACATTTATTAGTTGCAGGTGCTACTGGTAGTGGTAAATCAGTATGCATTAATTCAATAATCACAACAATATTGTTAAGAACTAGACCTGATGAAGTAAAAATGGTATTAGTTGATCCAAAAAAGGTTGAAATGAGTATGTATAATGGAGTTCCACATCTACTTATGCCTGTTGTAACAGATCCAAAAAAGGCCTCTATTGCACTTATGAAGATGGTATCAGAAATGGAAAGACGTTACAATCTATTTGAAGAAACTAGAACAAAAAATATTACAGATTATAATAAATATGTTGATGATAGAACAAAAAATTTAAACGGTCACGCTGAAAAGCTTCCGTATATAGTAATAATAATTGATGAACTTGCTGACTTAATGCTTGTTGCAGCAAAAGAAGTTGAAGATTCAATACTTAGAATTACGCAAATGGCTCGTGCAGCGGGAATACATTTGATTGTAGCAACACAAAGACCATCAACAGATGTAATAACAGGTATAGTAAAAGCAAACATTCCTTCACGTATATCCTTTGCAGTATCATCATCAATTGATTCTAGAACTATACTTGATATGACGGGTGCAGAAAAACTACTTGGAAAAGGTGATATGTTATTTTTACCAATGGGAGAAAATACACCAATAAGAATACAAGGTGCATTTGTATCTGATGATGAGATAAATAAAGTAATTGATTATACTGTTTCACAGCAAAAAGCACAATATGATGAAAAATTTAATACAACAGATTCTGCTACTCAAATGCATAATGACGGAGATAGTGAAGAAGAATATGATGATCCTCTTTACAACGATATAAGAGAATTTGTAATAAGAAGTGGCAAGGCAAGTGCATCATTACTTCAAAGAAAATACAAACTTGGTTATAATAGAGCAGCAAGAATAATGGATTTGCTTGAAGAAAGAGGAATAGTTGGACCTCAAAATGGTTCTAAGCCAAGAGAAGTATTAGTAAAATTAGAAGAAAAAGGAGATGAATAATATATGAGCGGAGATTCTTACTTTTTAATTCTTATTTCAAAAGAAGGAACAAAATATAGAGTTTATTCAAAACCAATTTCGTTAAAAGAAATAGATTTAAGAACTACTAAATACGATAGTAAAAATCAATTAATTAATACAATTAAGAGAAATTGTAATATTGAAGATGAAATTATAGATGTAGAAATTTTAAGACAGCCAAATAAAAAGAAACAAAAATTTATAAAAGAAGTAGGTCCTTTATATAAAAAAGATAAAAATGTTTTAGATGCCGATATAATTGGTACTGAATTTGAAATAATGGCTCATAATAGAGAGTTCATTTTATGGTTTATTAATAAATATAGTAAAGTTAAAAATTTTGCAGGATATATAAATACAATAGAAAATATGATAATTAATCAAAAAAATTATTTTGAAGAATTACAACATCTAGTAGACATGATATCATCTTCTTATAAGGGATGTAGAAATATCTATTTATATATGCAAAAATATAAAAAACAAAAGGAAAAATCAAAAACATCAAAAAAAGAAACATTTTTAACTGATGATGAAATTAAAAAATATGAATTAATGTATTTAAAAGAATATGAAAGAGAACTTTTAGATTTGTCTGATTTTAATCATTATCCTGAATTATCACCTTTTGATGATGTAAAAATAAAATAATATGGAAAAAAATATAGTTAATTTTGAAAAATATCTTAATATTGAAAGGAACTATAGCAATTATACCATAAAGAACTATTTGATAGACATAACTGAATTTATTACATATTGTAATAATTTTAATAAAAACTATTTGAATATTAAATACACTGATATTAAATCATATCTTACTCATCTTTATGAAAAAAAATATAAATCAACAACAATATCAAGAAAAATAAGTGCATTAAGAACATTTTATGCGTTTTTATACGATAAAAATATAGTTGATAAAAATGTATTTGAATATATTACGCTTCCAAAGAAAGAAAAAAGATTACCCAAATATTTAAGCAATGATGATATAGATGAAATATTTAAAATAATAGATATAAGTACACCACTGGGAATAAGAAATAGGTTAATACTAGAATTATTATATGGCTCAGGTCTTAGAGTATCAGAACTTTGCAATATAAAATTATCTGACATTGATTTTTCTAATAAATCAATAAGAATTATTGGTAAAGGAAAAAAAGAAAGAATAGTTTATTATGGAGAACCATGTAAAAGAATAATAGATCTATATTTAAATGGCACAAGAGATGAAATATTAGGTAAAAATAAAAATGAATATTTAATAATTGGAAATAAAAAAAGTAATAAAAGCTTGTCAGTAAGAAGTGTAGAACTTATATTAAATAATATTATAGAATCTACGTCACTGAATAAAAAAGCCAGTCCACATACACTAAGACATACATTTGCGACACACTTATTAAATGATGGATGTGACATTCTAATTGTAAAAGAATTGCTTGGGCATTCCTCACTAGATACAACTGGAATTTATACTCATATTAGTAATGAAAGGTTGAGAAAAGTTTATCTTAATAATCATCCACGTGCTAAAAAGTAGTTGCAAAAATTATTTTAGTATGTATAATAAGTGAAAAAGGAGCATGATTATGAAAATTAATAAGAATATTGAAAAATATAAAAATTATGTTAGAGTAGCACTTAAAGACGCTTATGGATTTAATGAAGAAGAAATAAAAGATGCTATGCAAAATATTGAACTTGCAAGAATAGAAGCATTGGCTAGAGGAGCAGATGAAAATATGACTTTTGCCATAATAAGAAAGGCCGTTTTCTCATTCGTTTCCAGTAGAAATAAAGAAAGATCTGAATTGTTAAATAAAGGAAATGTAGAAGATGTAGAGGATGTAAAACAAGATAGTACAGTTTACGATATTGTGTTAAATGCATTTGATAACTTAAATAAAAAACAAAAGGGTTCATTCTTTTGTGGGCTTTTAAAATCACCTACAGAAAAAGAAGCAATTTTAGAATATGCTGATACTGTAGATAAACTAGCAGAAAAAATTGCAGAAAAAAATCCAGATCTTGCTGATTCTGTATATAAGGAATTATATGATAGAGTCGTAATCACAAAAACAAGATAATAAAATATTAAAATATTAAAAATAATCTATATATTATTGATAGGTTATTTTTTTTTTGATATACTAAAATGGTCAGGATGAAAGGAGCACAATATGGCAAAATATGTATATGCCTTTAACGAAGGTAAAAAAGAAATGAAAAATTTATTAGGTGGAAAAGGAGCAAACCTAGCCGAAATGACTAATATAGGTATGCCTGTTCCAAATGGTTTTACTATTACAACAGAAGCATGTACAAAATACTATGAAGATGGTAAGACTATATCTCATGAAATAGAGGAAGAAATATTTTCAAAACTAGAAGAATTAGAGAACAAAACTGGTAAAAAAATAGGTGATATGAATAATCCATTACTAGTTAGCGTTAGAAGTGGTGCAAGAGCAAGTATGCCAGGTATGATGGATACTGTACTTAATTTAGGACTTAATGATAAAGTTGCAGAAGGATTCGCGAATGCAACAAATAATAAAAGATTTGCATACGATTCATATAGAAGATTTATTCAAATGTTTGCAGATGTTGTAAAAGGTTATCCTAAATCTTCATTTGAGAGATATTTTGATAAAATAAAAGAAGAAAAAGGAGTAAAAAACGATTTAGAATTAACTGCTGATGACATGGTAGAAGTTACTATGAAATTTAAAGAAAATTATAAAGAATTAGCAGGAGAAGAGTTTCCACAAGATCCAAAAGTACAATTGTTAGAAGCCGTAAAAGCAGTATTTAGATCTTGGATGAATGAAAGAGCAATTGTATATAGAAGATTAAATGATATACCAAGTGATTGGGGAACAGCTGTAAATGTTCAAGAAATGGTATATGGTAATCGTGGAAACGATTGTGGTACAGGTGTTGCCTTTACAAGAAATCCAGCAACTGGTGAAAAAAAACTATATGGAGAATATTTAATAAATGCTCAAGGAGAAGATGTTGTTGCTGGCATTAGAACACCAGAACCAATATCAAAACTTGAAAGTGATATGCCAGAGGTATACAATCAATTTGTAAAAATCGCAAACATGTTAGAAAATCACTATAAAGACATGCAAGATATGGAATTTACAATTGAAAATGGTAAATTATTTATGCTTCAAACTAGAAATGGTAAAAGAACTGCACAAGCTGCTTTAAAAATAGCTGTTGATTTAGTAAGTGAAGGTATGATTACAAAAGAAGAAGCACTTCTTAAAGTAGAACCAAAACAATTAGATCAACTATTACATAAAACATTTGATTCTGAAGCATTAAAAAATGGTAAAGTTATTGCAAAAGGTTTAGCCGCATCTCCAGGTGCTGCTACTGGTAGAATTTATTTTACTGCAAAAGATGTAGTAAACGCAAAAGAAAATGGAGTTAAAGATACACTTTTAGTAAGATTAGAAACTAGTCCAGAAGATATTGAAGGTATGAACTCTGCAAATGGTATTTTAACTGTAAGAGGTGGAATGACAAGCCATGCTGCTGTAGTTGCAAGAGGTATGGGAAGATGTTGTGTATGCGGTTGTGGAGAATTAATAATTAATGAAGACAATAAAACAATAACTACAAAAGATGGAACTGTATATAAAGAAGGAGATTACATGAGTTTAGATGGATCTACTGGTAATGTATATGGTGAAGAAATTAAAACTGTAGAACCAGAAATAAGTGGAGATTTTGAAACATTTATGAATTGGGCTGATGCTGTACGTAAATTAAAAGTAAGAACTAATGCAGATACACCAAGAGATGCAAAGCAAGCAAGAAAGTTTGGTGCAGAAGGTATTGGTTTATGTAGAACTGAGCATATGTTCTTCGAAGAAGATAGAATCTTCAACTTTAGAAAGATGATTGCAGCAGAAACAGTTTCTCAAAGAGAAGAGGCATTAGAAAAAATACTTCCATATCAAAGAGGAGATTTTGAAGAATTATTTAGAGCAATGGCTCCATATTCAGTTACAATCCGTTATTTAGATCCACCACTACACGAATTTTTACCACATACAGATGAAGAAATTAAGCCACTTGCAGAAAGCTTAGGAATGACTTTTGAAGCATTAAAAGAAAGAGTTGAGTCACTAAAAGAATTCAATCCAATGATGGGTCATAGAGGATGTAGATTAGCTGTTACATATCCAGAAATAGCAAAAATGCAAACAAAAGCAGTAATAGAAGCTGCAATAAATGTAAACAAAGAGGGATTAAATGTAGAACCAGAAATAATGATTCCATTAGTAGGTGAAGTAAAAGAACTAAAATATGTAAAAAATATAGTATGTGAAACTGCTGATGAAATAATTAAAAATAGTGGTGTAAATTTAAAATATAAAGTAGGTACAATGATAGAAATTCCAAGAGCTGCATTAACAGCAGATGAAATAGCAAAAGAAGCAGAATTCTTCTCATTTGGTACAAACGATTTAACACAAATGACTTATGGATTCAGTCGTGATGATGCTTCTAAATTCTTAAAAGATTACTATGACAAACAAATTTTCGAATCAGATCCATTTGCTAAATTAGACCAAGTAGGCGTTGGCAAATTAGTTAAAATGGCAGTTGAATTAGGAAAACAAACAAGACCTGATATTCATCTTGGAATATGTGGAGAACATGGTGGGGAACCATCATCAGTTGAATTCTGTCATAAAGTAGGACTTGATTATGTATCTTGTTCACCATTTAGAGTACCACTTGCAAGATTAGCATCTGCACAAGCTGCAATCAAATCAGAAACACAAAAATAATGTTAAACACATTCTGATAAGAATGATACAATAAAATTAAAGATTATTGAAATACAACATGAAGATAAATTAATTGTAAAGTAATTTTGTTATTTTATGTGGCATTAGTTTAAAACAATATTATTTTGATATACTAATTAGTGAAATTTTCATAAAATATAGTATATCTACTTCCCAATAACTAGTGATTAATAAATGATCCTAGTTGGAAATACAAAAAACTTCATCGCAATGATGGGGTTTTTTATTATACATAAAAAAACTCTACAAATAATAGAGAAAAGTTCATTAATAAATATGATAAAATATATTCGTGGGAGGTTTCTATGGATAATTTAGGCAATAAAATAAAAAAAGAAAGAATAAAAAATAATCTTAAACAAAGTCAATTAGCAAAAATTTTATGTGTATCCGAGAAAACTATTTCTAGTTGGGAAAATAATCGAACTTTACCGGATTTAAATATGATATATAAAATATCTGATTATTTTAAAAAAAGTTTCTATTATTTAATAAACGATGAATTTTATGAAGGAGATACAAATGAAATAGAAATAAAATTAAAAATTGACAACAAAGAATATAATCGAATTTTTAATTTAATAAGTAAAAATTCAAATGCAAAAAAAATAACCAAACAAATTGATACTTATTATAGTTTTATTGATAATAATTGGTTAAGAACAAGAAATGAAAATGGAAAATATATATTTAGTTATAAGAAAAAAATTGATAAAAATCATTATGAAAAATATGATATATTAGTAGATAATATAGTAAATTTAAATAAAATTTTATCAGAATTTGGAGTTAGAGAAATTGGAATAATAGAAAAAAATAGAACTAGTTATATATATAAAAATAAGTACGAGTTTTCCTTTGATAATGTTAAAGATATAGGATTATTTATAGAAATTGAAAACATAAATAAAAGTGGTGACTATAAAAAGGATGTTTATGATTTATTAAACATTATAAAATCTTTAAATATAGATTTAAATACAATTGATAGGAGGAAATATATTAATATTTATGAAAAAAAGCGAACTGATTAAATTAAGAAAAATGTTAAAAGATGAGGTAGAAAGAAGAAATAAGATTAAAGAATTGTTAAGCAATGATTCGGTGAAGGAATTTTTAAATTTATGCAAATTAGATGCTGGTTTATCTTCAGTAGATAATGAATGGCAGTTAGTAAAAGATTTACTTAAAAATTTTGAGATTACATCTTCAAATGGAATTCTAGTATGTACAGGTTGTTATTGCCTTACAAGAGATGTTTATAGCAACTATGATTATAAGTTATCTTTTAATGAATATGATGATTCTTTAGTAGCTTCAATTGATACTGTAGATATTGAAACTGGTGTTAAATATCGTCCGTATTATGATAAATATTTCGAAAACAAATATGGGTCTTCATATGAAGAAACTTTGAATGATTATTGTTTTTACAATCATAAAACATCAACAGAAAAACTAAAAAAGAAGGGATATACTATATTAAATCCATATAATTTTTCTACTATAGATGATAATGGTTTAAATGATATTAGAAAAGATTTCTTTATGACATCTATTAAAGATAGCCAATCAAGTGCAAAAAAATTAATACTTTCTAAATACTCTTTATTAAAATAATATTAATATGTAATGACAATTCAAAAAACAGAATTTCTTTACATATTAAAGTAACATTTATATATAATATTAGATTTGTGTTATAATTAAATTGGTGGTAGTATGTTATTTAAAACAGATAACGAAAATTATGAAATAATAATTATTAAAAAAAATAATAAAAATACTTATATTAGAGTCAAAGAAGATTTAAAGATATATATCACTACAAATAAATTTGCAAGAGATAAAGATATTGAAAAACTTATTATAGCCAATTATGATTCAATTAAAGATTGCTTAGAAAAAATGAAAAGAAAAAAACAAAAAAATGATAAAAATTTTATTTTAGGAAAAGAAGTTGATATTATAAAATTATCTAATCAAACTCATCCAGAATTATATGGTAATAAATTTTATATAAAAGATAATAATATTGATAAATATTTAAAAGAATTTGCAGTTGATATATATGAAAAAAGAGTAAAAGAAATATATAATATGTTTTCTGAATCTATTCCATATCCTAATATAAAAATTAGAAAAATGAGTACCAGATGGGGTGTATGTAATAAAAAAAACAAAACTATTACGCTTAATTTAGAACTTATAAAAAAGGATATTAAATACTTAGATTATGTAATAGTACATGAATTATGCCATTTTATACATTTTGATCATTCAAAAAAATTTTGGAATTTAGTATCTAAATATTGTCCAAATTATAAACAATTAAGAAAGGAAATGAGAGATGATAATTAGTAGTGTTGAAAACAAAAAAATAAAGGAAATCATTAAATTAAAAAACAAAAAATATAGAGATGAATATAAAATGTTTATTGTCGAAGGTGAGCATTTAGTAAAAGAGGCCTACAAAAATAATTGTTTAATAGAAGTATTTTCACTAGAACAAAGTGGATATGAAAATGAAACAATTATTACACCAAATGTAATGAAAAAAATCGCTTCATTAGCTTCCTCACCAAGTATAATAGGAATATGTAAAATGAAAGATAACGATATAATTGTAGGTGATAAAATACTTATACTCGATAATATTCAAGATCCAGGTAATCTAGGGACAATTATAAGAAGTGCAGTTGCATTTAATATTGATACAATTGTTTTAAGTACAGATACAGTATCTTTATATAATGAAAAAACTATAAGAGCAACCCAAGGTATGTTATTTTATGCAAATGTAATAACAAAAAATTTAAAAGAATTTATTCCACTTTTAAAAAACAATGGATATAAAATATATACTACTAATGTTAATAATGGAATAAGTATAAAAAGTGCTAAATTTTATAATAAATGTGCTATAATAATGGGAAATGAGGGTAATGGCGTAAGTAGTTATATAAATGATTTGTGTGATGGAGCTATTTACATACCGATGAATAAAAGCTGTGAAAGTTTAAACGTTGGTGTTGCAACTAGTATAATTTTGTATGAAATGAGTAGGTGAATATGCTTAAAATAGGAAAATTTGTAAATACACATGGTATAAAAGGTGAGATAAGAATAAAAAGTGATTTTAGTAGAAAAGATTTGATATTTAAAAAGGGGAATTATATATATATTAATAACAAGAAATTTTTAATCAAAAGTTATAGAGTTCATAAAAATTATGACATGCTTACTTTTGATGGAATTAACAATATTAATGAAATATTACCATTCAAAGGTAATTTAGTATATATTGATCCTAATGATATACACGAATTTATTATAGAAGATTTGATTAAATATAACATAAAGATAAAAAATGATATTTATAGTGTTAAAGAAGTGTTAAAGAATAATGGAAAAATACTTATACGTCTTTCAAACAATAAATTAGTGCCATATGAAGATGTATTTATTGTAAATAAGGATGAAGAATCAAAAACAATTACTATGAATTATCCAATTGATATATAGAGGTGAATAAAATGAAAATTGATATTTTAACTTTATTTCCAGAAATGTTTGATGGCTTTTTAAACACATCAATAATTAAAAGTGCAATTAATAGAAATTTGGTATCCATTAATACGATTAACATAAGAGATTATTCTCTTGATAAACATAAGAAAGTTGATGATACACCTTATGGTGGAGGTAGTGGAATGGTTTTAATGTGTCAACCAGTATTTGATGCAATAAAAAGTGTTAGAAAAACAAATTCAAAAGTAATTTTACTTACACCTCAAGGAGTGAAATTTAATCAAAAAATTGCCTATTCACTTAGTGAGGAAGAACATCTAGTACTAGTATGTGGACACTATGAGGGATTCGATGAAAGAATTAGAAGTGTATGTGATATGGAAATTAGTATAGGAGATTATGTATTGACAGGCGGAGAATTACCAAGCATGATAGTAAGTGATGCAGTAACAAGATTAGTTGATGGAGTTATAGAAACTGGTTCACACAAAAACGATTCGTTTAATAACGATAAATTGGATTATCCTACTTATACAAAACCAAGAGAATAT
The DNA here is from genome assembly GCA_900550145.1 of uncultured Mollicutes bacterium. Classification (GTDB taxonomy): domain Bacteria; phylum Bacillota_I; class Bacilli_A; order RF39; family UBA660; genus CAG-1193. Next base: position 51,576 of record URRF01000004.1, read on the forward strand.
GATGGTATGAAGGTACCTGATGTATTACTAAGTGGTGATCATAAAAAAATTGAAGAGTGGAGAAAAACAGAAAGCATTAAAAGAACAAAAGAAAGAAGACCTGATTTAATATATAAATATACTTTAATAAAAAGTACATTAACAGGAAAAATAAAAATGGATGAACTAAACGGTTACTCATTAAATCCAAAAAATAACGCAAAAAGAACAGATGTAATAAGCATTAAAAATCTTCAAATAACAGACACAAAGTTAACTGAAAATATGGTCAAAAAAAATATAGAAAGAAAACTACAGCATTTATTTATGCTTGTTATGAAAGTACTAGATACTGATAGTGATGATGATGATTTATTAGTATTAGATGAAGCAGATAGAATAAAAGCACTATTAAATAATGAATATTCTAAAATATTAGGCGAAGATTATAAAAGAAGTGCTAAGAAAAAAATAGATTATATTATTTTAGAATTTAAGCAAAGAAAAAAGGCAATATCATTTACGTCAATTGAAAAATCCAGTAAAAGTAGGTAAATTTTAAGTTTATATTGCATATTTTTAAATTATATGTTAGAATTAATTTCGTGAAAACGTTAATCCGATGTATTTTTATATGATTAATGATAAGAAATGGAGTGATAGAATGAATATTATCGATAAGATAACTGCTAAACAAATCAGAACTGATATTCCTGAGTTTAGAGTTGGAGATACTGTTAAAGTTGATGTGAAGATAATAGAAGGTAAAAGAGAAAGAATTCAAAGTTTTGAAGGTATAGTTATTTCTCGTAAAAATTCCGGTATAAGTGAAACATTCACTGTAAGAAAAAAATCATCAGGAATTGGTGTTGAAAGAACTTTCCCAATTAACTCACCTAAAATTGCAGCAATCACAGTAACTCGTAAGGGATTAGCAAGAAGAGCTAAGTTATATTATGCTAGAGATTTAGTTGGTCAATTTAAATTAAAAGAAAGAAATTAATAAGACATAAAACATGTCTTATTTTTGGTAAATTTATATGAAAAATAATATATTAAAAGAATGTTTACAATATTTCTTAATTATCATTTTTGTTCTACTTTTTAGAACATTCCTTTATTCTCCAATAAGAGTAACAGGAGATTCTATGGTGCCTACTTTATTAGATGGAGATATAATGATTTTAGATAAAATTGGTTATAGAATAAATGGATTAAAAAGATTTGATATTGTAGTAATCAAATATAATAATGAAAAAATTATAAAACGTGTTATTGGGCTTCCCGGAGATTATATAGAATACAAAGATAACATTTTATACGTAAATGGAAAAGAAATAAAAGAAGAATATAAAAGAGATATTACAAACAATTTTAGTTTAAAAGATTTAGGATATGAAAAAATACCAGAAAATAAATACTTAGTATTAGGGGACAATAGAAGTATATCCAAGGATAGTAGAATAATTGGTTTAATTGATAAAGAAGATATTGAAGGTTATACAGGAATTATTGTCTTTCCATTTAAAAGAATTGGAAATGTGATAGAGTAGATGAAAATCTACTTTTCTTATTTATAAATAGCAAAATCAAGCAAAAATGTTGACGAACATTTGTTTGCGTGGTAAAATTAAAGCATATAAGTTATAATAAGATATAAGAAAGTAGGTGTATTTTAATGAACATTAAAGAAAAAGCAAAAGAATTCGCTATTTTAGCTCATAAAGGCCAAGTAAGAAAAAGTGACAAAGAAAAGCCAATGATTATTCATCCCATAAACGTTGGTTTAATTTTAGAAGAATATGAATTTGATGATAATGTCGTTGCGTCTGGTTACTTGCATGATGTAATAGAAGATACAAAGTATAGTGAAGAAGATATTTTAAAAATATTTAATGAAGATATTACATCATTAGTCGTTTCAGCATCAGAAATGGATAAAACTCTATCTTGGGAAGAAAGAAAGCAGCGTACGATAGATAGCATAAAAAATTTAGATTTAAGGCATAAAGCAGTTATATGTGCTGACAAAATTAGCAATTTAGAAGATTTAATTATACTAAAAGAAATAAATGGAAAATTAGATTTTAGTAATTTTAATAGAAATTTTGATTCACAAAAATGGTATTATGAAAATATATACAAAAGTTTAATAAATAACGTTAATGAAACTGTACCAATGTATGAAAGATTAAAATATTTGTATGAATATCTATTCTATGACAAAAAAGACGATGAATACTTAAAAAATGTAATTTTTAAAGATAATATATCTGAATATGATAAATTATTAAAAATAAAATATAAAGTAAAAGAACTAGTTAAATTAAATTCAGTAATGCAAAATAAAAAACCATTTGTAATCGAATTTACGGGAACACCAAGAACTGGTAAAACAACAATTATAAATAATTTATATGATCTATTTACAAAAGCCGGTATAAAAGTTTCTATGTTAGAAGAATTTACTACTTCTAAAAAATACAAAAAAGAGATAAAACCTAATTTAAAAAATCAATATAAAAAAATTGTTAATTTTGAAATACCTAGATATGTAAAAGAAGAACTAGAATGTGAAATAAAAAAAGAGAATGATATTATTTTAATTGATAGATCATTATTTGATAGGTTAATATGGGTTGATAGGTTACATTTAAAAGGAGAACTTAAAAAAGAAGAATATGAAGAATATAAAAAAGAATATGTTCCAATGATTAAAAATAAAATCGATATCATTATTGGAACATACACAGATGCCACTACAGCAATAAAAAGAGATTATAAAGCTTATTTATCTCTAGAAAAAAGAAGTTTTTTAAACGAAGAAAACGTAAACGAGTATAACACTTCTTTAATTAACATTGAAAAACTATCTAAAAAAGAGAACATTAATTTTTATTTATTTGATACAACAAATAAATCTCAAAGAGAGTGTACTATTGATATTACTAATAAAATCCTTGATTGTATAAAAACTAAATATATTGATGAATTAAAAAAAGAATATTCATAATATTAAGTACTTAAACTTTAAATTCTCCAATAAAAAATATTGACCGTATTAATTTTCAAGTAGTATAATACGTTGTATTAATTGGAGAGTTAATATGAAATTAAAAACACAAGAAGATATAAGAAGAATAGAAATAATATGTCTAATGATCTTAAGTATTTTAAAGGATAAAAATATTCCAGTAGGAATAGATATTAAAGTTTTATATATGATTGTATCAACAATATATGATATAGATTTATTAACCGTAAATTATACGCAAAGAAAGACAGAAGAATATAAGGAGTTAAAGCAAATGTACGATGAAATAATAAATAACACATCATCTATGCTAAAAGAATTAAATATAAATGATCCCGTAACATTATTTGCAACTTACGTATATTTATATAGATCTGGATATCTATCACATAATCATTCATTCATATATAGTAGCGATATGAAAGATTTTGCTTTATTAAACGGAATTGATGTAATAAGAGGAAAAGGAGTTTGCAGATCAATATCTAGTTTGTTTACAGATTTAAGTATAAAACAAGGTTACACCGCATCAAACCTATTAGTAAATGATAGAACAGGTGCTTGTGGTAATTTACAAAAACTATCCCCAATAGAATTAAATTCAGATGATGAAGGTAAAAAATTTGCTGAAATAGTTAGCAAAATTACTGATTTCATAGCACTGCCAAACCATTTAATAACATTAGTAAAAGAAGATAACACAAGTTACATATTTGATCCAACTAATGATGGATACCTCTTATATGATATTAAAAACAAAATTGTAATTCCTAACAGACAAGAATTATTTATTACTAACTCACTATTATTAAAAACAATACAAAAAGGACTTGGTATGCTAAATGCATTAAGTAATAAAGAAATAAAACAGGGTTTTGAATGTCCTAGTGTAGATGAAAACACTTATAGAAAAAAATATATAAAAGCACTAGAATTATGCAAAAATAATTTATTACTATTTGAAAAATTATATAATGATAATTGTAATTTATATAAAGATATATATACATTAAGTAAAGAACAAAGTGGATTAATCAATAGAATTATTCCAATTATCCCCAAAAGAAGTAAAACAAAGACATGTAATGACAATAAAAGGTTGGATAAATGTAACTAACGATTTATTAAAGTTTAGAAGAGAAGAAGCATTAAATAATAGTGGCGATATATCCCATAAAGAATTAGAGTTATACAAAATTAAAAATATATATCTTCAATGGATGAATTCTATAATAAATATCTAAATGAAAATAAAGGTTATATTTTATTAACATTAGGAATGTAACCTGAGGAAATAAGAAATAATAATAGTCAAGAAAGTTTTTCAAAAGTTTACATTTCGTGGTAAGCGGGAAGTTATGAAAAAGCAGTATTAAATCCTTTAAAGTAAAAGAAAAAATAAAATTTACATTTTAAACACATTTTTTCTTGAAAAACACTTAAAAAATTAATGCACATGAGTTATGAAAAACTAAAGGAGAGTGTTGATGGAAGATAATAAATTAATTATATATAAAAATAGCGAAGGTAATATTGTAGTAGACGCTATTTATAAGGATGAAACTTTATGGTTATCACAAAAAGGAATGTCAAAGGTTTTTGAATGCTCTACAGATAATATAAGTTTACACTTGAAACATATATTTGAAGAAAAAGAATTAGACAAAAAATCAGTTACCGAGAAATGCTCGTTAACTGCCGATGACGGAAAAAACTATAACACAACTATTTATAGTTTAGATGCTATAATTGCTGTGGGTTATAGAATTAATTCTAAAAAAGCAACAGAATTTAGAATATGGGCTACAAAAATTTTAAAAGAATATATGACAAAAGGTTTTGCTTTAAATGATGAACGTTTTATAAATGGAAATAAATATGATACAAAATATTTTGATGAATTATTAGAACGTATCAAAACAATTAGAGTAAGTGAAAGAATGGCATATCAAAAAATTACTGATTTATTTATTGTAACAGCAGCAGATTACAATCCGAAGTCAGAAGAAGCGTATGCTTTCTTTAAAATTGTTCAAAATAAGTTGCACTATGCTATAAGCGGACATACTGCTGCAGAACTTATTTTTAAAATGGCTAATTCAAAAAAAGAGCATATGGGGTTAACAACTTGGAAAAATTCTCCTGATGGTTTAATATATAAATATGATGTAATTATTGCAAAGAATTATTTAAACGAAGAAGAAATGAATAATTTGAAAGATTTAACAAATTTATTTTTGGTATTTGCAGAGGATGAAGCAAAACAAAGACATGTTATGACAATGAAGGATTGGATAGATGCAACAAATGATTTATTAAAATTTAGAAGAAAAGAAATATTAAATAATAGTGGCAGTATATCCCACATGGAAGCAGTAGAAAAAGCAGAAAAAGAATATGAAAAATTTAGGGTTATACAAGATCAAAAATATATTTCTTCAATGGATGAATTCTATAGTAAATATTTAAATGAAAAGGCTAGTTTTTCAACTAGCCTATATGCTTTTCTAAAGAAAATAAATACTGCTTAGTATCAATAACTTTTTTGGTACTTAATAGGAGGAATTATGTTAAAGGTAGGAGTAATGGTTTCAGGTGGTGGAACTAATTTACAGGCTATTATAGACGGTGTACATAGTGGAGTAATTACAAATGCTAAGTTAGAAGTTGTAATTAGCAATAAGAAAGACGCATATGCTTTAACCAGAGCAAAAGACAACGGAATTAAGGCAGAAAGCGTATGTATTAAGGATTATGCTACAAGAGATGAATTTAATAAGGCATTAATCAGAACAATAGATTCATACAATCTTGACCTGATTGTACTTGCAGGTTTTCTTGTGGTTTTACCGGAAGAATTAATTAATAAATATAGAAAC
>URRF01000005.1 GCA_900550145.1 uncultured Mollicutes bacterium
TAATATAAAAAACTTATACTTGTAAATAACATAATTTCCTCCTTATAAATAAAGCACCAAATAAATGGTGTTTTATTTTTTAATTAGCTAATAATTCATCTGGTAATTCTATATTATTACTTTTAGTAAGTTCCTTACCTATATTATTATTAACATATTTTTTAAAATTATTATATACAGATGTAGCCCATTCTTCATTTGTCATAACTAGGAAAATAACATTTCCACTATTTGTTATATATAACTTATCAGCACTAACACAAATCCACATATCCATATCAATATTATCTAACATTTCTTGTTTCATTTTTTCTACATTAGCACCATCTTTAACTTTAACAACTGACAATAAATAAGCTTGTGATGTCATAGTTGGACTAGAAATAACTAATGCTTCAACATCTTTATTAGACTGTAATCCTGTATAAGCAGTTACTTCATCTTCATTTTTAACATTAATTACAGATGTAGCAAGTTCTGGTAAATCTACTTGCTTATAAATAGTTTTAATCATACTTTTAATATCACTTACACTGTTAATTGTACCTGTCCCCTTTTTATTATTAAATAAAAATAATACTACTCCTACTAACACTACTAATACTAAAATAGATATAAAAACTAATTTTTGTTTATCTTCTTTCATTACTTATCCTCACTTTCTTTATTATATTTCTATTATATCAAAAAAAAATAATTTTAAATAATAATTATCTTTTTTTAATGCAAAATATTGTAAAGTAGTTCTTCTAAAAAGAAACTATATTCTACCTTTTCACTTTCTTCTGCTTCTATTAGACATAGAGGAGGAAATAGTATACACCACCAATTTTCTCCTTTTCCTTCGCCAAGTGTTATTAATAATGATTCGTAATTACCACTTTCATAAGTTTTTCCATTATATTCTTTTTCTGGAAAGTAATTATATCCATAATTTATTTTATATCCATAATTTTCATTTTTTAAATCTTCTTCTATAATTTTTTCTAATTCGCTGGTACTTGTTTTTATTATAGTTCTTGCTACATTTATATTAGAAGTATCTTTTAGTAAATTGTACAGTTTATTTTGTATATGTTTACTTACTATCTTTTTTGTATTAATATCGTGTTCATTATTACTATTTGATAGAATTCTTATTCTTATTAGTTCATCCATCTTTTTTTCATTCATGTTTGTAGTACCTGCAAATGCACATATTACAAGTATTATTAAAATAATTTTTTTCATAAAACTCACCTTCCTTAATAAATAGTGAGTTAATTTCTTATTTTTTATTCATTATAAATATCATTCTATCTCTTTTTTGCATGTCTTGTTTTGCAATTATTACTACATCATCAAAATATTTATTTATTATTTTAATTATATCTTCTTTCTGATTGCAACCAATTTCAAATGCAATTAAAAAGTTTTTATTTAAATTTTTCTTACATGTTCTTAATATTTTTTCATAAAAATAAAGTCCATTATTTTCTGCGTAAAGTGCTATATGTGGTTCATTATTCTTTACTATATCCATTATTTCTTCATTGTATGAAATATATGGTGGATTACTTATTATAACATCATATTTATTATTTATACCTTCTAACATATCATTTTCTATTATTTTTACGTCTAGTTTTTTTGCATTTTCTATTGCAACTTTTATTGCATCTTTTGAAATATCTAATAAAGTTACTTGTGAATTTGGTAATTCTTGCTTTAAAGTAAGTCCAATGGCCCCTGAACCAGTTCCAAGATCTATTATAGATACATTTTCATTTAAATTTTGTTTTATGTATTTTATAGTATTTTCTACTAATTCTTCTGTTTCAAATCTAGGTATTAGTACATTTTTATTTACTTTATATGTGTATCCATAAAAATTAACATTACCTATAATATATTGTAAAGGTAATGTTTTACTTTTTTTTAAAGCAATTTGTAATTTTTTTATTTTATTTATATCAATATCTTCTTTACCATTTTTTTCATCATTTGATAAATGTATGTAATTATCTATTAAATAAAGGGCATTTTTATAATCTTCTTTATTTATCATATTAATTAATTCTTTATATTTCACTTTGCAATTTCCTTTTTTGGTCTTCAGCTATAAGTGCATCAATTACTTCATCAAGTTTTCCCATCATTACTCTGTCTAGTTGCATTAATGTAAAGTTTATTCTATGATCTGTTAATCTATTTTGAGGAAAATTATAAGTTCTTATTTTTTCTGATCTATCTCCTGTTCCTATTTTACTTCGTCTTTCTGCACCTTCTTTTTCCTCTTTTTCTCTTAATTTTAAATCATATAATCTAGTTTTTAGGATTTTTATTGCCTTATCTTTATTTTTTATCTGACTTCTTTCTGTTTGTGAATAGACTACTATTCCGGTTGGAATATGTGTAAGACGCACTGCAGAATCGGTCGTATTTACACCTTGTCCTCCACATCCGCTACTTCTTGTTATATCGACTCTTACATCATTCATATCTAAATCGAAATCTAGTTCTTCTGCTTCTGGCATTACAAGAACTGTTGCAGTTGATGTATGTACTCTTCCTTGTGTTTCTGTTACTGGTACCCTTTGAACTCTGTGTGCACCACTTTCGTATTTTAATTTTGAATAAGCACCATGGCCCTTTATTATGAATTCTATTTGTGAATATCCTCCACTTGTACCTATTACTTCATTAGTTACTTCATAAGACCAACCTTTTGATTCAGCATATCTTGTGTACATATCAAATAAATCACCTGCAAATATATTTGCTTCATCTCCACCTGCTGCACCTCTTATTTCAACTATAACATTTTTATCGTCATTTGGATCTTTTGGTATCAACAGTATTTCTAGTTCTTTTTCTTTTTCTTCTTTTAGTGGTCCTAATCTTAATATCTCTTCTTTTGCAAATTCTCCTAAATCCTTATCATTTTCCATTTCATGGGCTTCTTTAATTCCAGAAAGAATTGTTTTGTATTCGCTATAAGAATTAACTATATCTTCTAGTGAACTTAACTCTTTTGATAATTCTGTAGTTCTTTTTATATCTTGAATTACATCACTTTCTGATAGTTTTTCTTTTATTTCATTATATCTTTTCTCGATTTGTTCTAATCTTTCTAACATTTTATCACACCTTTCTAAAGGTTTTCTTCTTCATCCATTTCTTCTTCGCTTAATATAGTTAAATCTTCTATATCATCATCTAAATCTTCATCAATATCTTCTAATATTTCTGTATCATCTATAACTGCTTCATCTTCTACTTCTTCTGGATCTTCTTCATCTATATCCTCATATTCTTCTACATCATCATCCATATCATCATCTACTATTATTTTAATTGCATGATTTTCTGCTAAGTCCCATTTATTGTCTACTAATAAAAATCTTTTATCTAAATTCAAGGATGTATAAAAATCTCCTATTAAATTTTCAAATTCCGAATCTTCATAATTTAGAACACTACAAACTTCTTTTAAAAGTTCTACTGTGGATAACTTTTTCTTTTCATATTTTAAAATATTATAAGCAATATCTAAATGTGAAAATTTTTCAAGTTCTTCACTACTCATTTTTTTTATATCCATAAAATCCTCCTACATTTTTTCTAAGCTTTCTACTCCTATTAAGTTTAAAGCATTTTTAATTGTTATCTTTACTGCTGTTATTAGTTTTAATCTTTCATTTGTGTATTTTTCATCTTCTGTTATTATTTTTTCGTGTGCATAATATGTATGGAACAATGTTGCAAGATCATACACATAATTTGTTATTAAATGTGGTAATTGCTTTTTTGCTGACATTTCTACTACATTTTTAAACTCATATACTTTTTTTATTAAATCTATTGCATACTCTGAGTTAATAGTTTCGAATTTATTGATTTTAAAATCTGTTTTTAAATCATTTATTATTGAACATATTCTTGCATGCGCATATTCTACATAATATACTGGATTTTCTGTACTCTTTTTAGTTGCTAATGATATGTCAAATGTCATTTGTGTATCTAAACTCCTTGTTGCAAAGAAATATCTTGATGCGTTTATACCTACTTCTTCTAATAACTCTGTTATGGTTACTGACTTTCCAGTTCTTTTGCTCATCTTGACTTCTTCGCCATCTCTTACTAACTTTACCATTTGAAGAAGTTTTATATCTAATTTATCTTTATCGTAACCAAGAGCTTCAATTGATGATTTTAATCTTGTAACATATCCGTGATGATCTGCTCCAAATACGTCTATTAAATTGTCAAATCCTCTATTTAATTTATCCAAATGATATGCAATATCTGGCACTAGATAAGTATATGTTTTATCACTTTTGACTAAAACTCTATCTTTATCATCTCCATATTTTGTTGTTTTTAACCATAATGCATCATCTTTTATATATGTATTTCCTTCATCTTCTAATTTTTTTAATACTTCTTCTACTTTTCCAGATTCTCTTATCTTTTTCTCGCTTGACCATACGTCAAATTCTACTCTAAAATCTTTTAAATCTGTTTTTATTCTATTTAGAAGTGTTTCTACTCCTAATGAGGTAAAATATTCTATATCTTCATTTAATTTTTGTTCTTTATATTCATCATATATTTTCTCTGCTATACTTATTATTTCATTACCATAATATCCATCTTCTGGCATGTTTAGTGGTAGTCCACACATATTTTCATATCTTGCTCTTATTGACATACCAAGGTTATTGATTTGATTTCCTCCATCGTTTACATAATATTCTCTTGTAACATTATATCCAGCAAATTTCATTATACGTGACAATGCGTCACCATATGCAGCACCTCTTGCTGTTCCTACGTGCAAAACACCTGTTGGATTAGCACTTACGTATTCTATGTTTATTTTCTTATTATTACCTATTGTGCTTTTTCCGTAATTATCTCCTAAGCTAATAACTTCTTCTATTTTACTTAATAAGTATTCTTTATTTAAATAAAAATTTATGAAACCAGGTCCTGCAATATCAATTCTTTCTATTATATTTTCTTTTTCTATATTTGCTACAATTAACTCTGCAATTTCTTTTGGATTTTTATGTAATTTTTTTGTTAATTCCATTGCAACATTAGTAGAATAATCACCATTTGTTTTATTGTTTGGTATTTCTACTATGAAGTTAGCATCTTCAATATTTATCTTTTTTAATGTGTCTTTTATTAATTTTGTTATTTCTAATGAAATGTCCATATTATCACTCCTTTATGATTAGTTTATATTCAAATGTTCCAATAGATTTATTATCATTAAATATTTCATAATTTATGTATATTCTATTTTTTTCTATTTCTAAAACTTTTGTAATTACATCTATATCAAGATTTAAACCAATTGATTTTACTTCATATTTACATTCTACTTTTTCGTTAGGTATAAATTCTAAAGATAAACAATAATCTTCATTTTTTCTATCTATTAAAACCTTATCTTTACCTATTTTAATTTTTACTTTTAAATCTTCTTCTGTATAATTTATAACATTTTCTTTCTCATCATATTCAGCAATTGCTTCAATAGTTGTTGTTTCATTTTCGAAATTGGACAAAATCGAATAAATTTTAATACACTTCATAATATCACCTAAATTTAACTACGCTACATTATAGCATAATTTTTCTAAAAATACACAGAAAATTAATATATTTATTTCCCTCGGTGAAAGTATATCATATATTTTTCAAATAATGTTATATTTTTATTATTTTTTTTCATAATAAGAAGGAAAGAGGTGAATATTTTGAAATTTTTTAAATTTATTATAAAATTTACCTTTTTTTCTATAGTTGGTATAACCATATTTTTTATTGGATTGTATATTTATGCTCTATCATTACCTAAAATTGATATTAATAATATAAACAATATTACTATTTATGATAATAAAGAGGAAATAATTTTTAGTGGAAATGGGAATAAAGAATGGATTTCTTTAGATAAGATATCACCTTATTTAATAGATGCAACTATAAGTACAGAGGATAAAAGATTTTATAGTCATTCTGGTTTTGATTTTATTAGAATTATTAAATCTATGTATGTAAATGTTACTACTAAGAATTTATCACAAGGTGCATCTACTATCACACAACAGCTTGCTAGAAATTTATTTTCTAATTTTGATAAGACTTGGAAGAGGAAAATAAAAGAGGCGTGGTATGCATTTCGTCTTGAAATAAATTATTCAAAGGATGAGATTTTAGAAGGATATTTAAATACTATAAATTATGGAAATGGTGTTCTTGGTATAGAAAATGCTTCTTATTATTATTTTAATAAAAGTGCTAAAGATTTAAATTTGGCTGAAGCATCAATGCTCGCTGGCATTCCAAAGGCACCTAATGCTTATTCTCCTTTAAATGATGAATTATTGGCAAAGGAAAGACAAAGGGTAATACTTAATAACATGGTAAAAAATAAAATTATTAGTAAAGAAGAAGCAGATAATGCTTTTGATATTTCTTTAACTTATATCGGTAAAAAACAAAAACTTAATCTTTCAACTTTAATGTATTATAAGGATGCAGTTATTAATGAACTTTATAATATTAAGGAAATTCCAGAATCTTTTATAGATAGTGGTATAAAAATATATACTGCTCTTGATATAGATGCACAGGCAATGTTAGAGGAAAATATGCTTAAGAATATGAAAGATGATTTGGATTTACAGGTATCTAGTATAATGTTAAAACCACGAACAGGTGATATAATTGCACTTATTGGTGGTAGAGATTATATAAAATCTGAATATAATAGGGCGATTAGTTCGAAAAGACAAGTTGGATCAACTATGAAACCATTTTTGTATTATGCTGCACTTGAAAATGGTTTTACTGCTTCTACTGCTTTTTTGTCTCAAGAAACGACTTTTACTTTTAGTAATAGCGATACTTATTCTCCTCAAAATTATGGTAGTATTTATCCTAATAGTGATATATCTATGGCTGCTGCTATTGCTTATTCTGATAATATTTATGCTGTTAAGACTCATTTGTTTTTGGGTGAAAAAACTCTTGTTGATATTGCAAAAAGAGTAGGAATAAAAACAAAATTAGATGAAATCCCATCTCTTCCTTTGGGAACAATAGAATTAAATATTATTGATTATTTAGGTGGTTATGCAACTTTTGCAAATGGTGGATATAAGGTTAAACCACATTTGATTGAAAAAATTGAAGATAGTAATGGAAATGTTATATATGAATTTAAACATGAAAGTGAAAATGTACTTAATAAAAGTTTAGTGTATATTTTAAATGAATTATTAACTGGTACTTATGATTTGAATATGATTGATTATAATTATCCTACTTGTTCTTCTCTTATCAATAAATTATCTAATAAATATGCTCTTAAAACAGGAACAACGGACACAGATGCTTGGACAATTGGATACAATAAAGATATTTTAATTGGGGTATGGAATGGGTATGATAATGCGAGGGATATTACTATTGATGCAACTAAAATATCAAAAAATATATGGGCGGATACTATTGAGGAGTATTTTAAAGACACAAAACCAAGTTGGTATAAGATGCCTGATAATGTAGTTGGGGTATTGGTAAACCCTATTGATGGAAAGCTTGCTAATGAAAATAGTCAAAAGAAAAAGATTCTGTACTATATAAAAGGTACAGAACCATTGGATTAGTTATTCTATTATATTTATTGTTCTTGTAACAGATACTGCATTATTATAACTATATGTTCTTTTATAAGTACCTACTGTATTTGTATTTATAGTTCCACTTATATTTGAACTAGTTAAAGCAACTACACCTGTATCAATTATAGCAACGTATGCACCACTTTCAGTGTATGTATCATTTTTATGTAATGTTATATTATCTAATCCAGTTAGAAATATGACATTTTTATTTGATTGCAATTTATCATAATTTACTCTTATATCATCATTTATTTTTGCAAGTAATACTTTATTAGATAAAGGTATGTCTTTTAAATCTGAAGATTTTAATAGACCTTTATTTACAAGTGTTTGTAGTGTTATTGTTTCTACGTTTTTAGAATCTAATATTGTTAATTCATCTTGATAATCAGTACTCATTAAAAGTGCTGCTTCTTCTATCATATTGACTTGCATATCATTTGCAAGTTTTTTTGTATCTTTAATATTTTTTTCTACTCTAACAACTACTAGAGTTACTGTTAGTCCAAGAATTATTATTACTGATAAAAGTTCTATTAAAGTAAAAGCATTTTTTTTCATAATTCACTTCCTTTATAAAGTTAATTTATATGGATCATTGTTTGTTTCTTTTCCTTCTGACTTAAGAATATTTGATTTTAAATATACTATTTGTATACTACCTCTATTTTTTATACTACTTCCACAGTATTACAATTTTATTCACATACCCAACCATGTGTTGTAATATAGTCGCACCAGCACGTTTTTCCTTGTACTGGTGGATGTGTACTTCCATAACAACCTGATTCAGATGGTGGTTTATCTGGTTCTTCCTGTTTTTTTGATGATATAGTACATGTAGAACTTACACTACCTATTTTTGCAGTAATTGTTGCACTTCCTACTCCTGATATTGATACTACACCATTTGCGTTAACTGTAGCAACACTACTATTATTTGATGTCCAAGTTACTTCCTTTTCATCAGCATCCGTTGGTTTTGGCTTAGCAACTAAAGTTAAACTATCGCCAACGTATATAGTCCCTGATTTACATACTCCACCATTAGTTATAGTTGTACCATTATTTGTTATTTCTACACCAGTTGCTAGTTTCTTCCATTTTGCCTTTAAAGTAATATTTTCACTTCCTATAATTAATATATTATTTGTTAAATTATAATCGTTAGTTGAACTAGTAATTTCCCAACCTTCAAAAATGCAATTTTCTCTTGTGGGATATTCTATTGATAATGTTTTTCCTACTCTATAATTTCCACTTATATTATTTTTTAATATTCCTCCATCTTCATTTATTGTTAATGTTACAGTTTTTATTGCTGGTGAATCAGCAGTGTTATCACTATATATTATTATATTTCTTTTTAATGTTTGTCCATTATACTGATATGTTATTTGATATTTTTTTACTATACTAGTATTTACTTCGCCTGTAATTGTTACACCACTATTTATTAGACTATTATTTAATAATATTCCTGGGTCGTTATATGTGCTATTTTCTTTTATGTATATATTATAAGCACCTGATAATGTTAGTTTGTTTTTGTTATCCTGTTCTATATCGTATGTTGCTTCTATTTTACCATCATAGTTCCTTGTAACATAAACTATATCTGTTAAAGGTAAATCTTTATTTGTTTTTGGGTTTTTTATATTGTTTAAATATTTATTATCTACTAGAGTTTGTAATGATATATTTATCCAGTCATTATTTAAAAAATCATCTAAATTATTTTCATTATCCACTACATAATTTTTTGCTGATAATTCGATTGAATTTATTAATGTTTTGTATGAGTTTTCTCTTGCTTGATTTACTTTTCTTATGGATGCTGTAACAATTATTGTAGATAATATTCCCATTATTACTATTGCTGCAAGTATTTCTATTAATGTAAAAGCATTTTTTTTCATAGTCCCTCCTAAATAAAAAGAATAAACAGCTATTTGTCTATTCTAATTGTTATTTGATATGTATTTCCTAAATCCATTTCTTCTTTATAAACATTTATTCCTTGTAGTTTTAAATCGTTTATACTTTTATTTAATGCATCTGTAGCTGTTTTTACTTTTGTAGATGCATTATTATTCATTACATCTATTATGTCATCTTTCATATCTAAATCTACAAAAAATTTATTATTATTTTTTGGATTTGGATTTTGCATTAATGATGACATATCTGCTATTGGTTGCTCTTGTCGTATATTTTCTGCATTTGTTTTTATTGCATTGATATCTATATTCATATTATTTGCTCCATTAGTTGCTGTATTGCTAAATACTTGCGGATTTATGACACTTTGTATGTCTTGTTCTTTTGAGTGTTCCTCTTGTATATTTGGTGTATCGTATCTAAATATATCTAATGAAGAATTTGGTGTAGGTCTATTCATTTGTTGTGGTTCTTGTGGTTTTATTTCTTGTGGTTGGGTGAATTTACCTAAATTATTTATTAAATTGGCTTGTGGATTAATATCATTTATAATGTTATTTATAGGAATATTAATCTCTGGAGTGCTTAGATATTCTGACTCTTTTATTTGCATATTTGTATCTTTACCATATTTATCCCTTATTAAATCATCAGTTTGTCTTACTGTTAATCTCTTTTCAATAATTTCACTTAACACTTTTCTTTGATCTTCTTTATTATCTAACTTTAATATGCTCCTTGCGTGTCTTTCTGATATTTTTCCATTTAATATGGCATCTTGTACTAGTTCATCCAAGTTCAACAATCTTAATTTATTAGCTATTGATGATTGGCTTTTTCCCATTCTTTTTGCAAGTTCGTCTTGTGTTAGATAACCTTTGTCTAATATTTTTTTAAATGATTTTGCTTCTTCTAAAGATGTCATTTCTTTTCTTTGAATATTTTCTATTACTGCTACTTCTGCACTTTCATTATCATTTAAATTCATAACAATACAAGGTACTTTTTTCATACCAACTAATGTAGCAGCTTTATATCTTCTTTCTCCAGCTATTATTTCGAATTTATCTTGAATTCTCCTTACTACTAATGGTTGAATTATACCATGTTCTTTTATTGAATTTGCTAGTTCATTTAATGCTTCTACATCAAATGTTAATCTTGGTTGAAATCTATTAGGTATTATTTCCTCTACCGGTATTTCAATTATTTCTCTACTCATTGTATTGTTCACAATAATCCCACCTTTATTCTTATATGTATATAATACTAAAAAAAAAGATAAATTGCAATATATTTATCTAATTGTTATTTAAATAACTAGCCATATGTCTTCCCCATAAATGGAAGAAATAAGGTTGTGGATGAATTCCATCTGTAGTAAACGGATTTTCTTTTTCTTTTAAAAATTGACTATTTTCTAAAAATTGCACTTTTTCTTGTTGTGCTAATTTTTTTAATTCTTCATTAAACAACTCTTGATATGTAAAAGCAATATCTGATTTTACTACATCATCTCTTACAGGCAAAATTGAATTTATTATTATTTTTGTATTGGGTAATATTTCTCTTAAATATATAATTTTATTTTTATAGTATTTGATAAAAGATGTTACATCTCCTACCCACATTTCTAAATCATTTGCTCCATATGAAAGAAATAAATATTTTGGAGAATTTTCTATTATTCTACCAATATCTTCTTCCATATTATCTATTCTTCTTCCTCGTGTATATACTACGTTTTTATTATCCAAAACCTCATAAGCTGGTAATCCTTCTGCCATAGAATCTCCTATTACCATTGCTTGTTTTTCATTAAATATCTTGAAAACGTCTTCATCTGTTATATTCTCTATTGGATATATATCTTTTTGAATTTCTTTTTTCTTAGTTGTTGTTACTTTTGAAGTTATTACAACAATTTCTTTTTTATCACTATCTTTTTGAATATTTGTATCTTCGTATAAATATTCATTTGTATATGATATAGAGAATATTGATAGTGCTATTATCAAAATTATTACTAATATATTTACTACATTTTTCATTTTACTCCCCTAAATTTTAAATTTTATTCTAAATTTAAAAAGTTATCTCTTATTTTTGATGAATATGTATTATCCATAACAAGTATTACTAAATCTCCTTTGCTTGCTACTAATACATTTTTTTCATCAACTCCAACACAAACCCATTTTCTTGGATCAATTTTTTCTTTTATAGCTTTTTTCATCTTATCTGCATCGTTTGCACCATTTAATCTTACAAGAACAACTGAATGTGCAACAGATGACATTTTTGGCTCAGATGCAAGTGCTTCTTTATAAGGAACATCTATATCGCCTAAATAATAAGTTTGATTTTCACTAGTTACTTTTACGTTTTCTAAAGCAGGAATTTCATCTTTATCTATTCCTTTATAAACCTCTTTCATTATACTACTTAGTGATTTATCTATTGTTTTGTTTCCACATCCAGTTGAGATGAAAATAATACATATCATTAATAAACTATAAATTATCTTTTTCATTTTTCCCTCCTAATTATTATTTTATAGCAAAACTATTATTTATAACAGGTATACTATATAAAAATATTATATCGTTTACACTATTAAACGAAATTTCTTCTATTTCTTTTAAGTTTTTACTACCTATATATCTTAAATCAATTACTGTAATTTTTTTATATGCTTCTATTAAAAGTGGGGTTATACTACTTCCAAAGGAATCTCTAAAAATAATTAATTCTCTATTATTATTGCTCATATTGTTATTTATTATTAAAAGTGGAGTTGCACCACTTAGAAATACATCATAACTATCTACATTTGTTAAATTTTTTTGTGTATAAACACTTTGTATTTCTTTTTTTTCATAGTTAAATACGCTTGCATTATTTATTATGTCACTCGTTAAATAATTTAAAGTATCGGCTTTTATATTTGTTGATATTCTTGCATATAAGCTACCATAGAATGGTGAATATGTGTTATTTATATTTGGGAAAGTAATATTAAAATTTAATTTTGTTCCTATTTTATTTACTACTTTTTCTAACTTTTCATTTTTCCAATGTATATCTGTTTTATAATATGAATCAAGTGATAAATCATCTTTTATGTCTATCCAATTAATATCCTCATTTAAACCATTTTTTAATGAGTTTTCTACTAGGTTATAATCCATTTTTGGTATTGATAAATCATTTAAATAATAATTTTTATCTGGTATGTAAACAAAATATTTATTTTTATTTTGTAAATATGTATCAGATACATAGTTTATTTTACTTAAAAGATGATTTATTGAATTTTCATTAACTTTTGTATTAAGTTCAAACAAGTAACCATTTTTTTCAAAAACATTATTATTTTCATTTTTTAAAAATAATTTTGTTCCTGCAATGGCTTTTATTTTCCTGAATGTATTTCTATATGGAAATTGATCAGTAAAGTAATCATTTAAATATGAGAAATAGTTATCATCACTAAATATAGTTGATAATTCTATTTTTTTGAATTGAGTTAGCTTTCTTCTTTCTTCTTTTGATATTTCTTGATCTTTTGTAATTACTCCAAGTATCATAAAATAAAATAAGAAGAGTACAAATGATATTGAAATGATCTTATCTTTCATGATTACCTCCTAAAATCTAAAGTATAAAAATGGATTAAATGATTCATCTATTATAAATGCAGTTGATAATATTAATAAAATTATATAAATTATTGGTTCAACAATATTGATAATTTTTTCATTTTTTATTTTTTGGATAAGTAATTTTAATAATGGCGTTGATGAAATTATGCTTATTATTAATATAATTAAATAATTTTTTAAATAATAAATTGTTTCTGTATTAGTGAATGATAATTTATTTAATCCAAACATTGATGAAATTGATGTTTGAATATCTCTAAAGTTAGTTTGATTAAATATTACAAAACCAATTATTACTATGAAATTTGTCCAAATGACTCCAAATAGTTTATGCTTTTTAAAATAATTGTATAAGAATTTTTTTTCTATAATTAGTATAAGTGCAAAATATAAACCCCATATTATGAAATTCCAACTTGCACCATGCCATAAGCCAGTTAATAACCATACTATTAGAATGTTAATATATTTTTTTAAATTTCCTACTTTACTCCCACCTAGAGGTATATAAACATAATCTTTAAACCATGATGATAAAGATATGTGCCATCTTCTCCAAAATTCTGTTATGCTATTTGCTGTAAGTGGATAATTGAAATTTTCTAAAAAATGAAAGCCAAACATTAATCCAAGGCCAATTGCCATGTCACTATAACCAGAAAAATCAAGATATAGTTCTAATGTATCTGATATTGCTTTTATCCAATATGATAAAACTGTTTTACTTGAAATGTTTATCATATTTTTTGATAATTCACCTAATACGTTTGCAAGTAATACTTTTTTTGAAAGTCCTATAATAAATCTACTAACACCATTTGAAAATGTATTAAATTTGTTCTCGCGATTATCTATTTCAGTAGAAATTGTTTCATATCTTACAATTGGTCCCTGTAATAAATGTGGAAACATCAATAAATATGTGGCATATGATAATAAACTTTTAGAGCTTTTTACTTTTTCTTTATATACATCTATTAAATAACTTGTGTTTTGAAATGTATAAAAACTAATACCTAATGGTAAAGTTATTGATAATAGATTGAAATTAGTATTTAATATTGAATTTATATTTTGTAAAAAGAAATTATAGTATTTGAAATAAAATAAAATTAGAAAATTTATTATAATTCCCAATATGAGAAATAGTTTTTTTTTGTTACTAGATTCAATTTTTTTACTTATTAAGTAGTTAAATATTGTAGTTATTATTAGTAAAAATAAATATTTTGAATCACCATATAAATAGAAAAATAAACTGCCTATTAATAATATTATATTTCTTGACTTTTTTTCCATTGTAAAATAAAGGATGATTATTATTGGTAAAAAATAGTACAAAAAAGAAATACTTGAAAATATCATATTTACCTCCTATCAAGTACCATATATTATTCTTAAGTAGATTATAACACAAAAATAAAAGCATTAAAATATGCTTTTGTTTTATAATGGGTGTTTTAATATTTTATCGTAATTTCTAGGATAATTATTATCTGTTTTTCTTATTTTTTTTATTATTATTAAGTTTCTATTTATATCTTGTTTTGGCAATTTAAATGTTATTATATTTTCTATTTTTGCTCCTAATGTTTGCAAATATTTTGTATTTTTAATTTCTTCATCTATATTTGCTTTCATTGGAATAAAATAACCATTTATTTTTAAGCCAGGAATACACAATTCACTTATTATATTTAATTTTGATACTGCTCTACATGTTATTAAGTCATAAGTTTCATTATTTTTTCTTATAAATATTTCAGCTCTATCATGAACAGTATTTATGTTTTTTAAATTTAATTCTTTTATTACAATATTTAAAAAATTTATTCTTTTATTTAAAGCATCTACTAACGTTATTTGCAAGTTTGGAAAAACGATTTTTAATACTAATCCTGGAAATCCTGCACCTGTTCCTATATCACATACCTTTAAATTTTGATTTAAATCTATTGCTTTTATTAAAGTAATACTATCATAAAAATGTTTTAAATATACATCTTGTTTTTCTGTTATTCTTGTTAAATTTATTTTTTGATTATATTCAATAAGTAAATTATAGTATTTTTCTAATCTTTCTAACATTAGAGGTGTTACTTCAATATTTAATTTATTTAATTCAGTTATAAATTCTTTTTCATTCATTTAAAATACCTCTTCATGTAAACACTTAATATAGATATATCACTTGGATTTACTCCACTTATTCTCATTGCTTGTCCTAAAGAAGTTGGTCTTATCTTATTTAATTTTTGCCTTGCCTCACTTGCTAGGTTTATTATTTTATCGTAATCTATGTCTTCTGGTATTTTTTTATATTCTAGTTTTAGCATTCTTTCTGCTTCTTTTTCTATTTTCTTTATATATCCTTCATACTTTAATATTATTTCTGCTTGTTCTAATTCTTCTTTTGTGTATTTTTTATCTAAAACATCTGTTATATCAAATATAGTATTTTCTGGTCTTTTTATATATGTTTCACCTGTTATTTTATCCACTTTAATTGTTTTTAATATTTTCAATAAATTTTCTATATTTTCTTTTTTCTCTTTGAATTTTTGGTACCTTTCTTCGCTAATCATACCTGCTTTATATCCGTATTCTGTTAATCTTAAATCTGCATTATCATGTCTTAGTAATAATCTATATTCTGCACGTGATGTTAGTAAACGATATGGTTCATTTGTTCCTTTTGTTACTAAATCATCTATTAATACACCAATATATGCTTCATTTCTTTTTAGTACGAGTGGAGGTTGGTTTTCTAGTTTTAAAGAGGCATTTATACCGGCCATCAATCCTTGACAAGCTGCTTCTTCATATCCGCTTGTACCATTTATTTGACCTGCTGTAAATAAATTTTCTATTATTTTTGTTTCAAGTGATGAATTTATTTGTGTAGGATATATTGCATCATATTCTATTGCGTATGCATATCTTAATATTTTTGCATTTTCTAAACCAGGTAAACTATGTACCATTTTTTCTTGTACATCTATAGGCATACTTGTTGAAAAACCCTGTATATATATGTCGTCATAATACTTACTTTCTGGTTCTAAAAATAATTGATGAATTTCTTTATCTTTAAATCTTACTATTTTATCCTCTATTGATGGACAATATCTTGGTCCTACTCCTTTAATATCATTTAAACCACCATACATACTTGATTTTGTAAGGTTCTCTAATATTATCTTTTTCGTTTCTTCGGTTGTGTATATTAGGTGACATGGTTCTTGGTTATTTATGTCATAATATATTTCATTATCAAATGAGAATGTATATGATTCTTTATCACCATCTTCTCTTTTTGTTTTTGAAAAATCTATACTACTTCTTTCTATTCTTGGCGGAGTACCTGTTTTTAATCTTAAAATATCAAAGCCATATGACTTTAATTTATCACTTAAATACTTTGAATTTTTTTGACTATTTGGGCCACTGCTTGTTCTTGTATTACCAATTAAAATATCACTTTTTAAATAAGTACCCGTTGTTAATATTACTATATCAGATGTTATCTTAGTACCATCTTCTAGGATTATTCCACCTACTTTTTTATCTTTTATTATTAAATCTTCTACTGTTTCTTCTAGAATAGTAAGATTTTTTTGTTCTTTTAAATGTCTTACCATTTCCTGTGGATAACTTATTTTATCTGCTTGACATCTTAAGGACTTAACAGCAGGTCCTTTCGATTTATTTAACATTTTTTGTTGTAAAAGTGTCTTATCTGCACATTTACCCATATATCCACCTAATGCATCTATTTCTCTTACTACAATTCCTTTCGCAGAACCACCTATGGATGGATTACATGGCATTGTGGCTATATTATCCAAACTTCCCGTAACTAATAATGTTTTGTGTCTTTTTGAACTTGCTAAAGCAGCTTCACATCCTGCATGCCCTGCTCCTACAACAATTATTTCATAATTCATATACATCACCAACTCTTAGTAATTATACTAATTTTTTATAAATAATCAATATTTTATTATATAAACGAAAAAAAGCAAACAGATTAATGAACTGACTATTTGCTTAAATTCTTTTATTTATAGTTTTCTGTTTCATATTTATCACATGAAATATAACCTTTTGCTACTGGTATTGTGTTTATATTATTTATTATTACATATGCATTACAAATTTTTGTTTTATCATTTATGTCATATATTTCTTCTATATAATTTGAATTTATCAATTCTTGCTTTGTGATTTTTATTTCTGATTCATTTTCGCTAATATATTTATTTTGTATATATTTTAAGCCAGCTTCTTCTAATCTTTTTTCTTGTTCTTTATATATTTTTAGCTTATTATTTTCTATTGTTTTTATTATCTTAGGTGTAACTATAAGTCCTAGTATTAATATTATACTTATTACCACTAACAATTCTACTAAAGTAAATCCATTCTTATTCTTCATTTAATCACCTTTTTTATTATACATTAAAATGTTTTAATTGGTAATACTAATTGAATTAAATTATCATCTTCTTTATTTTTAATTATTATTGGCTTTATTTCGCTACTTAACTTTACTTCTATTGTTTCACATTTTAATGTTCTTAGTGCATCCAACATATATTTAGATGAATATGCTATCTTCATATTTATATCATTATTTTTTTCTACTTTCATATTTTCTTCCATTTTTCCAATTTCTTGAGATGTTGAACTTAACATTAAATTATCATCTATTACTTCCATTTTAACTAAATTTTTATCCTTTTCTGTTGTTAATAATGAAACTCTATCGATTGTATTATAAAATTCTATTAATGGAAGTGTTATAGTTAACTCAAAATCTGTTGGTATAAGTTTTGATGTATCCGGATAACTACCATTTAAAAGACGCGATTGAAATAGCATGTTTTCTGTTTTAATTAAAACGTTTGTTGGAAATATGTGAAGCTCTAAATTTTTTTCTTCATCTTCTAATATTTTTGATAATTCAAGTAAATTTTTTCCTGGAATAACTATGTTTGTTGTTTCTGTTCTTATTTCATCTAATTTTACTATCTTTTTGGCAAGACGATAGGAATCAGTAGCAACACATATTAAGTTATCATTATCTATAGTCATATTTATACCAGTTAATATTGGTCTTGATTCTTGAGTAGAAACTGCAAAACAAGTTTGATTTATTATTGTTTTTAATATTTTTTGACTTATTTTGATTGGTTTTGTGCTTAAATCCATTTTTATATTTGGAAATTCTTTAGAATTCATTCCATTTAAAGAATATTCACCTCTTTTTGTTGAAATTATTATTTTAAGTCCATCTGTTTCTATATTAAGATATTCATCATCTATTTTTCTTATAATTTCTAAAAAGTATTTTCCTGGTATTATTATTGTACCTATATCTTCTATAGTATCTATTTCTTGTTTATCTATAAATGTTTCTATTGCTATATCATCATTAGATGTTGTTAAAAATAAACCTTCACTAGTTAAGTCAAATTTGATACCACATAATACTGGTATTATATTTTTTGTTGATATTGCTTTTGATACAATATTTAGTTTTTCATTTAATATTTCTTTTTTAATATTTAGTTTCATAAAAATCCTCCTATTTTTTTTTATTTATTATATATATTTTTTTATTATTGCTGTGGATATTGTGGATAACTTAAAAATTGCTTATATTTCTTACAAAGTTGGTATGTGTATTATTATGTAATTTTTTCTTTTAATTTGTTGATAATTTGTTCTAAGCTTTTATCTTGTTTCATTTCATTTTCAATTTTTTCACATGCATGTATTATAGTAGAATGATCTTTTCCACCAAATTCAATGCCAATTCTTGGAAATGATTCATCAGTCATAACTCTTGATAAATACATAGCTATTTGTCTTGGAAAAGCAATCTTACTAGTTCTTTTTTTAGATTTCATATCATCCACACTTATTTTATAGTAATCTGCAACTATGTTTTGTATTTTTTGAATGTTATTTTTCATGTAACCATAGGAATTTAAATGTCCCTTTAATGCTTCAGTAGCAACTTCTAAATTTATTTTTTCTTTATTAAACATGGTTGTATATGCAAATAATCTATTTAATGCACCTTCTAGTTTTCTAACATCTGATGTGCAATTATTGGCTATGTATTCTAATACCTCTTCATCAACTGGTTTAGCGAGTTCATGAACACTTAATTTTTTCTTAATTATTTGCATTCTTAAGTTATAATCTGGTGGATAAATATTAACTGTAAGTCCCCAACTAAATCTTGTTCTTAACCTTTCTTCTAGTAATTTTAAATCTTCTGGAGATCTGTCGGATGATATAATTATTTGTTTTCCTTCTTGATGTAGTTCGTTAAATGTATGAAAGAATTCTTGTTGACTTTGAGTAGCATTGGCTAGAAACTGTATGTCATCTATTATTAATACATCAATATTTCTGTATTTATTTTTGAAATAATCTATATTATCAATATTGTTATTATTTCTTCTACTTGTACCTATGAAATCAGATATAAACTTTTCACTAGTTACATATAATACTTTTTTATTACTTTCCTTTATAATATAGTTTCCTATTGCTTGCATTAAATGTGTTTTACCGAGACCACTACTTCCATATATGAACAGTGGATTATATGCTTTGCCAGGATTTTCAGCAACAGCCAAAGATGCTGTGAATGCAAATCTATTTGTTTCTCCTACTACATAGGTATCAAATGTATATGTTGGATTTAAATTTGCTTGTTCAGGGTTGTTATAAGGGACTCCTTCTTCTTTTGTCTCAATTTTTTTCTTGGTAATTGCTTCTTCTTCTAATATAAACTCAAACTCAAAGTTAGTTCCAGTAACTTCATTAAATGTCTCTACTATTAAATCTTTATAATTTTCATTTAAATTCTTTTTATGTAGTTGCATTGGAACAACAACATATATTTTATTATCTTCTATCCTATTTATGTAAGTATCTTGAAACCATGTTTCATATGATATAGATGACAGTTTTTCTTTAATAGCTTCTAAAAATTTATCCCAAACTTGTTTTTCATTCATACCATCACTTCCCATATAATCTCTAACTACATCCTTATTTTAACTATTTTCACAGGAAAAAACAATAAAAAATGTGAATAAAATATAATATTCACAAGTTATCCACAGGAAATGTGATCAATATTGTCATATGTTATCGTATTTTGATGAAGTTATGCACAGTATTAACAATTGCACAATTAACAATTAAATGTTTAAAAAATTATAAACTGTGGATAACTGTGTATAAGTTTAGTTTTCCTTTTTTTATCTTAATTTTGACTGTGAATAAGTTTTAAAAAAAGTAATTGACTTTATCAGTATTGAAATATATAATGTATATGTGAAAGACCGAGGTGAAAAATATGTTAAGAACTTATCAACCAAATACTAGAAAAGCAAAGAAGGATCATGGTTTTTTTGCGAGAAAAGAAGCTGGTACTGGTGTATTAAATAAAAGAAGACAAAAGGGTAGAAAAAAATTATCTAAATAATAATCCACTAAGAAGTGGTTTTTTGTTATTGAGGTTTTATGAAAAAAATAAATATAGTTAGAAGTAATCGAGAATTTAATAATATAATTCATACTGGGAAAAAATATGTTGGTAATATTTTTTATGTGTATATGTTGAAAAATGATTATGCATTTAATAGGTATGGTGTAGCGGTATCTACTAAAATAGGTAATGCAGTAATTAGAAATAAATATAAAAGAAGAATTAGGAATATTATAGATATAGTTGAAATACCTTATAAGGGTTATGATTTAATTTTTGTAGCAAGGCAAAAAATAAGAAGTGTTAAATTTAATAGTATGAAAAATGATGTTATTAAAATAATAAGTTTGATTGGAGAAAATTATGAGAAATAAAAGAATTAAGATATTGATATTATTCCTTTTTGTTTTTATGCTTACTGGTTGTACTAAGTTATTAACAGATGAAAATAAAAAACCAGTGAAGTATGAATCAAAATTAA
This sequence comes from uncultured Mollicutes bacterium, assembly GCA_900550145.1. Taxonomy (GTDB): domain Bacteria; phylum Bacillota_I; class Bacilli_A; order RF39; family UBA660; genus CAG-1193. The sequence goes on from URRF01000005.1 coordinate 21,295, forward strand.
TTTGTGATTGTTGTAATAGTAAATGTGAAAAATTAGAAGAAGAGTTAAAAACTCATGAATCTACTTGTAAGGTAGATGAAGAGAGTGAAGAAGAAACTTGTGATGTAAGTGAAGATGAGATAAATAAATTAAAGGAAGATATAGTTAATTGTAAGAAGAATTGTAATGATAAGTGCGTTTTAGCAAAAAAGAATGAGACAGGTCAGAATCTTACTAAGAATATATTGTGTAGGCCAACAAATGCTGATGTACTAGAAATATATGAAATGAATAAAGTAGATTTAAATGAACTTCCTTCGTGTCAAGATTTTAAATTATTCTCTAATTATGAGGGATTGTGGATAAGTATTTTTGTTAAGCCACTTGCTTGGCTAATAATTAAGTTAGGAGTAATTCTTAAAAATTATGGTTTGTCATTAGTTTTAATAAGTATAGCAATAAGAGCTGTGTTAATGCCTCTTACTAAAAAAACTGCAATGCAATCAGAAAATTTAAAGAAGGCACAGCCCGAATTAGATAGAATAAATAAGAAATATGAGAATAAATCAGATAATGATTCGCTAATGAAGAAGAATGAAGAACTTTTAATGGTTTATAAAAAATATAAAATAAATCCATTATCAAGTTGCTTGTTTGCTTTTATTCAAATTCCATTGTTATTTGCATTTATAGAAGCTATAAATAGGACACCTGCTATATTTGAGGGAAGTTTTTTAGGACTTCATTTGGGTGTTACTCCATGGACTGCGTTAAAAAGTGGACAATGGTGGTATTTAATAATAGTGGTTATTTTGGCACTTGTTACTTATTATTCACTTAATATGAATAAGGGAGCATCAGCTGGTGGAATGGATACTGAAAAACAAATGCAGATGATGAGTAAAATAATGTTAGTATTTATTGTTTATGCGTCATTTACTTTATCAACAGCTATTTGTATGTATTGGATTGCATCTAGTGCATTTACGATTTTCCAAAATATATTAGTAAAGAGAGTGAAGTAGTAATGAAAGTATATGAATATGAAGGTAAGAATTTAAATGAATTAAAAGAAAAAGTGTTTACAGAATTGAATGCGAATGAACAAGAATTATATATTAGAACTAGTGAAGAAGCGGGTGGCTTTTTAAAACACAAAAAGTATAAAATATTTGCTTTACCAAAGGATGAAGTTGTTAAGTATTCAAAATCTTTTGTAGTTGATATTGCTAAATATATGGGTTTAAATGTAAATATTGAAGCTAAAAAGAGAGAAAGGTATATTGAATTGAATTTGTTTTCTGATAAGAGTTCTATTTTGATTGGTAAGAATGGAAAAAATTTAGAAGCACTTCAATTGTTAATAAAAAATTCAATTTTAAATACTACTGGTTTTAAAGTGAATGTTATCCTTGATGTAGAAGATTATAAAGAAAAAGTTAGTAAACATTTGGAGTATAATGTGAAGAAAATAGCAAGAGAAGTGAAGAAAACTGGTGTTTCTGCAAAGCTTGATCCAATGAATTCTTATGAAAGAAGAATAGTTCATAATGCTGTTAACGAAATAAGTGGTGTAGTTACAAAAAGTGAAGGGGAAGAACCAAATAGATATATAGTTATAAGTGTAAGAAAGGAAGATTAGGGTCTTTCTTTTTTTCTTTTAACAAGATATAATACTTTTGGAGGGAGATATAATGGAAGATACTATAGCAGCAATTTCAACAAGTTTGGGTGTTGGAGCTGTTTCAATTATAAGAGTTAGTGGAGAAGATGCAATTAGAGTTGTTGATAAGATATTTGATAAAAATATATTAAATGCACAAAGTCATACTATACATTATGGTCATATAATTGATAATAATGATGTAATAGATGAGGTTTTGGTATCTGTTATGAAATCTCCTAAAACATTTACAAGGGAGAATATTGTTGAAGTGAATTGTCATGGTGGAATAGCTACAACAAATAAGGTATTAGAACTTATATTAAGAAATGGTGCAAGATTAGCTTTACCGGGTGAGTTTACTAAAAGAGCATTTTTAAATGGAAGAATAGATTTAATTGAGGCAGAAAGTGTAATGGATTTGATAAATGCAAAAACAGAAAGTTCAAGGAAAATGGCTATGTCTAATTTGTCGGGAAAAGTGTCTAATATGATAAGAGAATTAAGAAATAAAATGTTAGATATTATTTCAAATATAGAAGTTAATATAGATTATCCAGAATATGAAGATATATTGGTTGTTACTAATGATATGATTGAAGAGAGTGTATCGAATTTAAAAAATCAATTGGGTAAGATACTTAAAGAAGCAGAAAATGGAAAAATAATAAAAGAAGGAATTAAAACTTTAATTATAGGAAGACCAAATGTTGGTAAGAGTAGTATTTTAAATAAATTAATAGATGAAGATAAGGCAATAGTTACTGATATAGAAGGAACAACACGTGACATAGTTGAAGGAAATATTACTATTGATGGAATACTTCTTAATATAATAGATACAGCTGGTGTTAGGGAAACATCAAATATAGTAGAAAAAATTGGTGTTGATAAAAGTTTGAGTTTGATTAATGATGCTGATTTAATTATTCTTGTACTCAATAATAACGAATGTTTAAATAAAGATGATTTAATGTTACTTGAGAGTACGAAAAATAAAAAAAGAATAATATTTATAAATAAATGTGATTTAGAATCTAAGGTATCTATAGATGAGGAAGTAGTGTATGGGAATACAATAACCAATGATGGATTAGATAATTTAAAGAGCAAAATAAAAGAATTATTTAATATAGATGGTATAATAAAATCAGATATGAATTATTTGTCTAGTGCAACACATATATCTACATTAAAAGAATGTTTAAAAATTGTAGATGATATATTGATTGCTCTAGAAAATAATTTAACTGTGGATATGTTAGAAATTGATATAAAGAAAATATGGGAATTGTTAGGTAATTTGATTGGTGATAGTTATGATGAGGAGTTACTAGATAATTTATTTAGTAAATTTTGTTTAGGAAAATAATATGAGAATATTTAATTTAAGTTTGATTAATTTTAGAAATTATGAAAAACTATCAATAAAATTTAATGATAATATAAATATATTTATAGGAAATAATGGTGAAGGAAAAACGAATATATTAGAAAGTATATATGTTTTGGCTATAACTAAATCTCATAGATCGTATATAGATAAAAATTTGATAACCAATAATAAGAATATATTAAAGATAAATGGTAGAGTAAGTAGTAATAATGAAATTAAAGATATGGAATTAGTTATGAATTCTAAAGGTAAAAGAGTAAGTATTAATAGAATTGTAAGTAAAAGAATTAGTGATTATATATCTAATTTGATAGTAATTTTGTTTTGTCCAGATGATCTTGATATAATAAAAGGTAGTCCAAACATAAGAAGAAAATATTTAAATATAGAGATTGGTCAAATAGATAATAAGTATTTATATTATTTAAACGAATATAATCAGTTATTAAAAACAAGGAATGAATATTTAAAAACTTGTAGTATAGATAAGATAAATGAGAATTATATAAATGTTATTACTTCACAATTATGCGAAAAGGCATCAATTATTTATGAATATAGATTTGAATATGTAAATAATCTTAATAATTATATTAAAGATATATATTCTAGTATTTCTCAAGATGAAGTTAGGATAAGATATGTAAATAGTCTAGGAGTTATTAATTTTGATGATAGTATGAAAAATATGTTAAATGATAAATTGAAGGATTGTTTGAAAAGAGATGTTTTTAGCGGAAGTACTTCATATGGACCACATAAAGATGATTTTGAAATATTATTTAATGATGTTAATGTTAGAGATTATGGATCACAAGGTCAACAAAGGTTATCAGTTCTATATATGAAATTTGCTGAGTTAGAACTTATAAAGAATAAAAAAGGAGAATATCCATTACTATTACTTGATGATATATTTAGTGAACTTGATATTAATAACAGAAATAAAATAATAAATTATTTGAATAAGGATATTCAGGTATTTATAACTTCTACTGATATTAATGATATTGAAGAAAAAATTATAAAGAATGCACAAGTATTTAAAATAAAAGATAAAAGCATAGTTTAGAAAAAAAAACTATACTTTTTTTTCGATATATTTAATAAAATATTAGAAAAACGTTCAAAATGTGATATAATGTATATGTAGGTATAGGTGTACATACAAGTATTAAATTTTTAAAATTGGCTAAAAAAAGTTGATTTTTTCTTTTTGTGAGGTGAAAATATGGAAGAAAATAAAAATGAGCATTATGACGCTTCGGATATACAAGTGTTAGAGGGCTTAGAAGCTGTTAGAAAAAGGCCTGGAATGTATATTGGAACAACTGATGTAAAAGGTCTTCATCATTTAGTATGGGAGATTGTTGATAATGCAATAGATGAGGCCTTAGCTGGTTATTGTAAAAATATTGAGGTTATCATAAATAAAGGCAATTCTATAACTGTTAAAGATGATGGAAGAGGAATACCTGTTGATATCCATCCTAAAACAAAGTTATCAACTGTAGAAACTGTGTATACAGTATTACATGCAGGTGGTAAATTTGGTGGTGGTGGATATAAGGTTTCTGGTGGACTTCATGGAGTAGGTGCATCTGTTGTTAATGCACTTAGTAAATGGTTAGAAGTAACTGTATATAAAAATGGTAAGATTCATTATATTAAGTTTCAAAATGGTGGACATACTGTTGAACCACTTAAGGTAATAGGAGATTGTGATATAAATAGAACTGGAACAACTGTAACATTTAAACCAGATCCAACAATATTTGATAGTGAGATATATGATTATGATACGTTAAAAGTTAGAATACGTGAATTGGCTTTTTTGAATAAAGGTTTGGCAATTACTTTGAGAGATGATAGAGATGAAGAAGATACTACTGGTGAACACTTTTTATATGAAGGTGGAATAAAAGAATATGTTAAGTTTATAAATCAGGGTAAAACTGTAATTCATGATGATATTATTTATTTATCTGGAGAAGAAGATAATGTATTCTTTGAAGTAGCGATGCAATATAATTCTAGTTATAATGACAATATTTATTCATTTGTTAATAATATTAATACACATGATGGTGGAACGCACGAAGAAGGTGTTAGAAGAGCGTTAACACGTGTTGTTAATAGTTATGCAAGAAAAAGTGGAATGTTAAAAGAAAAGGATGATTCTTTAACTGGTGATGATGTTAAAGAGGGATTAACAATGATTATATCTTGTAAACATCCTAATCCACAATTTGAAGGTCAAACAAAAGGAAGATTAGGTAATTCTGAGGTTAGAAAGTTAGCGGATAATGTTTTTTCTGTGGGCTTTGAAAGATTTTTAATGGAAAATCCTGATGACGCTAAAATTATTGTTAATAAAGCAATGCTAGCGTGTCGAGCAAGAAATGCTGCTAGAAAAGCAAGAGAAATAACTAGAAAATCTGATCTTACTACAACAAACTTTTTTGGTAAATTATCGGATTGTAAGAGTAAAGATCCTAAAATATCTGAAATATTTATAGTCGAAGGAGATAGTGCAGGTGGAAGTGCAAAAAAAGGAAGAGATTCTATGACACAGGCAATACTTCCGTTAAGAGGAAAAATACTTAATGTTGAAAAAGCAAGATTAGATAGGGCTTTATCAAATGAAGAAATAAGAACTATAATAACTGCATTTGGTACTGGTATTGGTGAAGAATTTGATTTGTCTAAGTTAAGATATGATAAAATAATAATAATGACCGATGCCGATGTTGATGGTTCACATATTAGGGTATTATTACTGACTTTATTTTATCGTTTCTTTAAACCAATTGTAGAATGTGGACATGTATATGCTGCACAACCACCATTGTATAGAATAATGCATGGAAAAACTAGAAAATATGTTTTGAATGATGATGAATTAGATGAATATATGGCAACATTACCTGAACCAACTAGAAATAGAGCGGAGATTGCACGTATGAAAGGTTTAGGAGAAATGGATGCTGAGGAATTAAACGAGACTACAATGGATATAGAAAAACGTGTACTTAGAAAAATAACTGTTGAAGATTGTGTACAGGCAGATGCAATATTTGAAAAACTAATGGGTGATGATGTTGAACCAAGAAGAAGATTTATTGAAGAAAACGCTATATACGTTAAAAATCTTGATATTTAGGAGGTGAGTGAATATGGATAATGAAAAAGAAGTATATGATGAAAATTTAGAGCATGTTACAATTGATGAGAATAAATTTAATGGCTATTTTCATGAAAGAGATAGTTTGGCAGAAAACAATATAGTTGAAGAAGTAAAATCATCATTTTTGGAATATTCAATGAGTGTAATAACATCACGTGCACTTCCTGATTTGAGAGATGGTTTAAAGCCAGTTCATAGACGTATATTGTGGAGCATGTACGAATCTGGTTACACTCCAGATAAACCACATAGAAAATCCGCAAAAACTGTTGGAGAAGTTATGGGTAATTACCATCCTCATGGAGATTCATCTATTTATGAAGCAATGGTTAGATTAGCACAAGATTTTAATCAACGCTATATGCTTATAGATGGACATGGTAACTTTGGTAATATAGAAGGTGATGGAGCAGCAGCAATGCGTTATACTGAATCTAGATTATCTAAGATATCATTGGAATTATTAAGAGATATTAATAAAGATACTGTTGATATGACTGATAACTTTGATGTTACTAGAAAAGAACCAGTTGTATTGCCTAGTAGATTTCCTAATGTTTTAGTAAATGGTTCTATGGGTATTGCAGTTGGTATGGCTACTAATATTCCGCCTCATAATTTGGGTGAAGTAATAGATGGATGCGTTGCATATATAGATAACCCAGATATTGATACTTTAGGTCTTATGGAATATATAAAGGGTCCAGATTTTCCAACTGGTGGTATAATTCTTGGAAATTCTGGTATAAAAAAAGCATATGATACTGGTCGTGGAACTATAACTATAAGAAGTAAAGCTGAAATAGAAGAACATGATAATCATAGTACTATTGTTATTACTGAGGTTCCTTATGGAACTAATACTATGGATCTTAAAAACAGAGTTGCTGAATTAGTTCGTGATAAGGTTATTGATGGAATATCTGATTATCATACGGATTTGAAGAATGGTGTAAAAATTACCATTACTCTTAAGAGGGATGCTAATGCTCAAGTTGTTCTTAATAATTTATATAAACATACTAATTTTCAAGTTCAGTATGGAATTATTTTTCTAATGCTTGATGGTAAAACTCCAAGAACTTTAGGTCTTAAAGATATAATTTCTAAATATGTGGATTATCAAAAAGAAGTAATAATCAGAAGAACAAGATTTGATTTAGCTAAAGATGAAAAAAGAGTACATATATTAGAGGGTTATAAAATAGCGCAAGATAATATTGATGAAGTAGTTAAAATTATTAAAACCGCAAAGAGTGATGTTGAAGCCAAAGAAAAGCTTATGTCAAGATTTGGTTTAACTGAAATTCAAACAGATTCAATTTTAGAATTAAAATTACGTCGTTTAACTGGATTGGAAAGGGAAAAAATAGAATTAGAACTTTCAGATTTGTTAAAAGAAATAGAAGAATTAAAATCAATTTTAGCTTCTGAACAAAAAGTGTTAGATATAATAAAGAAAGAACTTATTGAAATAAAGAATAAGTTCGGTGATGAAAGAAGAACACATATTGATATGACTGCAATAGATTATATTGAAGATGAATCTTTGATTCCTGAAGAGGAAGTAATGATAACATTAACAAATAAAGGATATATAAAGAGATTATCAGTAGATACTTATAAAACACAAAATAAAGGTGGAGTTGGAGTTAAGGGCATGTCGACAAATGAAGAGGACTTTGTTGAACGTATGTTAGTTTTAACAACTCATGATTATTTGATGTTCTTTACAAATAAAGGTAAAGTATATAGAATGAAGGGTTATGAAATACCTGAATTTAGTAGACATGCAAAAGGATTACCAATTATTAATTTATTACCACTTGATAAAGATGAAAAAGTATCTTCTATGTTTACTATAAAAAGAGATGATGATAGTAAATATTTGATATTTGCTACAAAAGCCGGTTTAGTTAAGAGATGTAATATTTCTGAATTTGAAAATATCAGAAGTAGTGGTAAGATAGCCATATCTTTAAAGGATGATGATGAACTTATATCTGTTTCTAAGTCTGATGGAAATAAGTATATAGCTTTGGTTTCATCTAATGGTAGAATGGTTAAATTTATTGAAAATGAAGTTAGAATAATGGGTAGAAGTGCATCTGGTGTTAAAGGTATTGAACTTGAAGATGCGTATTGTATTGATGCTGGTATAGCAACAGATGACAAGGAAGTATTAGTTGTTACAGATAATGGTTATGGTAAACGTACTGTTATGAATGAATATAGGACAACTCATAGAGGCAGTAAAGGTGTAAAAGCATTAAATTCAACTGATAAAACTGGAAATATAGTTGCATTTAAATTAGTAACGTCGGATGAGGACTTGATTATAATAACTAATAGTGGCATGGTAATTAGAATACCAATATCTCAAATATCTTTGATGAGTCGTGTGACACAAGGGGTAAGATTGATTAGCTTAAAAGATAATCAGAAAGTGACATCGGTATTTAATATTCCTCATATAGAAAATGATGCAGATAAGGCAGAATAGCTTTATCTGTTTTTTTTAATTATTTCCCGGGAAATAAAAACGTACATATGTTCGTATATTCAATGTTCCACGTGGAACATTGATTATAAAGTGATAGCAAAAGCCATATGTTAAACGTATTAATAATCTTTTTTCCATTACATTTATTTTAAACAAATAAATAAGTATTACTATAATTATAATCGTTTCGTCTAGGTAATTTTAATAAAAATGTACACATTTATAAACGTAAATTGTTAACATTCTAAAAAAGTTAGAAAATCATTATTTTTGTATGATTTCCATAATATAATGGTGCACAACTTGAATGTCAAAAAAAACTAACAATGTTCCACGTGGAACATTGCGTATAAAAATAATTTTAAACATTAATCACAAATCACTAAACACAATACCTTGTAATATTATATTTTTTCTTGAATAATTTTATTTGTATTATTTTAATGTTCCACGTGAAACATTAAAATAATAATTTTTTAATAAAATACCTTTTGATATTATTATTTAACAACTATTAATAATAGAAATCCAGCAAAAAAATATAAGAAAATTGTATCGATGATTATTATCTAACAAAAAAACAAATAGTTGAATTTATTTTTTAAACGCTTATTCCTAGCATATTGCACTTTTGTAAAAAAATATCTATACGATAAAATAAAATTATTGAATAATACGTGTAGTTTATTAATTGGTAAGATATTAAAAAAAGTAAAACATAATCAGTGATAAATTAGTGTTTTTTGTGAAATATTAAATATAAAACGATAGCAAAACATACATTTAATGTATTTATATCTTTTGTTATTGTATTTGCTTTAAATAAAATATATAAGTAATACTATATTTTAACCAATTTTTTGAGTAAATTTATTAAAAATGTACACATTATAAATACAAATTGATAACATTTTAAAATATTTAAAAAATATCTTGTGTATGATTCCTATAATAGTGGTAATGACATTAAAAGTAAATTAATGTTCCACGTGGAACATTAATTATGCAAACATATGTACGTATTTTATTTCCCGGGAAATAAAATTTATAAAAAAATAAAAAAACACTTTAAATATTTTTTAAAATATAGTATATTATTTATGCGTAACAGTTATGTTGTCTAACTGGCCAGGATCGGAAGATAGCAACCAAGGTAACCTCTAATTGTGTACGCATTTTTTGTTTTATGTATATTTAAATTATTTCCCGGGAAATAATTTAAATAAAAATATAATGTTTCACGTGGAACATTTTAAAGTATAAAATTATTTCCCGGGAAATAATTTTGAAAGTTTGGTGAAATATGCACGAGAAATATATGAGAGAAAGTTTGAAACAAGCTTCAAAAGCATTTGAACGTGGCGAAATGCCGGTGGGTGTAATAATTGTCCATAAAGATAAAATAATATCTAGGGGTTATAATAAGAAAGAATTAAAAAAAGATTCTACTATGCACGCTGAAATAATTGCAATAAGAAGAGCATGCAAAAAAATAGGTGATTGGAGATTGAATGAGTGTGTTATGTATGTAACAATGGAACCGTGTATAATGTGCTTGGGTGCAATTAAGGAATCTAGAATAAAAAAAATTTATTGTGGTGTAAAAAATAAAACATATAATGAGGTGAACAAGAAAATTATAGATACCTATAATTTGAATGTTGAATATGGAATATTGAAGTTAGAAATACAGAAACAGTTAAAAAGTTTCTTTAAAATAATAAGAAACAAATAAAACTGTTTTTATATTTTGTTAAAAATGTTATAATTATAACTGGAAAGAAGGTGAAACATGTCTTATAAATCTTTGTATAGAAAATATCGCCCAATGAGATTTGAAGATGTTTGTGGTCAGCAGTTTATTGTAAAAACTTTAAGTAATGCAATTAAAAATAATAAGATTGGTCATGCTTATCTTTTTTGCGGAACTAGAGGTACTGGTAAGACTACTATTGCAAAAATATTTGCAAAACTTGTTAATTGCTTAAATCCTCTTGATAATGTTCCATGTGGTGAATGTGAAATATGCTTAAATGAAAATACAGATGAAATACCAGACATAATTGAAATTGACGCCGCATCTAATAATGGTGTGGATGAAATAAGGGAATTGAAAAACAAAATAAAATTGATGCCTGTTATGTGTAAATATAAAGTTTATATTATAGATGAGGTACATATGCTTTCTACTGGTGCCTTTAATGCATTGTTAAAAACACTTGAAGAACCACCGGAACATGTGATATTTATTTTGGCTACAACTGAGCCACAAAAGTTACCTATTACAATAATTTCTAGATGTCAAAGATTTGACTTTAAGAAGATTAATGTATTAGATATTAGTAAAAGGTTAAAATATATATCTCAAAAAGAAGGTATAGATATAGATGATGAAGCAATTGAGGAAATAGCAAAGTTAAGTGAAGGTGCAATGAGAGATGCAATAGGACTTTTGGATCAAATCAGTTCCTTTACTGATTCGAAAATAACAGTCGAAGATATATATACTATACGTGGTAGCGTTTCTAATAGAGTATTGATAGAACTAATTGAAAAATATATTGATAATGATGCTAGTTCAATTTTAAGTATTGTAGATGATATATATTTGTCTGGTAAAGATTTTTATAGATTATCAGAGGATATACTTGTGTTTTACAGAAATATGTTAATTAGCAAAGTGGCTCCTTCTTATTTCGAAGATAAAGCTTTACAGCTTAAAGATGATATAATGAGATTATCTTCTAAAATTGAAGTAAAACGTATTGAAAGAATGATAAAGAAATTAGAAGAGTTACTCAGAAATATTAAAAGTAGTGATTATCCTAGAATTTTATTTGAAACAACAATTTTATCAGATTTGGATTTGGATGAGTCATTTGAAAATGAAAAAACCACGACTGAAAAAGATAAAACGTTTGTTCTGGGTATAAATGAAGTGGATAGTAAATCAAAAAATAAAGAAATAAAACTTGATAAAAATATAAATGAAATTATTAAGGAAGAATTTAAAGAAAAGGATATAGAGAAAGTCACAACTAAAAATAAGTCAAATAATTCGTTTGCTATAACTGATGCTTTAAAAGAAGCAATGATAAATAATACAATTGCAGAGGCATCTGCTTCGTTAAAGAAAGAAGCAACTGTTAAATTTGAGGAATTAGATAAATATTTAATAGATAAAGATTTTAAGGCAGCAGCAACTATACTTAAAGATTCAATTGTTACGGCTGTGTCAAATGACCATATGCTTTTGACTTACAAATATGAAAGCATGGTAGAAGATAATGATAATGAATACGCAAGTATTAGCAATCTTATAAAACAAATGTTTGGTTCGGAGTATAAGGTAGTTGCAATAACAGATAAAAGATGGAAAGAACTTAGACCATATTTTCTAAACTTAAAAAAAGAAAATGGAACAATTCCATTGATCGAAGAAAAATATGAAAAAATAAATAAAAGTGAAAATATGATTAAAAACGAAAATTATGAGGAAGTTTTAAATATATTCGATAGTGATTTAATTGAAATGGAGGAATGAAATATGAATATGCAAGCAATGATGCAACAAGCACAAAAATTACAGAGAGATATGCTAAAAGCAAAAGATGAAGTTGAAGGTAAAACTTTCACTTCAAAACAATCTTTGGTAGAAGTAGTAATGAAAGGAAATAAAGAAGTTTTAAGTGTTAAAATAGAAGCAGAAAATTTAGATAAAGAAGACATAGAAATGTTAGAAGATATGATAGTACTTGCTGTTAATGAAAATATTAAACAAATTGATAAAGAAATGGAAAATAAACTTGGTAAATTTGGTGGTATGGCAGGATTATTATAATGAATTATCCAGATAGTTTAAAAGTGCTCATTGATTCTTTTAAAAAATTACCAAGCATAGGCGAAAAAACTGCAGAAAGATTATCTTTCGCAGTTATGAATATGTCTGAAGAGGATATTAATTCGTTTTCGAAGGCAATTGTAGATGTAAAATTAAAAATAAAAAAATGCTCTATTTGTGGTAATATAACTGAAAATGAAATATGTGATATTTGTAGTGATTCGTCACGAGATTCAGATATAATTTGTGTTGTAGAAGATTCAAAAAATATCATATCACTTGAAAAAATGGGAAGTTATAGAGGAAAATATCATGTGTTAAATGGATTAATATCTCCAATGGATGGAAAAGGACCTGATGATATAATGTTGGATTCTTTGTTGCAGAGAATAAAAAAAGAAAATATTAAAGAAATAATAATTGCAGTGAGTCCAACTTTAGAAGGTGAAACTACCTCATTATATATATCAAAATTATTAGAACCATTCAAAATTACTGTATCAAAAATAGCATATGGTATACCAATCGGTGCAGATATGGAATATTTAGATCCTATGACTTTATCAATGGCGATGTCAAATAGGAATAAAATATCATAATTAATAAGTCCTTTCGTATAATTTAATATGATGGAGGACTAGCATGAAAAAAATATATAAATTATTAAAAAAAATAGTTTTATCTGGATTTACTATATTTGCATTTAATATTATGGCAAAACCACTTAATTTTGTTATTCCAATAAATGTAGTTACGGTGTCATTTATGACTATATTTGGATTAATATTTTTACCTTTTTTTGCGATTATCATATTATTCTTTTCATAGGAGGCGTAAATGTTAGAAGAATTTAAAGATATTGATACGATTGTTTATAGACAATTATATAGTGGTTTAAAAAAACTTTCACATGCATATTTGTTTAATTTAAATAATAATGTTTATGCAGAAGATATGATAATGTCTTTTGTAAAAAGCATAATGTGCAAATACCATACAGATAGAGAAGAATATAATAATTGTTATGTTTGTAAAAGAATAGATGATGGGAATTTTCCAGATTTAAAAAGAATATATCCAGATGGCATGTGGATAAAAAAAGAACAATTAGATGAATTACAGCAAACGTTTAGTACAAAACCAATCGAAAGCTTAAGAAGATGTTATATTATATATGAAGTAGACAAGCTTAATAAAAGTGCAGCAAATAGTTTGCTTAAATTTTTAGAAGAACCAGGTGAAAATATAGTTGCTATTCTTTTGACTAATAATATAAATGCAGTATTAGATACTATTAGATCTAGATGTCAAATAATTACATTTAGTAAAAACAAGGTAGAAGATTATATAACCTATAATAATATTATAAAGAATAAAACATTAAATAAATTATGTTTTACGGTTTTTAAAATAAATAATCAAACAGATATCAATGAGTATCATGAATTATTTTTAAATAATGTTATAAAATTCATTCAATATTATGAGGAAAATGGAATAAAAATAATAATGCATATTAAAGAATATTTTTACGATAATTTTAAAGAAAAAGAGGAAATATTAAAATTTTTTGATTATTTAGTTTTATTTTACAGCGATTTATTAAATTATAAAATATATAAACATGTTACGTATTATGATGATTATATTAAATTGATTGATGCAATATGTAATAAAAATGATACAAAAAAATTAATAAATAAAATAAATGTAATATTAGATAAAGAAAAGTTAGTAAAAAGCAATGCTAATACAAACTTGTTAATAGATGGTATGATAATAGACATGGAGGCATGAAATGAAGGAAGTAATTGGTGTAAGTTTTACAGAGGGAAAGAGAATATATTACTTTGATCCAGCAAATATAAAACCGAATTTCGGTGATGATGTAATAGTTGAAACTGAAAGAGGTTTGCAATATGGTAAAATAGCAACTCTTATCGTTGAAAAAAACGAAAAAAGTTTAAATATGCCATTAAAAAGGATAATAAGAATTGCAACAAAAGATGATAGAAAAAAGCATGAATTGAATTTAAATGAAGAAAAAAAGGCAATGAAAGAATGTGAAAAATTAATTAAAAAATATAATTTGAATATGAAAGTAATTGATGCAAACTTTACGTTTGATAAAGAGCAATTAATGTATCATTTTTTATCAGATTCAAGAATAGATTTTAGAAATTTAGCAAAGGAATTAGCTGGTATATTTAAAACTAGAATAGAATTAAGACAAATTGGTGTTCGTGATAAAGCAAAAGAAATTGGCGGAATTGGACCATGTGGTAGAACATTATGTTGTACAGATTATTTAGTAAATTTTGATTCAGTTTCTATAAATATGGCAAAGAATCAAAATTTGTCACTTAATCCAAATAAAATAAATGGTTCTTGTGGTCGATTATTATGTTGTCTTACATATGAAAATGATGTATACGAAGAATATAGAAAAAGTTTACCAAATTTAGGAGATAAAGTTAAATATAATGAAAAAAATGGTAAGGTTGTGGAGCTTAATATTTTAAAAAAAAGTTATACAATACTTACAGATGACGATGAATATTTGACTATTGAAGTAAAATGAAAAAATTGAATGATTTGTTATGGGATGGTGAACTTAAGATATATCAAGATGATAATAAATTCATGTTTTCATTGGATTCAATTTTACTGGCATATTTTGTTAATATAAAAAAATGTGCTAAAAATATACTTGATATTGGTACTGGTAATGCTCCAATTCCACTTATGTTAAGTAAAAGAACAAGTGCAGATATAACTGGTGTAGAAATACAAGAAAGTTCATATCTTTTGGCCAAAGAAAGTGTTCAATATAATAAATTGGAAGATCAAATTAATATAATTAATGGAGATATTAAAGAATTGTCTTTAGATATGAAAAATAATTATTATGATACTATTGTTAGTAATCCGCCATATTTTAAATCAAACACCATGATGAGTAACAATGATAATAAAAAAATAGCAAGAAGTGAAGTATATTTATCCTTAGAAGATATATTAAAAATTTCTAAACGACTTCTTAAAGATAAGGGTAATGTAGCAATAGTTAATAGACCAGATAGATTATGTGATATATTTATATTAATGAAAAAATTTGGAATCGAACCAAAAAGAATTCAATTTGTTTATCCTAAAAAAAATAGACAAGCCAATTTAATACTTATTGAAGGAACTAAAAATGGTAATTGTTCTTTAAAAGTTATGAATCCAATAATAGTTCATGATGATAATAATAATTATACTGAGGAAATAGTTGATATTTTAAAAAACTTTACAAAATAATTGTAAACAAATTATTTCCCGGGAAATAATTTATAGGAGGTAAAATGATGAGTCAAAAAAGTTATGACAATAGCCCAACTTTATATATTGTTCCGACGCCTATAGGAAATTTAGAGGATATAACATTTAGAGCAGTTAGAGTTTTGAATGATGTAGATGTTATTTTTTCTGAAGATACAAGGGTAACTATAAATTTATTGAATCATTATAATATTAAAAAACATTTAATTGCACTTCATAAATTTAATGAGGAAATTAATTCAAATAAAATTTTAGAATATTTGAAAAAAGGTAAAAACGTTGCATTGGTATCAGATAGAGGTACACCTATTTTAAGTGATCCGGGTAATGTTTCAGTTAAAAGAACAGTAGAAAATGGTTTTAATGTTGTTTCTTTACCAGGTGCGACTGCTGCTATACCTGCATTGACATCGTCTACTCTTGATTGTGAAAAGTTTCTGTTTTACGGTTTTTTAAATAGTAAAGAATCTAAAAGAATAAAAGAATTGCAACAATTGAAAAATATCACTTATACGATTATTTTTTATGAGGCACCTCATAGAATAATTGATATGCTAAATAATTTGTTGAATGTATTTGGAGATAGAAAAATATCTATATCAAGGGAAATTAGTAAAAAATTTGAAGAAATATATAGAGGTAATTGTAGTGATATAATAAAAGAACTTGCTGATGTTAGAGGCGAGTTTGTTATTGTAGTTGATGGAAATAAAAATGATATAACATATGATAGTTTGTCACTTGCTGATCATGTAAAAATGTATATGAATGATGGATTATCAGAAAAGGAAGCAATAAAAATGGTTGCAAAAGATAGAAATATTAAAAAAAATGATGTATATAAGGAGGTAAAATTATTTCCCGGGAAATAATTTAGGAAATATGAAATTGATTGTTGGTTTGGGAAATCCAGGAATGGAATATGAAAATACCAGACATAATGTTGGTTTTATGGTTATTGATAAATTTATTGAACATATTGGTTATGTTTCTATGAAAAAAAAGTATGATGGTTTGTATTGTGAAGTATTTTATCAAAATGAAAAAATAATTATTTTAAAACCACAGAAATATATAAATTTGTCTGGTGAGGTGGTAAAGAAATTTGTTGATTATTATAAAATAGATATATCGGATATTTTAATTATAAACGATGATTTAGATTTGCCTGTTGGTTGTTATAAATTAAAACCATCGGGGGGCTCAGCTGGACATAATGGGTTAAAAAATATTGAAAAAGAATTGAATACTAACGAATATAAAAGATTAAAAATAGGAATATCTAATAATAAGAATATTGAAACAAAAGATTATGTATTAGGAAAATTTAGTAATGATGACAAAAAGGCATTGAATCGAGTTATTGATGAAAGTATTTTGATATTAGATGATTATTTAAAGTTTCCTTTTCAAGATGTTATGAGTAAGTATAATAGGAAAATCAGTGGTACATAAGAATGTATCTTTTTGCGTTGGAAGGTGAGTTATGTTTGATTTTAAGGAAATAAAAGATGGATCAATTAATATAGTTGGTTTGAATAGTGAATTAGAGTGTATATATATAGATGATTTATATAAGAAAAACAACTCTAATATTTTAGTTGTGGTTAATTCTATATATGAGGCAAATAAATTATATAATTCACTTGTAAATTATAACCATGATGCATATTTATTTTTAATGGATGATTTTGTTACAAGTGAGGCATCTATTAGTAGTCCTGAAATGGAAATAACTAGATTAGAAACTTTGAATTCTATTGTTTTTAATAATGAAAAAAAAATAATAATTACCAATTTAATGGGATTACTTAGATATTTACCAAATAGGGATTTGTGGCAAAATAGTAAAATTGATATTAAAGTTAATGATGAAATAAATAAAAACGAATTGTATAGAAAATTATGTGGCATGGGGTATAAAACTCAATCTTTGGTAACTAAAACTGGTGAAATATCAAATAGAGGATATATTTTGGATATATTTCCTGTAGGTGAAGAAAATGGGATTAGAATAGAGTTTTGGGGTGATGTAGTTGATTCAATAAGAAAATTTGACGTTAATACTCAATTATCAGTTAAAGAATTAAATAATATAATGTTTTATCCTTTTAGCGAATTTATTGTTAATTGTGATATAGAAGAAGATAAAAGACTGCAAAAATATTTGCCAATGTATGTAAAAGTTGATAGATTAGTTGATTATTTATTAAATCCGTTATTAGTTTATATTGATTATTCACAAATATATAATTCTTATTTAAGATTAGAAGAAGAAATTGTAAATTATAAAGAAGTAAATAAAGAAAATACAGATTATATGTTTAGTTTAGAGGAATTTATTGGTAATCAGGGAATATATATATCGAGTGTTGATGATATATTACCAAATGTTAAAATTGATGAGGTTATTAGGTATGATTCCCATGATGCACCTTATTATAAAGATAACTTTGAATTGTTGCGTAGCGATTTAATTTCATATGTTGATTTAGGAAAAACTGTTGTGATATGTTTGAATAATGAACATCAGGTAAAAAATATTAATAAGTATTTAAATATAAAGATGAATTTTACTACTTTAGATAATATTAAATTAAACTCAGTTAATATTGTAATACATTCTATTACTTCTGGTTTTATATTTTCTAATTATGTTTTTTTAAGTGCTAATAACATTTTTAAAAATATTGAAAATAAATCTGTCTATAAGAGTAAATTTAAATTTGGAACGAAGATTAACAATGTAGACACTTTAAATGTAGGGGATTATGTTGTTCATAATACTCATGGTATTGGTAGATATGCTGGAATAGTTGCTTTGAAAAAAGGTGATATAGTAAAAGATTATTTGCAAATAATATATAGAGATGAAGAAAAGTTATATATTCCTGTTGAAAAGATAGAATTTATTAGTAAATATTCTTCTAATGATAGTATTGTTCCAAAATTAAATAAATTAGGTGGTACTGAATGGCAGAAAACTAAATTATCTGTTAAAGGTCGTCTAAGAAATATAGCTGCTGAATTATTAAAAACTGCAGCTGAAAGAAAATCAAAAAAGGGTTTTGCATTTCCTGTTGATACTCCCGAACAAGCATTGTTTGAAAGTGAATTTATGTATCAGGATACTATTGATCAATTAAGAGCTACGGAAACAATAAAAAAACAAATGGAAGATACTACACCAATGGATGTACTTCTTTGTGGAGACGTTGGTTATGGTAAAACGGAAGTTGCATTTAGAGCAATATTTAAAGCAGTTTGTGCAAATAAACAAGTGGCGTATTTGTGCCCAACTACAATTTTATCAAATCAACAATATACATCTGCTTTGTCTAGATTTTCTAGTTTTCCTGTTAATATTGCTTTACTTAATCGTTTTACAACGAGGAAGGAATGTCTAAATATAATAGAAAAGTTGAAAAATGGTCAAATAGATATATTATTTGGTACTCATAGGTTATTGAGCGATGATGTTAAATTTAAAGATTTGGGATTACTTGTTGTTGATGAGGAACAAAGATTTGGGGTGACTCATAAGGAAAAAATAAAAAAATATAAATCTAATATAGATGTTTTAACTTTATCTGCAACACCAATTCCTAGAACATTGCAAATGTCTATGGTTGGTCTTAGAAATCTTGTGTTAATTGAAACTCCACCTAGTGATAGGTATCCTGTACAAACTTATGTACTTGAGGAGAATCTCTATGTTATAAAAGATGCTATTTATAAGGAATTATCAAGAGGTGGTCAAATATTTATATTGTGTAATAGGATAGGTGAATTTGATAAGCGAATAAAGGAGTTAACATCTTTAATACCTGATATAAATGTTGGTATAGCACATGGTAAAATGAATAAAAGTGAAATAGAAGATATAATGTTCAAGTTTATAAATAAGGAATTTAATGTTCTTTTGTGTACGACTATAATTGAAACTGGAATTGATATTCCAAATGTAAATACTTTAATAATATTAGATGCGGATAAGTTTGGATTAAGTCAGTTGTATCAAATTAGAGGTAGAGTTGGAAGAACTAATCGAATTGCATATGCTTATTTAATGTATGGTAAGAATAAAGTTTTAAATGAAATTGCAGTTAAAAGGTTATCTGCAATAAAGGAATTTGCGCAATTAGGTAGTGGTTTTTCTATAGCAATGAGAGATTTATCAATTAGAGGTGCAGGTGATATTTTAGGTGAAGAACAATCTGGATTTATAGATACTATAGGTATAGAATTGTATATTAAAATGTTGAATGAAGAGGTAGGTAAGCTTGCTGGTTTAGTTACTGATTGTGAACTTAAGGAAGAGATTATGCCTTCTTTAAATGTGGAAACGCATATTGATAATGATTATGTAGGTGATGATAAATTAAAAATTGAAATTCATAAAATGATTAATAGTATAGATAGTTATGAATCTTTGTTAAAAGTTAAAAATGAAATAGAAGATAGATTTGGTAAAATTAGTGAAAGTATGCTTGTTTATATGTATGAGGAATGGTTTGAGAGTATGAAGGATAAAAAGGGAATAGATAAAGTTAAACAAACTGATAATTCTATTGAAATTATTTTTAATGAAAATATGACTAAAGTAATTAAGCCAGATAAACTATTTGTATCTGCTTATCAAGTTAGTAAGAATTTTAAGTTATCTTATCTAAATAATAGAATAGTATTAACTCTTTCAATTATAAATTTAAAAAGACATTGGATTTATTATATTATAGAATTGTTGAATACTTTATAGAATTGGTAATTTTTTCCAAATTCATTAAACCTATTGATTTAAAAAAATCCATATTATATACTTACACACGTAACATATAGTTAATTGCTAATAATTTGGTATATTTTGTAATTACACTCACATAATAAATAAGGAAAGAAAGTGAGGTAATGTGGTGAAATCAACAGGTGTATTAAGAAGAGTAGATGAGCTTGGAAGAATTGTAATACCTAAGGAAATCAGGAAAAATTTAAAAATTAGAGATGGTGAGTCACTAGAAATATTTATTAACGGGGATGCTGTTGTGTTAAAAAAGTATTCGTATATGTCTGATTTAAATGATATTGCTCAGGCCTGTAGTGATTCGTTTTATGATATAATTAATAAAAATATATTGATTACTGATAGAGATTGTGTTATAGCGTCATCTGGTTCTTTAAAGAAGAAGTATAATGGCAAGGAAATAAGCCAATCTTTAAGTAATATTATTGATAAAAGAAGTGTTACATTGAATAATAGCAATGATGGTTTAGAAATTATAAGTGGAATCGTTGAGGAATCTAAGTATATTGTTTCTTCTGTAATAGTAAGTGGTGATGCTGTTGGTTCTGTGATTATATTATCTGATGAAAATATAAATGACACTGAAGAGAAATGTTCTAATTTTATTGCTAAGTTTCTTAGTAAGCATCTAGAATAAACGTAAACAATTTGTTTATGTTTTATTTTTCTTGTAAATGTTTATTTGATATGTTATAATTTCATTGCTTAAACGTGTTGATGGGATGAGTAGATTATTGAGTTATTAAGAGAATCTCTGTTTGGTGTGAGGAGATATAATGAAATTTTCGAATATGGTCTTTTGAGCGTTTCGTATCCTGCGTTAAAGGGTTGAGAGCATATTTAATATGAATTAAGGTGGTACCGCGGATAACAATTATTCGTCCTTAGCAGGATGATAATTGTTTTTTTTGGAGGCGTTATGAGAAAATTTGAAAAGGTTTCGTATGATGAATATAAAAGAGAAGTAGGTGGTAGTATGGAAGATTATAATTCTTATCATTTACCTAAAAGATCTACTAACAATAGTGCTGGTTATGATTTTGAATCTATTGTGTCGTTTGTACTTCACAAGGGTGAAACTAAAAAGATACCTCTTGGTATAAAAGTCATTATGAATAAAGATGAGATGCTTATGTTAGTTGTTAGAAGTAGTATTGGTTTTAAACATAATGTTAGATTGTGTAATCAAGTAGGAATTATTGAAAGTGATTATTATGATAATCCTACTAATGAAGGACATCTATTTATAAAATTACAAAATGAAGGAAATGATGATTTTGTAGTTAATAAGGGTGATAGAATTTGTCAGGGAATATTTGTTAAATTCTTGACAATAGATGATGAGGAAGAAATAAATAGTGTTAGAACTGGTGGAATTGGTTCTACAGAAAGGAATGAAGTTAATGGATAAATATTATATTACTACACCAATTTATTATCCTAGTGCCAACTTTCATATTGGGCATTGTTATACAACTATAATTGCTGATAGTATTGCTAGATATAAAAGATTAACTGGTTATGATGTTTTCTTTTTAACTGGTACGGATGAACATGGTGAGAAAATTGAAAAGAAGGCGAAGGAGAAGGGTGTAAGTCCAAAAGAGTATGTAGATGAAATAGTAAGTAATGCAAAGGATTTATGGAAATCGCTTAATATAAGTTATGATAAGTTTATAAGAACTACTGATTCGTATCATGAAAAAGCAGTTGCAAAAATATTTAATAAACTTTATGAGCAAGGCGATATTTATAAGGGTGAATATAAGGGATTGTATTGCACACCATGTGAGGCGTTTTGGACTGAAACACAATTAATAGATGGCAAGTGTCCAGATTGTGCCCGTGAAGTTCATGAGGTAAAAGAAGAAAGTTATTTTTTCAAATTATCTAAGTACCAAGATAAAATTTTGGAATATTATGATAAGCATCCAGATTTTATTGAACCAGTATCTAGAAAAAATGAAATGGTAAATAACTTTTTAAAGCCAGGCCTTGAGGATTTATGTGTTTCACGTACTTCTTTTGATTGGGGCGTTCCTGTTACTTTTGATCCTAAGCATGTTATATATGTATGGATAGATGCTTTATCTAATTATATAACTGCACTTGGCTATATGAGTGATGATGATAGCTTATTTAAAAAATATTGGCCAGCAAATCTTCATTTGGTAGGAAAGGAAATTATTAGGTTTCACACTATTATATGGCCTGCATTATTAATGGCACTTGATTTGCCACTTCCTGATAAGGTTTTTGGCCATGGTTGGTTAGTTATTGATGGAGGAAAGATTTCTAAATCACTTGGAAATTATAAAGATCCGAGAGAGTATATTAATGATTATGGTGTAGATGCGGTTAGGTATTTTGTGCTTAGAGAAGTTTCTTTTGGAAATGATGGGACTTTTTCTGAGGATGCGTTAGTGGCTCGTACTAATGCTGATTTGGCTAATGTACTAGGCAATTTAGTTAATAGAACTATAAGCATGTCTAAAAAATATTTTGATGGTGTAGTTACTAATGGCGAGATATATGAAAAAGTTGATACCGATTTAATAAATACTGCAAGTAATTTATATAAGGTTGTAGATAATAAGATGGAAAGTTTGCATATAAGTGATGCATTAGATTGTATATTTGATTTATTAAGAAAGTGTAATAAGTATATAGATGATACTGCTCCTTGGGTTTTGTTTAAGAATGAGGAAATGAACGCTAGATTATCTACTGTACTTTATAATTTGTTAGAATGTATAAGAATAAGTTCTGTTTTATTGTTCCCATTTATTCCAACTACAAGTATGGAGATTTTTAAACAATTAAATACTAATGAAACTAGTTATGAAAGTGTAAAGGAATATGGCAGATTAGAAAAAGGGATTGTTTTAAATGATCCAAAACCATTATTTATGAGAATTGATTTAAATAAAGAAAAATAGGAGGAGATATTATGGTATTTGTGAAAGATATTGCTATTCCACTTATATTAGCAGCTTTATCAATTGGTCTTATTTCATATTTAATAAATGTTATTTTAAGATTTATTAAATTGGATTTGGTTATTATTAAAATTGCTCTATTTTTGTTAGTGTGGTATTTTGTCGGCCCTATAATATATAATTGGTTACTTTATGCTATAATGACAAGTTCAAATGAAATTATAGAGTTCTTTTATATGCCAATTCAGGTTATAATGAGATTGTTGAACGTATAATAGTGTAAATCGACATATTAAAACATTATTTTCTCTTTAATATTTTATAATAAGTATGTTAATATGAAATTGTAGGATAGAAAAGGAGAAACTATGAAAAACTACATTTATAAGTCAGTAATGAGAACTTCATTAGGTTTTATGACAATAATTATTTATTGTATGATATCTATGATAATTAAGTTTTCGTATTTAGATTTATGTTATATGTTAGTAGTAATTGGCTTTTTTATAACTTATATAAAATATGTTAGAGAATTATAAAATTATACCTTTGTGGTATAATTTTATTATGAGGTGAGGTTATGATTGATACACATTGTCATTTATTTAGAAGTTATTATGAGGATTTAGATAATTTGATTGTAAAACTAAAAGAAAATAATATTTATTGTATAGTAAATGGATGTGAATATTTTACTAATATTGAATCTGTTGAATTATCAAATAATGATAATATTTATGCTGCAGTTGGTTATCAGCCAACTGAACTTGATAATATTGAGGATGATTATATTGAGGTATTAGAAGGTATGTTAGATAATAATAAGGTGGTTGCAATTGGTGAGATAGGTCTTGATTATTATTGGAATAAGGATAATAGAAATATTCAGATTGAGGTATTTAAAAAGCAATTGGAACTTGCTAGTAAATATAATTTACCTGTAATAATTCATAGTAGAGATGCAGTTGGTGATGTATATAATATATTAAAAGAATATAATGTGAGAGGTGTTATTCATGCGTTTTCTGGTAGTTATGAAAGTGCAATGGAATTTATTAAAATTGGCTTTAAATTAGGGATAGGCGGGGTAATAACTTTTAAGAATTGTAAGTTGAAAGAGGTGATTTCTAAACTTAAATTGGAAGACATTGTGCTTGAAACAGATTCTCCATATCTTACTCCTGTACCTAATAGGGGTAAAAGGAATAGTCCTTTAAATTTAATATATATTGCAGAATATATTAGTAAATTAAAGTGTGTTTCAGTTGAAGAGGTAATTAGTACTACTAATAAAGTAGCATGTGAGTTATTTGACTTAGATATTAAATTATGATACTATCTATATGTCGAGGTGAAAAGAAATGACTGATAAGACAAGTTCGTTCCTGAAAGTAATTTCTGGAATAGTAGTATTTATAAGTTTATTTTTATGTATTACAATTAATCCTTCCATGGAACAAGCAAAATCGACTTTAAGTGAGTTATATAAATATAATAGTGTACCTTATTTAGATAGCACTAATAGTACAGGTACAACTACAACAAAAATTAAAAATAAAGATAATTATAAATCAATAGATACATATTATGGTACAATAACAGCATATGGTCCTGATTGTGTAGGATGTTCTGGTGTTACAGCATCTGGACACAATGTGTATGAATATGTAAATGGTGTTAGAACTCCATCTAACATTACATATTTTGATAGTGAGTTTGGTGAAGTTAGAATTTTGGCTGCTGCTAATTCTAAGTTTCCTTTTGGAAGTATAATAAGAATTACTGGTGATAGAATAGATGGTTCTATTACTGGTATAGTTCTTGATACGGGTGGTGCGATGATAAGTGCTTGGAATAGAGGAGAAATTCTTATGGATTTATTATTTGCAAGTGAAAGAGATAATGCAGTTTATGAATTTGGAAGACAAAATGTAACTTATGAAGTACTTAGATATGGAAGATAAAACTCTTTAATGAGTTTTTTTCATAGGAGGATGTATGAATCAAAGAGATTTTATTCAAGATTATGGTTTTAAGTTTAAGAAAAAGTTTGGTCAAAATTTTTTGAAAGATGATAACATATTAAATAATATAGTTTCTTATTCTGATGTTGATAATGAGACATTGGTTATTGAAATTGGGTGTGGTGCAGGTGCTTTAACAAGAAAAGTTGCGCCTCTTTGTAAACATTTAATTGGTTATGAGATTGATATTACTTTAAAACCAATATTGGATACAATCAGTAATGTTAATATTATTTATGATGATTTTTTGAAGAGAAATGTATGTGATGATATAAAAGATTATACTTATAGTAAGTTATATGTAATTGCTAATTTACCATATTATATTACTACTCCAATAATTACTAAGTTTATAGATGATGGCATTGATGTGGATAAAATAATAGTTATGGTTCAGAAGGAAGTTGGGGATAGATTATCAAGTAAACCAAATAGTAAGGATTATGGTTCGCTTACTGTATTTATAAATTATTATTTTGAGGTTAAAAAATTATTTACAGTAAGTAAAAATGTATTTGTTCCTAAACCAAATGTTGATAGTGTGGTTATAAGTTTAGAAAAGAAGAAAAATAAGTTGTATGTAAAAAATGATAAGTTGTTTTTTAAATTGGTTAGGGATTCTTTTAGACAAAAGAGGAAAACTTTGAGGAATAATCTTAAAGAATATGATATGGATATTGTAGGAAGTGTTCTATGTAAGTATGGGTATAATACTGATGTAAGGGCAGAGGCATTACCATTAGAAATTTTCGTTGCTATTTCAAATGAACTTTCTAAGAGTAGTTTTTTTTGATATAATTGTTTTAAGGTAGGTGTAGTTATGAAAGTTGTTATGCTTTTAGGTAATAAAAACAGTGATATAAAAAAAAGAGTTCAGGTAGTTGCGTCTTCAGGAAATTTGTCTCGTGCTAATGGAACTGTAACTGAAGTTATTAAAAAGAATTCTAGTTATGAATCTAATTTGAAGCTTGCTAGGATTGTTGTTGGATATGGTCATAAATCTATATCTGAGCATGATTATTTGGTTTTTGCGATTGAGAATGTTACACCAATAGTTGAACAAATATTAATTTCTTATAGGTTAACGTCTTTTACTATTAAATCGCGTAGGAATGTTGATTTTAGGAATGTTGGTTTTTATGTTCCTATTTTTATGGATAAAGATAGTAATGTCCTTTCTAATAATAAGAAATTGCAGAATAAGTATAAAAAGTATATGAAGGATTTATTTTTGAAATATGGCAATTTAGTTGATAAGAAATTACCTATTGAGGATGCTCGTTATATTCTTCCTTATAGTTATTATAGCAACATTATTATGGGGTGTGATGCGAATGAATTATTAAAGATAACATCTGATATGTTATATGGAAAAATATCTAGGATTAGTGAAGTGAATGAACTAGGTAAGAAGTTTGCAATGATAATTAAGGAAAATGTTCCATATTTGTACAAAGCATTGGAAAATGAGAATATGGATTGTTATTTAGATAAGTTTAGTTATTTGGATGATGAGTTTAAATTATCGAGTAGTTTGGTAAAAGAATCCAGATTAGTTAATTATACTAATAATTCAGATGAGATAGTTTTGTCTAGTATTTTAATAAATAGATATCAGATGGATTATAATACATCTAGAAAAATAATAGATGGTATGGATAAAGATCTTAAGTTAAAGTTGATGGATTCTTTAAAGAATAGCAAAAATAATAGAGAACTTGAGCAAGTAATTTTTTCTTTTGAAACATCTATTTCTTTGGCTGTACTAACTCATATTACAAGACATAGAATGCATTCATTGTTGATACCTGATTTTGTTCCTTTATGGAATTTAGATAATTATGTTATTCCAAATAGTTTGAAAGAGTATGAAAGTAAGTATAGGGAAATTTTTGCGAATAATAAAAAGATTGTTGATGAGTTTAAGAGTTATGGTGTAAGAGATGAAGATTTAGTATATTTTTATTTGTCAGGTAATAGTTGTAATATATTTACTACTATGAATGCTAGGTCATTGTGCTGGATAAGTAAAATGAGATGTTGTAATAAGGCCCAATGGGAAATAAGGAAAATTGTTAATAAATGGGTAAGTGATGTAAAGAGTGTGTCTCCTTTGATAGGTGGTTTATTAGGACCTACTTGTGTTACAATGGGTTATTGTCCTGAGGGTAAGGATAGTTGCAAAAACAGGGGAGTTGTTATTAAAAATTAGAGATTTGTTCTCTTTTTTTTGTTTTTGAATATAATTTAATGGTGATATTATGTTTAAAATAGGTGATGCTGTAACCAGAAAGTCATATAATAATGACATTGTATTTAAAATAATAGATATTAAAGATGAGATGTATATTTTAAAAGGTATTAATGTGAGGTTGGTTGCGGATAGTACTTTAGATGATTTGGTATTACATGATGGGAATACTGTGAATGATGAATCTTTAATAGATAGGATTGATGAGAATTTAGATAGAAATGATTTTTTTTATTTGCCTGGTAAGATACTTCATATAGATGGTGATAATGAATATTTGGAAAGGTGTTTGAAGTTGTATAAAAAATTTAATGTTATGGCTTATGGTATAGCAATGAAAGAAGATGAGATAAAGGAACATATAAGGGAACATTTGGAGTTGATAAAACCAGATATATTAGTTATAACAGGACATGATGCATATAATAATAAAAAAGGTGGCTTAGATGATGCTGGTGCATATAAAAATTCTTCTAATTTTATAGATGCTGTAATAGAAGCAAGGAAATATGAAAGGGCACATGATAAACTTATTATTATTGCAGGCGCTTGTGGTTCATATTATGAGGGTTTAATTAAAAATGGAGCTAAT
The DNA here is from genome assembly GCA_900550145.1 of uncultured Mollicutes bacterium. Lineage (GTDB taxonomy): Bacteria > Bacillota_I > Bacilli_A > RF39 > UBA660 > CAG-1193. The sequence goes on from URRF01000005.1 coordinate 49,795, forward strand.
TTTGCATCTAGTCCTAAGAGAATTAATATTCATGCTCTTGATCCTGCTATTATTGCTCTTAAGGTAAGTTTAACTGATATAAATAAAAATATTGATATTATGGATATTATTGATAAGACTAAATATGGCAAGGATGGCATGGGTGGAATTATAACTCATGGTACTATGTTTGTTGGATATCCGAGGGTATAATATGATAGATAAAATAAAATTGGATATATCTAGTAAATTAAATAAAAAGGTAAATATAAAAATAAATAATATAAGAAATAAAGCAGAAATATTTGAGGGTGTTATAAAAGAGTTATATAGTAGAATCTTTGTTGTAGAAACTATAGATGGAATAAAGAGAAGTTTTAATTATTCTGATATACTAACAGGTAATATTGAATTAGATTTTTGACAAAAAATTATAAATATGTATAATATGGGCCGTAAGAAGGGATGCCATCGTGTTAAGTAAATTAAAAATTAGTAGTATTAAAGAATTATTATATTATATAAATGATTTAGAGTTAAAATATCGTGATGTATTGAATGTTAATAATAGCGATATGACTTTTGGTGTTGAACTTGAATTTGTTGGTTTAAGGCTAAATGATATAGCGAGATTAAATATTAGTAGGGCTTTTAGTGTACCACTAGAATTTCATGAATCTAAGCATATGGAAAATGAAAATAATAGTTATTTTTTTTCTAGGGAGAATACTAATGTTATAGGTGGTTGTGAAATAGAATCTAATATTATGAGAGATAATAAAATGGCCTGGAATGATTTAAAAAGTATTTGTAATGATTTAGTTAGATATAAGGCGAGTGCTAAAGAATGTTCTACTCATATGCATTTTGGTGCACATGTGTTAGGTAATAATTATGATAATTGGCTTACTTTAATAAAAATATGGGCTATTTATGAGAGAATAATATATAATTTTTATTATGGAGAAGATAATTTGCCTAGAAAATGTATTAGTTTTTATGCTAAGAGTATTAACAAAGAGGAATTAAATTGTATTGATAGCATATATAAAGATAAAGATTTTATCAAGAATTTAAAATGTGCTTTATATTTTTTAGATAGTATAGAAGGTTATCGTGGAAAATATCTTGGTTTATGTATTCATGGTGTATTTGATGATCCAAATAAATTAAAAGAGTATAACACTATTGAGGTAAGAGTTCCAAATGGTACATTAAATGAAGCAATAATACAAAATAATATTAATTTTTTTGCTAAATTGTTAAATAGTATTATTAATAATAAAATAGATGTTTCTTATATAAATGATAGATTTAGAAATAGAGAATTAATAAGTGATATTGGTTTATTTAATAATTTTAAATATGATGATGCATTAGAGTTGGCAGATATGATATTTGATAATGAATTAGATCGTTATTATTTTTTAAAGCAATTGTATAAATTATATAATTTAGATGAAAAGAATTTAAATCGTGAAATGAGTAAAGTATTAAAATTAACAAGATTATAAAAAATATTGACTTTTTCTAAATAAAAATATAAAATTTAAGTAGAAGGAGTTGATTAACTTGAAAATTACATCTGTATCGGTACATAAAGTATCAGGAGAAAATAGTCGTATGAGAGGAATTGCAACTGTTGTATTAGATGATTGCTTTAAGATCAAGGGAATTCGTATAATAGAAAAAGATGACAAATTAATGTTAGCAATGCCTAGTCGTAAGAACAAGAATAATGAGAATGAGGATGTTGCTCATCCATTAAATGCAGAAACTCGTCAAATGTTTGAGGATGCTATTTTAAAAGAATATAAAAAAGAAGAAGAAAATACTGAAGAATAACAGTATTTTTTTGTTATATTTAATGTTTTAATTCATATACTTAGATAGGTGATGATATGAATAGTACAAGTAGTCATTCTTTATCTATGGTTGATAGAGGAAGTATAAATATAACAGGAGTTGTAAAAATAGAGAGTTTTGATAATGAAGAATTTCTTTTAGAAACTGTAATGGGTTATATGGATATTAAGGGTGAATCTCTTGAAATGGTTAAATTAGATACTATTGAGGGGAATGTGGTTATTAAAGGAAAATTAAGTAGTTTAATGTATATAGAAAATATTAAGAAAAAGAATAAAGAGGAAGGAGTATTTACTAGATTATTTAAATGATACCATTAAATATACAAATTAAATCAATAGTATTTTCTTTTCTTTATGGAATAATATTTTCGATTTTAACTAATTTAAATTATAAGTTTATATTTTATACAAAGAAAGTGTTTAGAATTATTATAAATATTTTGTTTGTACTTGATAATGTGGTTATTTATTTTATAATATTGAGATTAATTAATGATGGTATAATTCACTATTACTTTGTTATTGCTCTTATACTTGGCTATTTTAGCGTTAATAAATTGTCAAGTAGAATATTATCAAAATTTAAACGTTGATTTTTATGTATGCTAGTGTTATAATTTCACATGCGGAGACGATGATATGACAAAGAAAATAACTAAAAAAAATAAAAGAAGAGTATTATTAATATTTGTAACATCTACATGTTTGATATTTCTTTTGTCATGGAATATGTGTTCTTTATGGAAGCAATTATTAGTAAAACGTAATGAAAAAGTTTTTTATACTGAGCAACTTGCTAAATTAAAGGAAGAAGAGGATTATTTGAAGGTAGAGGTTGAAAAACTTCAGGATCCAGATTATGTTGCTAGATATGCAAGAGAACAGTATTTATATTCAAAAGATGGGGAATTTAATATAAGAATAAATTAAATTATTCTTTGTTTTTGTATGGAGGAATAGTATGAATGTTAATTTGGTTAATCCGTTAGTATTAGCATATATTGGGGATGCTATTTATGAACTTAAAATAAGAAGTATGCTTGTTTATAGTAAAATAAATAAAGTAAACGATTTACAAAAGGAGTGTACTAAGTATGTGAGTGCTAAGGGGCAAGCTTATTACATAGATAAACTTATAAATAATAACATATTAAATGATGATGAAGTAGATGTATATAAAAGGGCTAGAAATGCTAAAGTTAATTCTCATCCTAGTAATACAGATATTATTACTTATAAGTGTGCTACTGGTTTAGAAGCAATATTTGGTTATTTGTATTTAACTTGTAGTTATGAAAGAATTGATGAATTAGTTAAATATATAAAGGAGAATTAATATGTATATATATGGTAAAAACGTTGTTAAAGAAGCTTTATTAAATAATAAAAAAATAAATAAAGCATATATTTGTAAAGATTTTAGTGATAAAAATATAATTTCTGATTTACAAAAACGTAATATTTGTATAGATTATGTTACAAAATTTGAATTAGATAAACTTGAAAATGGCAATCATCAGGGTATAATTTTAAGTGTTCCAGAGTTTGAATATTCTAGTTTAGATCAGTTATTAGTTAGTGATAAACCATTTTTAGTAATTTTAGATCATTTAGAAGATCCACATAATTTTGGAGCAATTATTAGAACTTGTGAAGCTGCAGGTGTTGATGGAATAATAATACCAAAGGATAGGAGTGTATCTGTTAATTCAACTGTTATGAAAACTAGTGCTGGTGCACTTAATAATATGAAAATATGCATGGTGACCAATCTTAATAGTACAATAAAAGAATTAAAGAAAAATGGAATATGGATTATAGGTACTGATATGGTAAATAGTGTTTCATATACTAAGATTGATTACGATATTCCTTTAGCACTTGTTATTGGTAGTGAGGGATTTGGTATTAGTAGGTTAGTTAGAGAATCTTGTGATTATGTTGTAAATATTCCTATGGTTGGTAAAGTTAATTCTTTAAATGCGTCTGTTGCAGCTGGAGTTTTAATATATAAAATATTTGAAAAAAGGAATTTTTAATATGAAAAATGAATACAATGATCAGGAACTTTTGTATTTGATTGCTGATGGTAATGAAACTGCGTCATCGATTTTATATGATAAATATAAAAATGTTATAAATATGAAAGTAAAAAAATTTGCAAATTATGCAAAAGGTTTTGGGCTTGAGTATAAAGATTTATTTCAAGAAGGAATGGTTGGACTTAGTGAGGCAATAAATTCTTACAAAGATTCTAAGGAATCAAAGTTTTCCTCTTTTGCAAATATATGTATAGATAGACAGTTGTTTTCTTTGTTAGCAAAAGCAAAGAGAAAGAAACATGATTTTTTAAATGAATCTTATTCATTGGATTTACAAGTTGCTGATGGTATTAATATGCTTGATCATTTGTTTGTTGATAATGAAGATCTTAGTGTTAAATTAGAAAGAGAAGAAACTGCAAATAATTTATATAATTCGATTTGCGAGGGATTGAGTACTTTTGAAAAGATGGTGTTTGATTTAAAAATAGCGGGCTTTGAATATAATGAAATTGCTAAATTATTAGATAAGAGTTATAAATCTGTTGATAGTGCATTACAAAGAATAAGGATGAAAGCAAAGAAAGTAATAGAACATAAGAATGAATTATAATATGAAGAAATAGATTTTATTTTTTTATATAATTGTGGTATATTATAAATAAGAATAAGGAGGATATATGAAAAAGAGAAATGCATTTACATTAATAGAATTACTAGCAGTAATAGTAATATTAGCAGTAATACTAGTAATAGCAATACCAAGGATATTAGATGTAATAGAAACATCAAAAAAAGATTC